>CABSJL010000081.1 GCA_902478055.1 uncultured Veillonella sp. | reverse complement strand
ATGGGCTGGGTGAGCTTTGCGGTATTAGGCTTCGTTGTAGGTCTTATCCATAAAGGTCTTGTGTCCGAAAATAAATAATATCATTAATGGTTCTATACTTTCGTTTTGGGTGAAAGTATAGAACCTTTTTAGTGTCTTAAGGGTTGTCATATAAAATTGATTTTGTGAGTAGAAGTTTCTATAATAAGAATATAGATAATGAAAGAAGGAAGGAAGATTTTATGCGTAGTACTCATTGTTTACCTAGTTATAGTTTTGGCGGTCATGAGGTGTTTGACGCTATTCCCAAATTTACAAAATTATATGGTAAGTCTGTAGCTATCATTGGTGGTGAGACAGCTCTTTCTAAAGCTTTGCCACACATTCGTCCAGTGCTTGATAAAGCAGGGATTAAAGTGCTAGATATTATTCACTTTGGTGGAGAGTGTACTTTCGCTCGAGGTAAGGAAATTGCACAAATGGCTTCTGTAAAAGATGCGGACTTTATATTTGCTGTTGGTGGTGGTAAGGCCATGGATACGGTAAAAGTAGTAGCTCTAGAGTTAGATGATAAACCATTCTTTACAATTCCGACCATTGCCTCTACTTGTGCTGCAACGTCAGAAGTAGCAGCTGTATACACTGCAGAGCATACTTTTGATGACGTAGCCTTTGTAAATCATCCTCCTGTGCACTGCTTTATTGATGCTGATATTCTCGTAGAAGCACCAAGCCGTTACTTGTGGGCGGGAATGGGAGATACTATTGCAAAACACTATGAAACTCATCTTTCTGCTCGCAATCGTGAGCAAGATTATAATACTCAGTTAGGCCTTACTCTAGCTTCTATGTGTAGTGAACCAATTTTAGCACATGGTATACAAGCCTATAAAGACAGTCAAGCTAAAAAACGTAGTGATGCATTTGATACCATTGCTATGACTGTTATCTTTACTACCGGTATTGTATCGGGTTGTGTTCCTATGGCATATAATAGTAATATGGCTCATGCTGTATGTTATGGCTGTGTTACTAATAAAGAAACAGAAGAAAACCATTTGCATGGTGAAATGGTAGCATATGGCTTACTTATTTTGTTAACCGTTGACCAACAAATGGATGAATTACAACGGTGGTTGCCAATATACCGCGAATTAGGTTGGCCTACTAAACTTTCACAGTTAGGTCTTACTGCATCGCATATTCCTCAAATTGTTGAAAAGGCTACATCTGTTCATGATATTGATGTATCTCCATATAAAATTACAGCAGATATGTTGACTAAGGCTATTCAATATATGGAATCTCTTGATTAATATAATTTGTAACCGTTTGTGTATGTTATGTGATGAGGTTATAAATGCGAAAAATTGTAAAGGGTGGCTTATATCGTCATTTTAAAGGCATGTACTATTATGTGTTAGATGTTGCAACTCATTCGGAAACGAGTGAACAGTTCGTAGTGTATCAAAAATTATATGATCAACGTGACTTATATGTACGACCACTAGATATGTTTTTGAGTGATGTGGA
>CABSJL010000080.1 GCA_902478055.1 uncultured Veillonella sp. | reverse complement strand
AAATCTAAGGTCACCACAAAACGGTTCGGGCGACCAGTATATGTTGCTTTCAAAATTGTATCGTAAAGGACCTTCATTGTATCTCCTATATCAGTAATATTCTATATGTCTATTATACGCTATTTTGTTACAGGATAAGAATCCTATACATCGTACTATGAAAGTCCTTACGTTAATGGGAACCTCTAACAAGTGCTATAAGCCCTTAAAAACTTACAAAAAAGTGGTGTTTAAAAACTTACCAAAATATGGCTCAATAATTCACCACAGTTACAGGATCATTGTTACGGTATTTGCGATTACTACGTTGATAATCTCGTTCTACCAAGTTATGTAGGGCTTCTCCTAATAACTTCCAAAAACCATCAGTATCTTCCGTTGGTATACCAAGAACAATGGAGCTTCCTTTGGAATACGTAATACATGTGAAGGTTATATTATCAAGAATTGGCAAATATACGATAATGACACCACATGCTCCTAGCATATCCTTAAGAGGCTCTTTCACACTAGCTAATGGTTCGCTCTTAAGGTCCTCAATTTTAGGTATAAATTTTCTTAGTAACTCCGCATCATAAGAATTTACCTCTACAAAACGAGCTTGCCCTTTCGTGATTTGTACCAATGTATAAATCGCACTCTTTTTAGCTGGCTCCATATCCTTAATATTTTCATACACTAAGGGCATAACCATTTCATTATCTACATTTTTTAAAGAAGCTACCTCAAAAAACTTTTGTAAATTATTGACCTGCTCCGCTACCTTTTTTGTTTCTGGCACAATACCTAAACGTGCTAATTTAGCATAACCAAAAGGCTTAGCAAAATTGATTTCTTCATCAATGGAGTTTTCATACTCTACTTTTAATATCTTCTCTCTGTAATTGGCTTCTAATCCATTCCAAAAACTTGCTTCTACACCAAACACCCGTTCAAGACGCATTGCCACATCCTGTGTTAGTGGGACTTCACCATTAATGAGCTTACTGATGTGCTTCTCACTCATATCCATTCGTGTAGCTAATTCTTTTTGCGTCATATGCCTATCTTCTAAAACCTCTTTTATTGTCATTCCAGGCGGTATAGCAATAAAAGTTTTACTCTCATATATCTTCATAGGTATATCTCCTATACTAATGATAATCAATAATTTCTTGAATCTCTACTACGTGAAACGTTCCATCAATATGTCACCGACTCTCTCAAATCATAGTGAATGGTTGATACAATATAAATGGCCATTTATAATAATTTACCTAGTAGGTTAATTCTATTATACTCTCTCAAATACAAATGTAAATATACAATTTACCAATTAGGTAAATTTAATAGCACTATGTAGTATCAAAAATCATGTATGCTATTAATAATTAATATTGAAATTTTTCATTTTTGTAGCTTAGGTTACATTATTACATGTTAAAATAGTTTATACTAGGAACATCAGGTCAGTATTTAATACCCGTACTGATCGTTACGCCGGGTTTTGGTGAGGCATCGCCTAGTTGATCTCATCACGCTGTACGTATACGTGCGAAGCTTTCACAAAACCCAACGGCGTATATAGATTACATATAAAGAATTACATAGATTAACTAAGTAGTTTAGGCCACTATTCTCCGCAGAGAGGGCTCGAGAAAGGATTAACAATGGCACAAATCGCAGCAAATTTACAACGCATTAAAAACGGCCAACGCCGTTATGCAATTACACCTCGCGTTCCAGCAGGTTTCATTCAACCAGAACAATTACAAAAATATATCGACGTAGCGAATGAGTTCGGCGCTGTTCTTAAATTAACTGGCAGCCAACGCATTATGATTACGA
>CABSJL010000079.1 GCA_902478055.1 uncultured Veillonella sp. | reverse complement strand
ATACATGGACGAACCGCGAAGGCGCGGAATATATGTACTTTAATAACGTGGAAACTCGCCCAGGTGTAGGCTATCCACGTAATTGGGAAGACCAAGAAAAATGGAAGGGCGGCTGGACGCTTGATAACTCTGGTAAATTAGCTCTTTCTACAGGTTCCAAAACAAATCGTTTGATGAAATTATTCTTCCATCCTGAACAACCAGAGTTGAAGGATTATTTCGAACCTTGGACTTACGACTATGAAACATTGATTCATGGTGGTCGTAAAAATAACCAACCAGTTGCTCGTCCTCGTTCTCTTGTAACGAAACAAAAAATGGAAGTTACTTGGGGCCCTAACTGGGATGACGATTTAGCTGGTGGTCAACATGCTCGCTCTGATGTGAACTTAACTAAGATGGGCCAAGATATCGTATTTGACTACGAAGAAGTATTCATGCGTTATTTGCCTCGTCTTTGCAACCACTGCTTGAACCCTGCGTGTGTAGCTGCATGTCCATCCGGCGCGATTTATAAACGCGACGAAGATGGTGTAGTTCTCGTATCTCAAGATGTATGCCGTGGTTGGAGACATTGTGTTCCATCTTGTCCATACAAAAAAATCTTCTATAACTGGGAAACTAATAAAGCTGAAAAATGCGTATTCTGTTACCCGCGTTTAGAAAATGGCTTGCCTCAAATCTGTGCTGAAACTTGTGTAGGTCGTATGCGCTATGTTGGCGTTGTATTCTACGACATGGACAAAGTAGAAGCTATGGCGGCTACAAAAAATGAACAAGATATTTACGAAAATACATTAGATTTGATTTTGGATCCTCATGATCCAGAGGTTATCAAAGCGGCTCGTGCAGAAGGCATCTCCGAAGCATGGATTAAAGCAGCTCAAAAATCTCCTGTATACAAACTTGTAAAAGAGTGGGGCGTGGCATTGCCATTGCATCCTGAGTATCGCACATTGCCAATGGTTTGGTATGTGCCACCACTCAGCCCAATCTTGCAACGCGTAACATCTGATGTATACTTGCCAGATGCACATGAAATGCGCGTACCTGTACAATACCTTGCTAACTTGTTTACAGCAGGTAATACAGAAATCTTAGCTCGTACATTGCAACGTGTTCTCGACATGCGTGAATATATGCGTCGTCGTGAAACAGGTGATGGTCCTATTGAACACAAAGTTGATTTAACAGAGGATCAAATGTACGGTATGTACAAATTGTTGGCATTGTCCAAATACAACGATCGCTTTGTTATTCCTTCTGATGTAAAAGTATCTCGCGAAGGTCGCCTAGAAATGCAACACAATCGTGGTTTTGCTTGCCCTACAGGGGGATGTCAATAATGAAGGATGCTCAGAAAATCGCTCTTATTGCGTCATTTCTTCTACGCTATCCTGATGAACAATGGTATAACGAATTACCTGAATGGAGAGAGGACGCCCAATCCGTTGGGCATCCTCAACTTCGCCAAGGTTTATTAGAATTCTTCGACTATGTAGAGGATACTAATAAAAAAGAATTCGAAGATCAATATGTTCGTACCTTTGATTTTAGTCAAAATACAACTATGTATTTGTCGACTTATGAATTACAAGGTACTGGGGAACAAGCAGAAGAACTCGTTAAATTTAAAGCTTTCTTCCTAGAAAACGACTATGATTTGCCAAAAGAAATGCCAGATTATATTCCAGCACTTCTTGAATTATGTGCCGTTATCGATGATGAAAAAGCAAAAGAAATTTACGACTATTGTAAGCCAAAATTGGAATACATTAGAGAACGCTTCATTGAGGCTAAATTGCCTTATGCATTCTTGTTTGATATTATCTTGTCTGTTGCAAATGGATTGGAGGACGGTGCACGATGAATCTATTCCTTTGGGGCGCTTTGCCTTACATCGCTTTCACCTTCTTAATCGTAGGTACTTTGGTTCGTTTCTT
>CABSJL010000078.1 GCA_902478055.1 uncultured Veillonella sp. | reverse complement strand
GGAATGTCGATACGACGGCTCAAGTCGTTGTTCTTACCGATGACTTTAGCTGTTTTCGTCAAGGTTCGGACCGGTTTAAGTCCTTTTTTGATGAAAAGATAACCGCCTAGGGAGGAAATTAGTAAGAAAATGATATTCCCTAACAGTAAGCTGTATAAAAGGTTTTCCGTCTTTTTAGAGGCTGTTTTTACTTTTGTAACAGCACGCAAAATACCACGATAGTTCGGTTCGTTGACCGGAGTATCGTAGTAGTAGAAGGTATCATCACCAGCAGCAATTTCACCAACTTGGCCTAAGGAAAGGATTGTTTGGTTTGGAAACCCATCTGGCAAGGCGCCTTTAATAATATAGCCGTCTTGAGTTGATACAAAGAAGAATGTATTATCTTGGTACGGTTTAAACTTGCGGATATCCGTAGCCATAATCATCGCTTGTTGTTGTAAGCGTTCGCGCACTTCTTTATTGTCGGATTCATGTGTATATGCGTAAATCCATGCGGATGCAACCATCAAAATGATAAGCAAAAAGATGGTATACCACGACATAATTTTAAAGGTTAGGGGCAGCCGATTAAATAAATCGGTGGCTGCCCCAGACATGGTATCTAGATCTCGGTGAGGATCATTAGTTTTCTGTTTTGAGGACATACCCTACTCCACGAACTGTTTGAATGAGTTTTACATTCTCATCAGTATCGATCTTTTTACGTAAATCTTTGATGTATACATCGATAAGATTAGAGTAGCTTTCATAGTCGTATTCCCAAACATGGTCAAGAATTTGTTGACGGGATAATACGATGTTTTCGTTACTTGCTAAATAGAATAAGAGGTCGAATTCTTTAGCAGTCAATGTGATTGTTTCACCGTCGCGTTTAACAGTACGCTGAGGCACATTAATTGTAAGTGGACCTACGTGGATATCGTTTTGTGCGTGGCGCGCATTACGACGAGCCAATGCATAAATACGAGCCGTTAATTCTTCAAGATCGAAAGGTTTTACAAGGTAATCGTCAGCGCCTGTGTTGAGGCCTGTAACTTTATCTTGTAAGGAATCTTTTGCAGTTAAAAGCAATACAGGTGTTGTATTGCCGTCGTTGCGCATTTGTGCAAGAGCGCTAATGCCGTCAAGGACTGGCATCATGATATCCATAACGATAACGTCATAGCTAGATGTATTTACATAATCGATGGCTTGTTGACCATTGAAGCATGTATCAACTGTCATATTCTCTGCACGCAAATATTTGGCCGTAATGCCATTCAGCATTTCTTCGTCTTCTACAAGTAAAATTTTCATTCTCTGTTCTCCTTATGTATGAGTTAAAAATATAGCTCTCCAACTACATTAATATAGTCATTATATATATATGCTTTCATTTTGGTGAAAGCCACAACACCATATAGAGTTGACTATATATATAATATTATATAACTTATTTATCTATTATCATACCTTATACAATAGTAATGAGCAAAAGATGAATGTACATGCGAGTTTACAAGACTTTTCTTCATCTTTAAAAGCCTTAAAAATGGTGGAAGACAGAAACTTAATGAATTCTGCTAATGAATAAAATCTAACTATATCGAAGATTGCCGTATGCGCATAGATGAGGATGATTTTATCGATTTTAGATGATGTGCGATAAATCACTAAAAAAACTTATGATAATTATTATCACAGAAATAAATGCTTGTTATGAACGGAGAAATACGATAATTTTCGATGATTAAATTCGAGGTAAATTTAGTAGGAATTTAATGGATATTAATTATTAGGAATGGTTAGCAATAATTAAAAAGCTAGTGTTTATGCGAATTCTATAGATACCAAAGGAAATAAAAACATAGAAAAATTTCGGAACCGAACTACTTTCGTAAAATCCTTAACTTCTTGTAAAAATTATTCATATAGGTAATTTTTTGACTCCTCTTTTTACCCTAAAAATGCTAAGTGAAATAAATTATCAATTAGATTAATCAAAATTAATTATGCATAATAGGG
>CABSJL010000077.1 GCA_902478055.1 uncultured Veillonella sp. | reverse complement strand
GGAAATACCTAAGCATCTGTATGGATGAAATTTAGACCATACCATAACGATATATAGATGCGCAAAGGACGGTTTCGGACTGTAAGAAAAAGGAGAAACAATGGAATTCTTAAGTAGTATATTCCACCCTATCGTTGAATTGATGACTACATTGGTAACCTATGCGTTCCAATTAACTCAAATGGTAGGCTATCCAAGCTACGGTGTGGCTATTATCCTTTTAACAATCGTTATCAAAGCGATTTTGGCACCACTTACTGTTAAACAAATCAAATCCATGAAGGCTATGCAAGAGTTACAGCCTCGCATGAAAGAATTGCAAGACAAATACAAAAACGATCCTGCAAAACTTCAAGCGGAAATGGGTGCATTGTACAAAGAAATGGGCGTTAACCCACTAGCTGGCTGCTTGCCTCTATTGGTACAAATGCCATTCTTGATCGCTATCTTCTATGCTTTACAAGGCTATCCATACGATCAAAACTATGTACAATTCTTATGGCTTCCTAGTCTTGGCGAACCAGATCCAATGTACATCTTGCCAGTATTGAGTGCGGCATCTACATGGATTATGTCCAAGCAAACTAGTAGCGGTGCATCTGGTGCTGCTGCGCAACAACAAAAGATTATGACAATCTTTATGCCTTTATTCATTGGTTACATTTCCCTTAACTTCCCATCTGGTTTGGTTATTTACTGGATCGTATCCAATGTATTCCAATTTGTGCAACAACATTTCATTTACAAAGGCTTAGAAGCTAAGAAATAGGAGACACTATGGAATTTATCGATGTATCTGCTAAAACCATTGAAGATGCCATTGCCAAAGGCGTAGCTCAATTGGCTGCAGAAGGCCAAGAATTGGTAGAAACTAAAGTCTTGGAACAACCTTCTAATGGCTTCTTGGGCATTGGTCGTAAACCAGCAGTTGTTCGCTTATTCTTCACATCTGTAGCTAAAACTGCTACTCAAGAAGAAGTAGCTCATGTAGAAGAACAATCTGTAGCTGTTGCTTCCCAGCCGGTGGCAACAACTGAAACAGAAGTAGAAGACACAGCAGTTGAAGCTTCTGTAGAAGAAAAACCTTCTAAAAAGGAACTTTCAAAAGAAGATCAACAAGAAATCGCTGAAAAAGGTAAACAATTCCTCGATGATATGTTTACTCAAATGGGCCTCACTGTGGTTATCGAAAAAATGATGACTAAAGATAAGATTACATTCCAAGTACACGGTGAAGATTTAGGTATTTTGATTGGCAAACATGGTCAAACATTGGATGCTATTCAATACTTAACAAATCTCGTGGCTCACAAGGATGTATCTGGCCACTGCCATATCGTTGTAGATGTGGAAAACTATCGTTCTCGCCGAGAAGAAACATTGGTAAATCTCGCGAAACGCTTGGCTTCTAAGGTGAAACGCAACCGTCAAAAGGTTTCCTTAGAACCAATGAATGCTTTTGAACGTAAAATCATTCACACTGCCCTTCAAGGCGACAAAAACGTTGTTACTAACAGTGAAGGGGACGAACCGTTCCGTCACGTTGTGATTACGTACAAAAAATAATATAGTGGTGCAGCTTTCAAGTGACTGATATTCTCGGTTGCTTGAGGGCTGCCCCCTTTATTCTTTAGGTTATGGTGAAAGCTAACCTAAGTTAATCTTCGCATGCAAAGATTAGTTTAGTTTAACTTTCACAGGCGAAGAACATATACAAAAACAAATACTAGATAATCGAAATACGGAGATATGTATGTATATAGATGATACAATAGCGGCCATTGCGACGCCGCCCGGCATCGGCGGGGTTGGTATTATTCGGGTCAGCGGCAAGGATAGTTTTCCTATTGTAAATAGCCTGTTCAAGAGCGCTGGCACCGTTCCTTTGATGGACCGCCAAAATAGAACGATACAATATGGGACCATTGTGGATCCCGGAACGAACAAGACCATCGACGAGGTTCTTGTGTTATTAATGAAAGGCCCTCATTCCTACACGGCAGAGGATGT
>CABSJL010000076.1 GCA_902478055.1 uncultured Veillonella sp. | reverse complement strand
ATACCACGACCATCATCGACAACAGTGATGCTGTTATCTTCATTAATGGATACTTCGATATGTGTAGCGTAACCTGCGAGCGCTTCGTCTACAGAGTTATCTACTACTTCATAAACGAGGTGATGTAAACCGCGAATGGACGTACTACCAATGTACATACCAGGACGTTTACGTACCGCGTCAAGACCCTCAAGAACCTGTATATTCTGAGCGCCATAATTTTCTTCAGGCATGAAACAAACTCCTCCTAACAATCTATCACACTGTACTGGATTGAAATTTGGTACAACACATGTACAGAATAAATCTTATCTCTTTATTATACTATAAAACTCATCAATTCGTCTCATTAAAGTCTTAATGCTAATACCAGATCCGTAAACACAATCATCAGTGACTACATAGGTCTTGATTTGCTCCTCTGGTACCATAGCAATATACTCTAGCGTTTCATAGTGATGAATAGGACTTTTATGGGACTTTCCGCCCTTGGCGTGCACCATAGTAATGATGGATTCAATAGGCACGGAAACGGTATCCCCAATATGAACGTACATAGGAATGCCCCCTCTACTTTTCTAATGTCCCATTAAGGGCATCAATTTTGCGCTGTTCTTCTTCAGCAAGGAACTTAGACCGATATTTATTACATAAATTAATAACATGCTGATCCGTTAGCTCATCAGGCTTTTTATGCGTAATGAGCATGGCCACCATATACATATGACGGCGATTAATAGATCCTTTATAAATTTTATCTAGGTAAAAGTATATGGATTCCCGCATCGCTTCTGCAAAGTCTGGGAAGGTACATTGTATGAATTGCTGACAGTCGCTGTACTTAAAGTACGGATATTTTCGAATGACAGACTTAATGTCCTTAATATGTTTTCGATGTAATTCATATTCACAGGTCGGACATATATCCCGTTTAGATTGCATATGCATGCCACATCGACCACAACGATGATAGCCATGCTGCTCTAAATAGATTTCCCGCTTTCGAGCCGTTATTTGTACTTTTCTGAAAGCAGCTCGTAATTCTTCGTTATCCGTCTGTTCTAACGACTTATCGATGGCTTCTACGTCTTCTTTTGAAAGCACAATATCTGCGAAATTAATACGTTTTGTAATCATCTGTTCATCAGGTAATGAAATCGCTGTATCAGTATTAGCTTTCACATAGCTCTGACGTTTCATAATGAAGCGAATATCTTTGATCACCTCTTGATGGTAATACTTGTTAATAGATTCGATGATGCGTCGTTTTTGCATCTGTAATTCCTGCATCCACATGGAGTTATCTGCACTGATAACCATGTCTGGAGGCTTAATAGATACAATTTTTGTATGATCTGCAATGACATCGCCCACTACATCACGCCACTTGTGAACGAGGGTATTTAATTTATATTGTTCCAGTAAATTCAGTTTTGATAAGGCCTTTGGTAAACAAAGATCAAGGCTGTCCATACTGAACCTTTCCCCCTTCACAAGAAATAAATTGAACAGATTTCAAATCTTTAAAATCGTGAATGTCTGTAGTAGTAATAAATGTTTGAATACGTTTATGAATAAACTGCAATAAATTCGCTCGTCTCGACTCATCAAGTTCGCTCAATACATCATCCAATAACAAAACTGGATATTCCCCAACCTCGGACTTGATAAACTCAAGCTCACTCAACTTTAAGGATAATACAGCAGTTCGTTGCTGTCCTTGGGATCCAAATTTCTTTAAATCCATCGCATCAGAGAAGAATCGTAAATCATCGCGGTGAGGACCTACGCTGGTGGTCATCCGATGACGATCCTGCGGCAAAGCTGCTTTGATGCGCTCGTAAAAGCCTTCCTTTGTATATTCTAATGAACCATTGTCCATGTAAGGCTGTTCATAACCGATGGTTAAATTCTCTAGACCACCCGTCAATTTACGGTTCATCAAATCGATGAGAAGGTTAATTTTCTTCAAGCTCTCTAACCGTTTCTTTACGATAAAGCTCGCCATATCGGCTAATTGCAAATCCCATTCTTCAAGAGG
>CABSJL010000075.1 GCA_902478055.1 uncultured Veillonella sp. | reverse complement strand
AATGTAAATCTATTTTTTTCTTTATATTTGTATCTTAATAATTTATTATGAATACCAAATAATTATATATGAGTAAATTTTACCACATTATAAACTAATTTCAGCACACTATAGGCTATTTGCTATGAATATTTTAAATAAATTTTCATCTCATAGATTTATTTAGTTATACATAAAAATGTATATATAATGGTTTTACGCAATTATTTTCTATAGAATTTTCGATATAGCGTTTTTCTAATAACCATATAGCATACTTCGATATACCGCACTACATTAGCAACCGAAAGGATTAGATATAAACTATACCAATTTAGTGTTCTCATAACTTTCAATACAAAAGACCCCTCATGGAGGGGCCTTATCTGTATAATTCTATAAATCGATTGCATAGTAGAAAAACCATAGAATTTATAATGATAAATTCTAGTCTACTCTAGAGCAATCCTATTATATCAAATTGATATAGCTTAGAATACGTTTACTAAATCAATTGTTTGGTTACGGTTAGGACCTACGGATACGATACCCAAAGGTACACCTGTTACTTCTGCAATGCGTTCTACATATTTGCGAGCATTTTCAGGAAGATCTTCGTATTTGCGGATACCAGAGATATCTGTTTCCCAACCTGGCAATGTTTCGTAAACAGCTTCGCATGCTTCAAGATCTTTCAAGTTAGCTGGGAAGCCTTCTACATCTTTACCATTCAATTTGTAACCTACGCAGATTTTCAATTCTTTGAAGGAATCAAGGATATCCAAGCGTGTAATAGCGAGATAATCTAAGCTGTTAAGACCTGCAGCATATTTTACAACCATAAGGTCTAACCAACCGCAACGACGAGGACGACCAGTTACAGTACCGAACTCATGACCAAGTTCACGAAGGTTATCGCCAGTTTCATCAAGAAGCTCTGTAGGGAATGGGCCTGCACCAACGCGTGTTGCATACGCTTTTACAACACCGAAGATATTTTTCAAGTAGTTTGGACCAATACCAGCGCCTGTGGAAGCACCACCAGCGATTGGATGAGAGGATGTTACGAATGGATATGTACCATGGTCAAGGTCAAGCATAGTAGCTTGAGCGCCTTCGAACAATACCTTTTTGTCCTCTTTAACTGCTTTAAGAACAGCGATGTTAGTATCTGTTACATATGGTTTCAACGCTTCAGCGTATTTGATGTAATCCGCTAAGATTTCATCATAGTTAACAGGTTCAGCATCATACACCTTAGTAAGCATTTTGTTTTTGAATTCTACATTATATGCTAATTTTTGTTTGAATGTTTCAAGGTCATATAAGTCGCAGATACGGATGCCAATACGGTTAATTTTATCAGCGTAGCAAGGACCGATACCATTTTTAGTAGTACCGATTTTAGCATCACCTTTGGATGCTTCCTCTGCATTATCTAAAGCGATATGATATGGCATGATAACATGCGCACGGTCAGAAATATGAAGGGATTTTGCAGATTTACCTTGTTTTTCAAGGCCTTCGATTTCTTGTAACAATACTTTAGGGTCGATTACAACACCAGTACCAACGATATTTTGTTTGTTATCGTACAAAATGCCGCTTGGTAAAAGGCGAAGAGCAAATGCTTTGTCATCTACCACAACAGTATGACCTGCATTATTACCACCTTGACTGCGCACTACAACGTCTGCACGTTCCGCGATCCAGTCAACGATTTTACCTTTACCCTCGTCACCCCATTGAGTGCCGATAACCATACTTGTTGCCATATCTATATCCTCCATGTGAAAGTCTAAATAATTCACTAACATTATACAACAATGTTCGGACTCTGTGAAAGTATTTATACAAATTCAATCTTTAGTTTCTTTCCAAAAGCATGAGCTATTTTCTGTAATGTTTTTAACGATGGATTACCATTGCCATTTTCAATCTTACTAATATCAGACTGAGTAATACCTGTTAATTCGGATAACTCCATTTGCGTCATATGAGCTGCCAATCGTGCTTCAACTATATTCTGAATAATTTGATACTCATCATCTAATGCATCCCACTCTTTTTTAAACTTCGGATTTTTCAATTGTTTCTCTAAATATTGATCTAACGTTTCCATATTATGTATACCTCTCAATATAATCATTCTTATATTTAACAGCTAATTCAAC
>CABSJL010000074.1 GCA_902478055.1 uncultured Veillonella sp. | reverse complement strand
CTGTTACAAGTAATGGATCAACTCCCATTTGTTCACAATAATACAAAATAGCATTGGCTATATCATTGTTCCCAACAGTATCATACACAATCTCTGTAGCTGTCATAGCAGCACATTGACTAGTTGATACTAATAATGCTACAGCTAGCATTCCCAATAATTTACATACATTCATCTAATAATCCTTTCTAATCCATTACAAAAAAATCTGCATATACAAATATGCAGATAGAATATTCCTAAAGATATATATGAAATTATACCTCAAAAGGGTTATATTCTATCTACATGGGAGGGAGGTACCTTCCACAATAATTATATTATAATCAAATATTCATATTTTAAATTAATAAAAATAACAGTGGCAGTGATAGAGATGTGCTAAACTCATTACTACTTAAACAGAAAATATAATATCCACTCAAAATATTTAGTTTTAGAGATGTGCTAAACTCACTACTAGTTAAACTAGGCATTCGCATGCAGTACGTATGGTGTAGTTTTAGAGATGTGCTAAACTCACTATTATTTAAACATAAGAAATTTTTTGCCAATCTTTATTGCAGTTTTAGAGATGTGCTAAACTCACTACTACTTAAACTTTTCTTGTTAATTTCTGCGGTTGATACCTGTTTTAGAGATGTGCTAAACTCACTACTACTTAAACCCCAAATATAGGGTTATAGTACAAAATTAACGATCAAATAAATGATAAGGGCAATACTAGATAACATAATTGGAATGCTCAAAGGATTAACACCAAACTTAATATAAAGTTTTATATAGGTTAATAAGCACCTACTTTATTATCATATAGTGCAAGAAGATTAATACACGCATTATAATCTTGATCCCAAACAGTATGACATTGTGTACAAGTATGCATAATAGAGGATTGATGCACTTCTTCTAATGCACCACAATGATGACAAACTTTAGTAGAATAACTTGCATTCACCTCAACAAATTGTTTACCCCTACTTGTAAATGCATTGATTAAAATTGTTTTCAACTCATAGGGAGCTACAATAGTACGGTTACGATCTAACGATGTAGATTGCTGACTACCAATAATTGCTTTTTGATATTTAACAATATCAGTAATAGATAGCTTTTCTAATACTAATACATCATACATATTAGCCAATCTAGCTGCAAAATTTTGATATTCATAGTTTCTTTTAGCAATAGCTTGATCTTGTAAATTAGATTGCCAGATTCGCAAGTGATTTTCTCTTTCTATATAGGCTTCTAAATAAGATATAATTTCTTGATTTCCACTTTTTTCATGTTGTAAAAAAGCATTATATAATTTAAATATATGCGTGTATGATTTCCATTTATCTATATAGGCTACTGCATCAATTAGCCAATCAGGTAAATTTTTATTAGCTATCCAGGCCTTTATGACATGAATACAATCATTAAAGTGTTTTTGACGAGTAGATGATAATCCACGAATAGTATCAAACTCATTTAATTGACGTTGTGTTACGATACATTCAATTGCCTTATGATCCTTGTCAGTTGCATAGGCAGCACGTAATCCATCCTTAGTCATTCTCCACCCTAAATCAACGGCCACACAGGAGTTAGGATTAACAGCAGGCGCTTCTATCAAATATGTTACGGTAATAAAGCATTCATAAATAGGTTTTTGATCAATGTAATGACGTTTAATATTAATAGCATTAATTTTCCCATCCATAGGTAAAGGACGATGATATACCATTGGTAATGTAACAAAAATAGGTTTTCCTTTAACAGCAGAACCAATACGAATATGACATTGAGTTACACTAGCTTTTTTTCTAACTCCTCTAATAGGGCTATTATATAGTTCTTGATTTACTGGATCTATATAAAAGATTGTGTTAACTCTATGAATATCAGAACCATATAAAGGAGAATTTGAATAGGGTCTAACAGCAATCTTTCCATTTTTTGAATATCGTTTAAAACGTAATAAAGTACCTTGTTTCATCGCTTTAACACGAGCAACTTCATATATATTATGAGTTACATCATCAAAATTAAAGCCATGTAACCCACTTTTAGAACGCAATTGTTTAACTTTTTCTTTACGTTCATTATTAAGACAATCAAGGAGTGGTTTTTCACGTTCAATTGCTTCATGTTTTAACCGTTTGAATTCTTGATATGCTTCTTTACGTTTCACTTTTAGTTCTTTAATTGTATCCTGAATG
>CABSJL010000073.1 GCA_902478055.1 uncultured Veillonella sp. | reverse complement strand
CATCTGCTGCAAAACCTGTAGCACTAAATGCACATGCTACAGCACCTAAAACCATGGCTCTAAATACTAACTTGCTTATCATATATTACTGTCTCCCCACTAGCCTTTATAAGTGATCATAAGGTACTACCATCCAGAATTCTTCATAGGTATTACCTACTCGCATCGGGCTGCGATCTACTTTATCTAACATTCTAGCCCGTGCATTGGTAATAGTATCATCACTATGCTTACCACCATGCCAAGCAAACTTGGATGTACCTAATGTATATTTAACAAAGCCATAGGCACCACTAGAATTGTTATTGTCTGATGTATACCCTACATCTAGAGAAACATGTGGTGTAAGTTGTAATGTAGTACCAGCTTGCCAGCCGTGGCTTTTACCAACATTAAGAGTTAAGGCAGGACCTTCACCATGTGTTGTGGCGCCTAAGCCATTCCAATGATAAGCACCTACATAAGCACGTGCCCAGCGAGCATTCTTAAAGGTGCGTGCATAGCTTACATCATATCCGGACAATGCTTTTTGAGACTTGTAAACTGTATAACCTGCAGTGCCACCATCTAACAAGAATTCAAAATAACCTTCATATAAAGGTACATTATAAGGTTCAGATTTTGTACTATTTAATCCCTTATAGATATTAGCGCGAACTTCGTTAAAGCCAGATACATATTCCAAGCCACCGCTAATACGGTTATATTTTTTCGAGAAGGAATGATCATAAAACGTATTAACACCTACATAAGCATGTTCATGTTTACTGAGAATCCGATAGCCTAACCCTACATTAGCAACAGTTCCCAATGATTTAGTATTATGATGTTCTTCAGGTCTATACCGTTGTTCGCCTTTTTTAGTAACTGGATTGTATGGATACCAATATCCCCCATTGCCACCAGAGAAATAGCTAGCTTGATCCTCTTGTCCGCCTTTACCGATGCCACCTTGTACGAATAGAACTGATTTAGAGTTTTCATCATAATGGGTTAAGGGTTGTAATGTTTCTACCGAAACTTGAGCCCCTACCTTAGATTGGGTACCGACTATAATATCTGTACGATCCATCCAACTAGAGCGAACCGCTTCATGCTTAGCCCCATTTACTTCTGTAGTAGAATCTGTAATACCTTGGCCATGTCCATTTTGTACATTTGCTGCAAAACCTGTAGCACTAAACGCACATCCTATAGTCCCTAACACCAACGCCTTAATAATTATGTTTCTTCTCATGACTTATACGCTCCCCTCGTTTTGCATAAGAAATAAAACCACACAACACTGCCCGTTCTTCACGTTCATTTCATGGTTAATTCATCTTCATTATAGGTATGCTTGTTTCTATAGTCAATATAACTCCTTATAGTTAAACGACACTTAAAGATTCTCTAAATCATTATGTTACAAATTGATTTCTATTTTCAGGCATAAGAAAAAGACCACCCGCAAGCTGGGTGGTCTTTTTTCTGGGGAATGAAATTGTTATTTGAATAAAGGCAAGATTGCGTTTGCTAAACCAGTAAGTGCAGCCAAAATTGCTTTAATGATAGTTGCTACCATTGCTGTTCCTCCTTCTCATATAAGCACAATAACTAAACTAACTATAAACATCTTAAACTAGGATATTAAGTTTAATATGAAATGAGTAAATTTTTACACATTAATTTTTCATGAGGAAAATAATAAAGTACTAATTATGATAGATAGTTTTATGAGAAAGATAGCATACAATGATTTCATAAATTTCTATAAATTTTTAATATTTTCTAAAGAAAAACCCTTCTCTAGTGCACATTAGTTTAAAACAAACTAAGCCTATTAGAGAAGGGTTTTCTATTGTATCTATAATTATAGAGTTTTTACAACGTCTGCGCAGCGATCGCAAAGTGTAGGGTGTTCGCTGTCTTGGCCTACTGTATCGCGGTGGATCCAACAGCGTTCACATTTTTCACGTTCAGATGCAGCAACTACTGTAGCCACGCCTGTTTCTTCATCTTTAACAGCCTCTGCTGGAGCAGCGCCGTTTACGATATGAGCTTCGGATACGATAACGAGTTTAGCCAAACCTTCTTCACCAAGGGCGTTCAATGCGTCGAATGCAGCACCTTCAGCGTATACTGTAACAGATGCATCTAGAGGGTGACCGATTGTTTTGTCTTGACGAGCAAGTTCCAATGCTTTTTGTACAGATGTACGCAAGTCTAACAATTGGTTCCATTTATCAGCCAATTCTTGGTTGAAGT
>CABSJL010000072.1 GCA_902478055.1 uncultured Veillonella sp. | reverse complement strand
CGAACGATAGTAAATACTATATCGTTCTAGTGAAAGCGTTTCGATGCACCTGCATCTATATTTCATTTAATTGATATGAATTATCATTATTTATTGTACATTGTATATAGAAAATCGTCAATGTATTTTCCCATAGAAAAAGGCTATAGGATTTCCTATAGCCTTTGAGTTCGTTTACCAATATAAAGCACTCTAATATAGCTAGAACACGATAACTACTCAACAATACATTGGCACATTTTCATTGTTGTTAATGCTGCTTGGTGAGATTCTTCTGTCACACCTGCACAGCAGCTAGAATCTACGTAAACAGGAATTTCTGGTAAGCCAGCTTTCAGTATAATCGCATTAGACACAACGCAAATATCAGTGCATAAACCAACGAGCGTAATAGACTCAATAGGATTTACCGAGTTCATCCCTTCTAAACGAGATAATAATTCAAAGGATCCGAAGTTTGGCTTGTCTATAAAGGATACAGGGCTCATGATAGGACGACCTTCTGCTGCTTCGATTAAGCCGGGCACAATATGCCAACCCTCTGTATTCTTAACGCAATGCGTAACAGGCAAGAACTTACCCTCTTGGCTTTCAAGATAATTAGTATCATGCGTATCGCGCGTAAAGATGATTGGCCCGTCAAAGTTCTCAATTTTGTTGCGCACATTATCTACGATTAACTGTGCTTGCGCTGAACCAAGGGCGCCATCTACGAAATCTTTTTGCATATCGATAACAACTAGAACCTTTTGCATAGTTCCTCCTGTATATAGTCTACATAGAATACATTAATTATTCATTTCACTACTAGTTATACTCTTAATTTTTAATAACATCAACGACAAAAATTTATGCTTTTTCCTCAGCTAAGGCATGACGCACGCGGTGTGGCTCATTATGAGCTAGTTTTCCTGCTGCCGCAGCTGCCACGGCCCCTACTAAATCATCGAGGAATGTATTACAATGACCACCAGCCTTGCTATCTAACTTTTTAATGATGCCAGGCTTAACCTTATCTAGATAGCCATAGTTCGTAAAGCCTATGGAACCGTATAAATTAACGATGGAAAAGGCTAAGATTTCGTCGATACCATAGAGGCTTTCATCATTAGCCACAATACCTTGCAAGGGCTGAGATAATTTATTTTGTTCCGTCAACTTGTCTAGCTCAATGCCCGTAATAATTGCATTATGTACCTCTCGTTTTGAAAGGACCGACGCCACATGTTCACGGCATTCTTCAATTGTTAGATTAGGCATATATGGTTTTTGAACATATAAAACGAGCTCTGCAATATCCTCTAACGTAACGCCACGCTCCGCCAGAAGATCGTAAGTATATTTCTCTAAATCCTTTGTAGATTCCATAACCGCTCCTTTATTTTTTATGAGGGTGTTCACCTGATACGATTACAATACTAACTGGAATTGTCACAACTAATGCTTCATCAGTATCCACATGCTTTGTATGCCAAGCGGCCTCTTTTGCAGCCTCTTCAAAGATAGGATATGCATCGCGGTCTAATTTCCAATTATTAGGCCCCGCTTCAACGGCTACAATATTCCCTTTATCATCTGTTTTAATTTCTAGAGGAACAATCAATGTGCCATCGGCACTCGTCTTGAAAGCCTCGCTAGGAATTACCACATTATAAGAAATTTGTTGCTGTAATTCATATGTACGCTTATCTGTGGGCTTTAAATCTGCCGCTAAAGAGCTAATATTCCCCATCATAGACGCCAATACAGCTAATAATACAACCCTTTTAAACATAGTTTTTCTCCCCCAAGTACTTTCCACTACACGCAGTATACGTTGATTATACCACGAAAAAATCCCTACCGAACGTATCGATAGGGATTTCTTAAATTAGATTTTCTTAACCATTTCAGATTTCAATGCCATCGCACCGAAACCATCGATTTTACAATCGATATCATGGCCATCGCTTGCATCAGTGATGAGGCGAATATTTTTAACACGCGTACCTTGTTTCAATACGCCAGCGCCTTTTACTTTGAGGTCTTTTACAACAACAACTGTATCGCCATCAGCTAGCTCGTTGCCGTTAGCATCGCGAATGATACCTGCTTCAGCTGCAGCTTGTGCGTCAGCTGCTGTCCATTCATGTCCACACATAGGACAGATAAACATATGACCATCTTCATATGTGTACTCGTCGCCACACTTAGGGCAGTTAGGTAAATTTGCCATTTAGATCTCCTTTTCTCACTACATAATGAAAGTATTATACCATATAAAACTTTATTCCACTAAAATATTATAACCACTCTATAAAATAGTTATATCTCTATTAATCAATGCTTATTGTATCGCATATTAGTTCGCATTATAATAATAATGTAG
>CABSJL010000071.1 GCA_902478055.1 uncultured Veillonella sp. | reverse complement strand
TATATGAAAAAAATGGTAAAATCTTTGATTTTGACTGTAGTAGCTGTCCTGAGTAGTACTATAGTATCCTCAGTGGAAGCTATTAGTTCTGATGAGGCCGTACAAAGTGCATTGGCACGCGTACCAGGTGCAACGGTTACTAATGTAACTGAGTTCAATCGCGATTATGATCATGGCCGTTTAGAGTATGAAGGTGAAATTCATTACAATGGTTATGAATACGACTTTGAAATTGATGCAGATACTGGCACATTTACAAAATGGGAAGTGGAGCAAGAGGTCTACTAATAGACTGAGAGCTTATAATGTGTAACAATGTGGATTAACTCCTTAAGGTTGTATTACTTGGAATATCCTAATATATAACAATAAAAAAGAACAGCTCATTAAGAGCTGTTCTTTTTATATTACCAAATCTTAGAAGAAGAAGTGGTGAATTTCATGGATGAAATGTTGACCGAAGAAGGAGATACAACCATGCATAATGATGAAGATCAAGAAGTATTTGAACGCGCTGTTCATGATAACGCTTGCTTCGATTTCATGTTCTAAGTTGTGAGCTTCTTCAGAGTTAATTTCTTTGTGGTTTTCTAGGTATGCTTTCAAAGCAGGACCTACGGCACCAATAGAAATCGCGATGGATTGTGGGGACAACATTTTGCCGATACCAGCTGCACCGGAGTTAACTGCTGCCAACCAGAAGCCAAGGTCTTCGAAGTTTGTAGGATCTAAACCTTGAGCTGCAGCGATTTGAAGTGGGCCAAACAATACGTTGGAGTTTGTACCGGAACCAGTTAAGAAGGCACCCAACGCACCTACGATAGGAGCGAATAGAGGATACAAGGAACCTGTACCAGCAACCATTGCTTTCGCAATATCTGCAGTCATACCAGAGTAAGTCATCAATTTAGCTGTCATAACAACTGTGATGATTGTAAGGTATGTGAATTTCAAGTTTTTAACTGTGGAACCCAATGTACCGAAGATTTCGCCAGCTTTTGCTTTTTGGATGAAACCACCAACAATACCAGCGATGAAGATCATGATACCAGGAGTTGCAATCCATACGAATGTGTAAGGTTTTGCACCAGCGCCTTGGTAAATAGGTACAGATGTTTTAATGGATGCAAGAGGACCATTAATTGCAGGGAATAATTTGGAAGTTAATAACAATAATACGAAGATTAAGATGAATGGCATTGCGGCAATAAGGCCTTCGCTACCAGAAACTTTAGGAACTTCGCCAGTTTGTTTAACTGCATATTCAGGATCATTAGGAGGCATAATTTTTGCACAACCAATGATAACTGCCATAATTACAATGGATGCAGAAATTACGGATAATTCTGGACCCATTACAGCGTTGATTATAGTTTCAGGAACAGCTAATGCTAAACCGGAAAGTAATGTAACAAGGAATACGCCTTTTAACGCTTTGATACCGCCACCAATAATCATAACAACGAAGAATGGAGCGATAAGGTTAAGTAAGAATAATTGTACGGAAATGAATGTACCTAAATGGCTTGGATCAAGGTTTGTTAAGGATGCCAATGTAGTTGTTGGAATACCGATAGAACCGAATGTTGTAGGTACGGAGTTAGCAACGAGACATGCGATGATAGATTTTAGTGGATCAAAACCTACTGCAACCATCATAGCAGCTGGAATTGCAACGGCAGTACCAAAGCCAGCCATACCTTCCATGAAGGCACCAAAGCCCCATGCAAGTAACAATGCAAGTACACGAGTATCAGATGTTACAGAAGAAAGCATTGTTTTAATAGTTTCCATTGCTTTCGTATGTACTACCAAGTTATAAACGAAGATAGCAGCTGTAATAACTAATAGGATTGGCCAGATTGCCAAAGCGGCACCTTCAAGGGCACCAGTGACCATAATGAATGGGTCAGATTGGAATGCTGTAATAGCGATGATGAAAGAACCGATTGCAGCAACACTTGTTGCTTGCCATGCAGGTAATTTCAAGATGGATAACGCTACGATCAACCAAATGATTGGAGATAGCGCTAATAGAACGGTGATAGCACTCATTTCTAAAATCATCCTTTCAAGAAAAATAAAAATATATGCTTAACAGGACGATGTAGCTTAATCAATTTAATTGATGAGTAAATCGCTATTGTATTAAGTTGTAAAAGTTCAGTTAAAATAAAAGCTTACAATAAAATAACAGATAAACTTATCATAAAAATTAATATATCTCTTAAAATTTTTTAACCTCATGGTTTTTGAGGTTAATGAGATTAAAAAAATATAAGAGAGGGGACATAAACAGTGTTTATGTCCCCTTCTTTACTGACTACATGTCCACGTTAGGGCCTTTGTAAGGTCTTAGGTATTAGTAGTTACCTTTGAACATTGTAGCAGGAGCTTCTGGTACATAATCGCCGA
>CABSJL010000070.1 GCA_902478055.1 uncultured Veillonella sp. | reverse complement strand
TAGTATTTAAAGCCCAATACAGCCGCTATAATAACGAATACAACAATCATAACAATCAAGAATTCATGATTGTATTGGATAAGATCCTTCCAATTTTCACCGAGTACTTTACCCAGGTAAACAAGAAGGATTGTCCAAGGAATCGTGCCTAGTACAGTCCAAATGACAAAATGCCACATTGGATAACGAGCCATGCCAGCTGGGAAAGAAATAAATGTACGAACACCTGGCAACAAACGGCCAAAGAACACCGCGGCACCACCATACTTATTAAACAACTTTTCAGCGAGTTCAAATTTATGTTCATTAAAGAATATGTATTTGCCGTATTTCAAAAGAAGTGGACGTCCACCATGCTCACCCATCCAGTAGGATAAGATAGAGCCTACAATCCCTGCTAAAATACCTACAACCATAGTCGTATGTAAATCAAATATGCCCTGAGCAATCAGATATCCAGCAAAACCTAAGACGATTTCACTAGGAATAGGAATGTTAGCATTTTCCAAAACCATTGCAATAAACATGGCTCCATAGCCATACGTTTCCATAAATGAAATGATATATTCCACTGTTTTACCCCTTTTTAATCACCATCCGGGTCCATTATGCACAAATTTTTGGGCATAGTATTTTCATCATTACCATACCTGTTCGGTATATCTTATATTTTACCATAATAAAAAGGCCCTCACCACAGGTGAAAGCCTTTTTACCATTTAACTGTATACGATTATTGCAATTCAGTAGTTTGAGTTGTTACTTCACGAGCCGTAGTAAATGCAGCAAGTTCTGCATCACCAGAACCAAGGATTACTTTGTTAGCTACTAGCGCATTAGCCGCTGTTTTAGCATCTTGTAAAGTAATTCCAGCACGAGGAGCACTAATTGTGACTGATGTGCTTTTACCACCGACCGTAGAAAATGTAAGATATACAACGCGTTTTTCCGCCATGTGGGCGCCTCCTTTCACGTTTCATAAACAAGTTCTCAAATCTAGATAGACTAAGAAGATCTTTAAAATTCTGTAATTCCAATGAGATCAAATATATCTATCTACGATTCATATCAATAAGGATGGGAATGTGTGGACTTGCGATTTCTATACCTTGTTACGACTATTTATAGGTATATAAAATCAGCAATAAGGATGTGTTTGGATCACCTACAAAAGTAATTTAATCATCTTGATTAATGTCCTAAGGATACTTCATTGACGCGGACCACGTCGGACAAGCTGTGGTCATACAAGGCTGCCAGCGCATTACCAACGGTTTTCACATTATCGTCGGACGCTTCTTCTGCAACACGAGTATAGGTTACGTCTTTGTACTTCGGCGCATCTTCGGTGCCGATGTTAAAGCGCAATACCAATTTTGTGCGTTTAATGTTAGCCATCGTATCACCTCCTTTCACCCTCTTATATTCCTGAGGTTCCCTCTCGACAACCCCCTCTAGAATAATTACGGTAATCATTGTGAAAGTCTGGGAACTACGGCTCTAACTCTGTACTTATGGCAGTAACTATATACTTCTTATACCAACTATATAACTTCAAAAGTAACTATATAGGTTTCATTAAACTTCTAGCAGTATTAAAACAATAAGGTTCTTATAAATACAAAAAGACCTTTACCAATTCCTAGTTATATATAGGAACCGTAAAGGTCTATAAGATCTATGAGTACTATAAAGCGCCATTAAAAATAGTACTGGTATGTTAAACCGCTTAAGTTCAACACTATTCAGTTTTCAATGCCAACATAAAGTCATAGGCTTTAACGGCTGCTTCTGTATCCACAAAGTGTAATGGATTTAACATACGACAGAATTTAAAGAGACATTCGTGTTTACGTAAAACATCTTTCACATGTAATACAGTATCTCGAGCCGTACGAGCAGAGCTATAACCATTCATCATGGCATATAGGTAAGAAATCGGCAAATTATCTTCACGCAAGTAGCTGTGAACGAAGATCAGCAAATCCCAACCTTGCGCTGTTAATTCAGGCCAACGACGGCCATTTTCCCAATCTAACAAAGTAATCTTATCTGTATCAGGATCATAGGTAATATCTCTCATGGCAGGGCGCCCATGAGATAAACCATAGTCATGGAGTTGTCCCAATGTTTTACCAAAGATATAGAAGATATGAGTCACCATATCTTGTAAACTATCATCATCAGGATGTTGCGCCGGCAATTCACTATAATAGGTTAATGTTTTACCAGACCCTTCTGTAACGAAATAATGCTCTCTAAAACCAGCTATGACAGGCGCTACAGGTAGCTGTGTATTTATAAAGGATATTTTATAGAACTCATAATCAAAGGCAGCTCTAGGAGATGGTTTAATCCAACTGGAGCGGCGATTACTGATATCTTGCTTTACATAATAGGTTTTATCGTTAAACTCTACAGGAAAAACACGATGGTCTTTCTCTTGATCAATCATGCGATCGATATATTCTAATAACATATCATTCATTACGGCCTCCCCTTGTATAACACTCTACAATACTAATACTCCCATTTATACAGAATCTAAATTATTGAATACAAAACTCTCCATC
>CABSJL010000069.1 GCA_902478055.1 uncultured Veillonella sp. | reverse complement strand
GCAAAGATCATACAATTCCTCCACACAAAATTAACTATCGTGCTAATATTTGGGGTCTAAAAAAATTAGGCGTTACATTTATTATTTCTACAACGGCTGTAGGTTCCTTAAATGAAAACTTCAAGCCTAGTCATTTCGTTTTAACAGATCAATTCTTAGATTTCACAAAGAACCGCATCACTACATTCTATGAAGGTGGTGAACGTCCAGTAGCACATCTTGATGTTACAAACCCTTACTGTCCTGAATTACGTGACATTCTTCAAAAGGTAGGCACTGAACAAGGCCTAACAATTCATAATGGTGGTACCTATGTTTGTACAGAAGGTCCTCGTTTTGAAACACCAGCGGAAATTAAAATGTTCCATATGCTCGGTGGTGATACAGTAGGTATGACAAATGTACCGGAAGCAAACTTAGCTAATGAAGCAGAAATGGCATATGCTACGATCTCTATGATTACAAACTATGCAGCAGGTATTTCTGAATCTGCGTTGACACATGGTGAAGTGGTTGAAATGATGGGCGATATGGCATCTCAACTTAAATCTCTTATTTTAGGTGCTATTGATGCAATCGATGTAGATGCTCGTTATGACGCGCATAATCGCATGCAAGAATATGGTGGCTTTAAACTATAATCCATTCATAATGAAATACAATAGTTCATCGAAGGAGAAGGTATGATTAATATTGAATGGCGTAACGATACGCTAGTACTATTAGATCAAACTAAATTACCTACTGAAATTACGTATGTTCACTGTACAGATTGGCGCCAAGTAGCCGAAGCTATTAAAATGCTTCGCGTTCGTGGCGCACCTGCTATTGGTGTTGCTGCCAGTTATGGCCTTATTTTAGCGGCTATGGAAGCAGGCCGTTTGGAGGTTCCTTTTAGTGAACAACTTACAAGTTTATATGAATTTAGTGAGACCTTAAAGGAAACTCGTCCTACCGCAATCAACTTAGCTTGGGCCGTAGATCGTGTTATTTCTCTTGTAAAAAATCATGTTGAAAGTATATCTTCTATGAGTGAAGTAGTCGATCTCATTACAAAAGAGGCTATTACAATTCACGAAGAAGACGTATCATTGAACCGTCGTATGGCTGAAGCAGGAGCAACTCTATTTGAAGGTCAAAAAAATATTCGCATTCTAACTCATTGTAATGCTGGTGCACTAGCTACAGGTGGTTTAGGAACAGCACTCGGTGTTGTCCGTAAATTACATGAAAATGGACAATTAGAACGCGTGTATGCTGATGAAACAAGACCATTATTACAAGGTGCTCGACTTACTGCTTTTGAGCTTCATGAGGATGGTATTCCTGTTACTCTTGAGACTGATAATATGGCGGCCTATGCGATGCAACATGGCCTCATTGATGCCGTTATCGTCGGTGCTGACCGCATCACTACAAAAGGTGATGTAGCCAATAAAATTGGTACCTATGGTGTAGCAGTACTAGCTAAATTCCATAACATTCCATTCTATGTAGCAGCGCCATACAGTACATTTGATTTTACCCTTGAAAATGGTGCTGATATTCCTATTGAAATGCGCGACGATTATGAAGTCACATCATTGCATGGGGTTCAAACAGCACCTAATGGTATTGATGTGCTTAATCCAGCCTTTGATGTAACACCACATGAACTAGTGACTGCCATCATTACTGAAGAAGGTGTATTAAAACCGAACTATGAAGAGTCTATTGATAAGCTACGTCAGATCGTAGAATCTAAGTAACAAAAAAATCCAAGTGGATTAACCATACATATTTTTATTTAATCTACTTGTATGAGTAAAAGGAGATATTATGCAATCTTTAATTAAAGATATTAATTTAGCCGCAGAAGGCCGTAAGAAAATTGACTGGGTTTCTAACTTTATGCCTACATTAAATACATTGGGTGACCGCTTTGAAGCAGAACAAACTTTCAAAGGTCAAACCATTGTTGTAAGTGTTCACTTAGAAGCAAAAACAGCGTATTTAGCTACAGTTTTAAAACGCGGTGGTGCCGATGTTATCGTAACTGGTTCCAACCCATTATCTACACAAGATGATGTAGCGGCAGGTCTCGTTGATATGGGCCTTACTGTATATGCTTGGTATGATTGTACTGAAGAAGAATACTTTAATTTCCTCAATAAGGCACTTGATGACAAACCGCACATTATCATCGATGATGGTGGTGACTTGGTAAACTTGTTGCACACAACTCGCCAAGACGCAAAAGAACGCTTATTAGGTGGTAGTGAAGAAACTACTACAGGTGTACATCGTCTCTATGCATTAGAAAATGCAAAACAATTGACATTCCCTATGATTGCAGTAAACGATTCTTACTGTAAATATCTCTTTGATAACCGTTATGGTACAGGTCAATCTGTTTGGGATGGTATTATGCGTACTACTAACTTAACCGTAACAGGTAAAAATGTAGTTGTTGCTGGTTATGGTTGGTGCGGTAAAGGCGTTGCTATGCGTGCAAAAGGCCTTGGTGCTCATGTATATGTAACAGAAGTAGACCCAATTAAAGCGATTGAAGCAGTATTTGATGGATTCAAAGTATTACCTATGATTGAAGCTGCTAAAGTAGGGGATATCTTCTGTACTGTAACAGGTTGTAAAGATGT
>CABSJL010000068.1 GCA_902478055.1 uncultured Veillonella sp. | reverse complement strand
CGCTCTACCTTCATAGACTTACATGTGCGCAGTGGGTAATATTGACGTATCAATTTCAACACCACATGAACCGATGTAACATCTGTGAAAGGACCAAAGTACTTAGCCCCATCACGTTCAAGGCGACGTGTCATATATACGCGAGGATAGTCCTCTTGAACAGAGATTTTCACATACGGATAGGTCTTATCATCGCGAAGCCTAATATTGTACTTAGGCTCGTGCTCCTTAATAAGCGTATTCTCTAATATGAGAGCTTCCATCTCTGTCTTTGTTTGGATAATCTCTACATCGACAGCACGCTTCATCATAGCCGTAACCTTAGGTGCTCGGTTCGCATCGTTACGCACATAAGAACGCACGCGATTTCGCAAATTGATAGCCTTACCTACATAGATGATGCGGTTGTACTGATCACGCCATAAATACACACCCGGTGTAGTCGGCAAATGACTGACCTTCTCTAGTAATTCTTCAGATGGCATATGTCCTCCTTTCCTTATAGATTTCAAGGAAATAGAATACATTCTTCGCTAAGATATGTTCATGGTAAATGCTTAGAAAATGTATTCTATTTCCATTATGATTTTTTATAGAAACTAAATGTAATATTTTATTTCTTATTTTTAGCTGCTTTCATAAATTTCTTAGTCTGTTCTAATACAGGGCCTAAGAATTTACCGGTATAACTTTCTTTTACCTTGGCAATTTGCTCAGGTGTGCCCGTTGCCACAATGGTACCACCACGATTACCACCTTCTGGACCTAAATCGATGATATGATCCGCCATCTTAATAACATCTAAGTTATGTTCAATAACGACCACTGTATCTCCACCATCGACAAGCTTTTGTAGTACATCTAAGAGCTTGCGAATATCTTCAGCATGTAGACCTGTAGTAGGTTCATCAAGGATGTAAAGGGTTTTTCCTGTACTACGACGAGCCAGTTCAGTAGCTAATTTAACGCGTTGAGCCTCACCACCAGATAATGTTGTGGCAGCTTGACCTAAACGGATATAACCAAGACCTACCTCTTGTAAGGTAACCATCTTACGATGAATTTTAGGGATAGCACTAAAGAATTCTACTGCATCATCTACGGTCATATCTAGTACATCGGCAATGGATTTACCTTTGTATTTAACCTCTAAGGTTTCACGGTTATAACGAGCGCCTTTACATACCTCACAAGGTACGTATACATCTGGTAAGAAGTGCATTTCAATTTTGATAATACCATCGCCACGACAAGCTTCACAGCGACCGCCTTTTACATTAAAGCTAAAGCGACCTTGTTTATAGCCGCGCATCTTAGCCTCTGGTGTTTGGCTATATAGCTCGCGTATAGCATCAAATACGCCGGTATAGGTAGCTGGATTAGAGCGAGGTGTGCGACCGATAGGGCTTTGGTCGATATTGATGATTTTATCAATATGTTCTAAACCACGTATTTCTTTATGATCCCCCACCTTATGGAAGGAACGGTACAACTGATTCGCTAAACCTTTATAAAGAATTTCATTGATTAAGGTAGACTTACCAGAACCGCTGACACCGGTAACCACATTAAATAGGCCGATAGGGAATTTTACATTTACATTTTGTAAATTATTTTCCTTCGCACCGCGAATTTCGATGCAGTTTTTACCTGGCTTACGTCGCTCTTCAGGGAGCGCTATAAACTTACGGCCACTCAAGTACTGACCAGTAATGGAGTTTTCTACCTTCATCACTTCGTCTACAGTACCAGCTGCAATAATTTGACCGCCATGCTCACCTGCGCCTGGACCGATGTCTACGAGATAGTCTGCAGCACGCATCGTATCTTCATCATGTTCTACAACCAGCAATGTATTACCCAAATCTCGTAAGCCTTTCAATGTATCGATGAGACGATCATTATCTCGTTGATGTAGACCTATAGACGGTTCGTCTAGAATATATAATACACCGACGAGACCAGAGCCGATTTGCGTAGCTAAACGAATACGCTGCGCTTCACCACCAGACAAAGTACCTGCACTACGGTTCATGGTAAGGTAATCGAGGCCTACATTGTTTAGGAACCCAAGGCGAGCATTGATTTCCTTCAAAATTTGAGCTCCAATCACTTTTTCACGTTCAGTAAGCTGTAACGTACCAAAGAAATCGAGAGCTTCTTTAATGGTCAATTGCGTTACTTCATTGATGTTCTTATCCCCTACAGTAATCGCTAATACTTCGGGTTTAAGACGAGCACCATGACAAGTAGTACACGGCTTAATGGACATAAACTTTTCAAACTCTTCGCGCATGGAATCGGTAGATGCTTCACTATGACGGCGTTTTACCATCGGCAAAATACCTTCGTACTCTGTAAAGAATTCCTTTACTTCACCTCTCATATTTTCGTACGTGAAAGCTACCTTATCCGTCGTACCATACATAACCTTCTTCTGTAATGCTTTTGGCAATTCATCATAGGTAGAATCTAAAGAATAGCCATTAGCTTTTAGTAAGCCTTCTACTTGACGCATAAACCATGCATTAGGATTAGAGCTCAATGCTTGTACACAACCATTGGCAAAGGTAATAGATCCATCTGGAATAACGCGTTCTTCGTCTACTTCCATGGTAGAGCCAATTCCCAAACAAGCTGGACAGGCACCAAATGGACTGTTAAAGGAGAACATACGCGGCTCAATTTTCGGTAAGGAAATATGGCAATCTGGACATGCAAAGTGTTGGCTATACATATGTTCAGGTCCATCTACCTCTTGGATAACTACAATGCCTTCTGCCCATTTTGATGCGGTCTCCATAGAGTCTGCTAAGCGAGATTCAATACCTTCTTTTACAACGAGACGGTCTACTACGATATCGATGGAATGTTTTTTATTTT
>CABSJL010000067.1 GCA_902478055.1 uncultured Veillonella sp. | reverse complement strand
CGAGATGCCTCTTGTGCTACCAATTGGCCTACACGAGTAATTTTGAAAGCAGTGCGTTTAATCGTTTCTGCTACAACGTCAAAGGATTGACCACGTACAGATTCTAGTGCGTGTTTTACAACGCCTGGACCAGATACGCCTACAGAAATAGCGCTATCCCCTTCAGTTACACCGAAGAAGGCACCGGCCATGAATGGATTATCCTCTACAGGATTACAGAAAATAACAAGCTTAGCACAACCAAGAGCATCATTATCCTTTGTAAGTTCTGCCGTTTTCTTAACGATGATACCCATGTCGCGAACTGCGTCCATGTTGATACCCGTTTTAGTAGAGCCCACACCTACAGAGCTACATACGATATCTGTAGTTGCCAACGCTTCTGGGATGGAATCAATCAAAATGCGGTCAGCCCGTGTAGCACCTTTTGTTACAAGAGCAGAGAAACCGCCGATAAAGTTTACACCTACTGTTTTTGCAGCGCGATCCATCGCTTCTGCAATAGGAACATAGGATGTTAAATCACTACCACCAGCCACTAATGAGATCGGTGTTACAGAAATACGTTTGTTAATGATAGGAATACCAAACTCGCGCTCAATATCTTCACCGGTAGACACAAGGTGTTCTGCTTCTTTCGTAATGCGATCATAAATACGATCACACAACTCTTTACCAGAGCTAGATGCACATTCAAGCAAGCTAATACCCATTGTAATGGTACGTACGTCAAGCTTGTTATCATGAATCATCTGATTCGTTTCTAAAATATTGTCGATAGATAACATAGTGCCTCCTATCCTACACGGTGCATGCTTAAGAAAATATCAGCATGTTGTGCACGGATTTCAACACCAAGTTCTTTACCGAGTGCATTCAAAGCATCTTGAATAGATGTCAAATCTTTCACATCTTCAGACTTTGTTTCACACATCATAATCATATTGAAAACGCCATCAAGAATGGTTTGATTTATAGACATAATGTTTACGCCGTGGTTAGCAAGTACAGTACTAACCCCTGCAATGATACCAACGCGGTCAACGCCGACAACGGTAACAACTAATTTCATAACATCACCTTTTCTGAGCACTACAAACTATTTGCCCCATATAGGGTATTCAATAAACTATATTAATATATTATATCACATTTATTACTTTTCTACGGTGAAATCTTCATGAGTTTTCATGTAAAAATAGTATTTTACACTTCGTCGGATAATGCAGCCGTTACGATAGCCTCTCCTGCTGTCAATAACGCGACTAAACCTTTATCCCCTTTATAGCTTTCACCATAAATTTTATACAAATCCTCTGTACCGGACGGACGCGCTACAAACCAACCTGTTTCAGTTTCTACGCGAACCCCATCGATGGGCATATCCTTGTATAAGGATGTAGTGCGTATATTAGTAATAGGGTCTCCATCTACCTCTGTAGCTGTAATGGAACTTGCATTCAACTGTTTCAACTTAGCCTTTGCTGCCTTTGTACAAGCCGCATCAATGCGACCAAATCGTGGGTCACCACAACCTTCAACAATATTATTGTAGAGGCGATCAACAGTTGCGCCCATAACGGCATACATTTCCATTGCTAGAAGCGCCATTACCATGCCGTCTTTATCGGTAGTCCATACGGTGCCGTCCTTTTTAAGGAACGATGCGCCTGCAGATTCTTCACCGCCGATACCAATCTCACCATCAAATAATAAAGAGCTAAAATATTTAAAGCCTACCGGAACCTCATAAACCGGAATGTCTTTAACAGCCGCCCATTTATCAATCATAGTGGTACAAACAACGGTTTTACCTACCCCTTTATCTGTCCAACCACGGGTTGTAAACAAATAATCTGCAGCAACCGTAAGGAACGCATTAGGAGAAGCAAGTCCCTCTGCAGTAACGATACCGTAGCGATCATAATCAGGGTCATTGCCAACAGCGAGATCATAATTGCCAATTTGTTTAGTTACATCCGCCATCGCATATTCAGAAGAACAATCCATACGCACCTTGCCATCATGGTCATAGGTCATAAAGCTAAAGGTTGGATCGTACTCATCATTGATAATATCCATATTAAGATTATACCGCTCTTTAATAGCACGCCAATAACCAAGGCCACTACCACCTAATGCATTGACAAGAACTTTAGGCTTCGCACTTTGAATGGCCTCCATATTAATAATAGAGGATAATTCTTCCACATATAAGCCCTTATAGTCATACGGAACTTGTTGATCTGGTTCAATATTATCAATACTAATGCGTTTGAACCCTTCTAATTCACAATAAGCACGAACGTACTCATTGGCGCGGGTTTCAATCCATTTTGTAATCAACGTATCTGCAGGGCCACCGTTGGTAGCATTATACTTAATGCCCCCATTATCTGGAGGATTGTGAGATGGTGTAATAACGATACCATCTGCTTTTTTATCGTTACTTTCATTATATCGAATGATTGCACGAGACACAGATGGCGTTGGAACAAAGTCCATATCCGCATCAACCATGGCAGTCACACCATTACCAGCAAGTACCTCAAGCACTGTTACTAATGCAGGCTGAGATAAGGCATGTGTATCTTGGCCCACAAAAATGGGCCCTGTCGCACCAAATTGACCACGACCATCACAGATTGCTTGTGTAATAGCCGCTACATGTAAATCCGTAAAGGTACCATTTAAAGAGGTACCACGGTGGCCTGATGTACCAAAGGATACGAGTTGTGTCGGATCAGTTACATCTGGTGCATTGTCAAAATAGGCATCTACCAGAGTTTGTACATCTATAATATCTTGTTCTTGTACAGGCGTACCTGCTAATTTATGAGCCATAGGAACCTCCTAATCTCAAATGTATATGTCATTCATAAAATATTATATTTACACAT
>CABSJL010000066.1 GCA_902478055.1 uncultured Veillonella sp. | reverse complement strand
TCCGGGGCTAATGGAAACACGACTAAAGCTTACTCAAAATAGTATACAGATTTTAGTGTTCTATGTCAATTGTTTTTTACACTGCTATAGCCCTTTAACAGTGACATGTCATAAAGAAAAAACCACCCAATTCTGAGTGGTTTTCCCATAAGCGCCAAATTATTTGGAGTACAATTCGACGATAAGTGTTTCGTTAACTTCGATAGGAAGTTCTTCACGTTGAGGAAGACGAGTGAAAGTAGCTTTGAAGCCTTCCAAGTCTTTTTCAATGTAAGGAAGTTCGAAAGAACGAAGTTCTTGGAAGTTAGTTTTGAACATTTCGTTGTCACGAGATGCTTCGCGCAATTCGATTACATCGCCTGGTTTGCAGGAGAAGGAAGGAATGTCTACGCGACGACCGTTTACCAAGATGTGGCCATGGTTTACCATTTGACGAGCTTGACGAATGGAGTTACCGAAGCCGATGCGATATACAAGGTTATCAAGACGTTGTTCCAAAAGGATCAACATGTTTTGACCTGTAACACCTTGCATTTTTTTCGCTTTATCATAATAGCGTACGAACTGGCGTTCTAGCAAGTTGTAGTAAGCTTTAACTTTTTGTTTTTCTAATAATTGTGTGCCATACTCAGACATTTTTTTCTGACGTTGGTCTTTTTTGACGCGATTCAAGGCTTTTGCGTGACCGAATACGTTCACACCAAAGCGACGACAAAGTTTGAATCGAGCCTCTCTTCTCGTTGCCATGTGATTATCACCTCATAAGATTAATATAAACCTGTACCGACACATAATGGTACCCATGTATAATATCATTTTCATTTACTTATGTCAATTATTGATAATGGTGAAAGTCATTGAAATAAGTGCATAATCGCATTTATTTATCACTATTTTTTACGATAATATCACTCACTATATCGATTGCGCATGCTTCATCATATTTTATAGATTTAGATGAAAAAACAATTATAGTATGCTACAATATGAGTAAGAAAGGTAATAGGTATCATTGGAGTTTTATGTCAATATTGGGGGAATACTATGAAAGAGTTACCTACAATGCAAGAGCTACAAAGTTTTATTACCTATAATAAAACAGGAAGCTTTACATTAGCTGCACAATCTATGAATATTACACAATCAGCTTTCAGCGCTCAAATGAAAAAATTAGAGCGTTTAGTTGGTGTGAAATTAATATCCCGCTCCACAAGAGGTAGCCGTTTGACGCCTGAAGGCGAATTATTCCTACCAGAAGCAGAGCAAGTTCTTGACACATTGGAACGCGCTATCCAATCGATTCGTTTAGCCAGCAAGGTAGAGCGTCCAATATTAAATATTGGTGTATTACGTAGTTTAGGTGATATCCGTCTTAATGGCTATGTATCTCACTTCTTCCAAAACCATCCTGAGTTTTCAGTTAGCATTTACGACATGGAAGAAGAAGAATTGATGCTCGACTTACGCGAAAATCGTATTGACATCGCTCTCCTCTACTTACCAAACAACAAAGATATGTCAGCCTATGAATCTACGGCCCTTCGGGAGGACGAATTCGTATACTATGCTCCAAACATTATCGATGGTATGGAAGTTGCTAGTTTGAAAGCAATTCAGCAACAACCGTTGCTTATGTATCCACCTAAGTACTTTATGTATCGCACATTGAAAAACTATGTGGGTAACGGCCAACAAAATCTACATATTAGAGGCAGCCGTTTATCCAACCCATATACAATGATCGACTACTGCAAAAAAAATAAATCTGGCTGCATCGTAGCACGCCAAATCTTAAATTCTTTAAATATCAATGATGGCTTCATACCTTTAGAAAAACCATTTAAACTACAAGTGTGCTTCGCATTCAAGAAGAATAACTCTAAATCTGAAACAATGCATACCTTTATGGACTATGTACAAAGCGAATCACCAGCACGTTTATAAAAGAGAAACAAAACCCGTACACATATGTGTGTACGGGTTTTTTAATGTCACTTATTTATTCTCCATCAATAGCTATCTTTAATAATCTTTTCTTTACAACTAGTAGCTATCAATCTTATCCCATTAAACAATTGCTCTCTACCGTTACAAGTTGTAAAATAGAGAATAGATTTCAATTAATATTGTGAGGTTATTATGCTCTTATCTATTTTCTTCTTTATATTGGCTGGTCTAGCCGAAATCGGTGGTGGCTATTTAGTATGGCTCTATATGCGTGACGATAAAAGTCCTGTCTATTTACTGGCCGGTGCGATCATCCTATTTTTATACGGCATCATCCCTACCTTCCAACCGGAAGCAAGCTTTGGTAAAGTTTACGCAGCCTATGGTGGCGTATTTATCGCCCTCTCCATCCTATGGGGTTGGCTCATTGATGGTTTACGACCAGACACATATGATATCATCGGTGGTCTCGTATGTCTTGTGGGCGTTTATATCATCATGTACGCACCGCGTTAAATACTAAGAATCCAACTACTATATAAAGAACAACAATAACTACATAAAGTGCAAAGAGTACAACTACTACAGTTGTACTCTTCTTTTTAATCCTATTATGATTGTTTTATATAGGTAACTATTTTCCTATAACTATTCTCTTAAATAAATAACTATTCCTTTATCTATAAATATATCTTGTTTACCATAACAAAAAAGCGGTCATCCGAAGATAACCGCTTACGTTGGTGGACGATGACAGGATCGAACTGCCGACATCCTGCTTGTAAGGCAGGCGCTCTCCCAGCTGAGCTAATCGTCCATGTGGTGACCCGTCCGGGAATCGAACCCGGGATACCGCCGTGAAAGGGCGGTGTCTTAACCGCTTGACCAACGGGCCATATGAAATTGGCTCCTCGAGTAGGACTCGAACCTACGACCGATCGGTTAACAGCCGATTGCTC
>CABSJL010000065.1 GCA_902478055.1 uncultured Veillonella sp. | reverse complement strand
AAAATTGTACATTCTTATATCATCATTTTTGTACATTCTTAGAGTATCATTTACACCCGAAGTCATTTGTGACGGGCTGTTTTTACTTTATCCTTTATGCTTATACATTAAAGTTTTTAGCACATTTGCGTTAGAGAAGCTACTGCGCTAAAGCGGAGCTCGAAGTTTTTTCCAGAGGGGCTATTTCTTTTCTGTATCTGTTTACATTAAGGTTTTTAGTGCATTGGTGTAGGGGGAGCTACTGCGCTAAAGCGGAGTTAATATTTTAAATATTTTAGCTGGAGTAGTAAGCTTTTGTGAAAATGATGCAGGAGAATTGTTGGTGTATATAGAATTAGTGTTATGAGGTGTTTATTTCTCATGAGTGTTTTTAATTCCTATAATAAACAGGAATTAAAAATAAGTTTGTTTCATGAAATTATTATGAGTTTTATAATTGAAAAACATTGTTATAATGGGGAATAGGAGCTGATATATTTTATAATATGTATAAAATTTGATTGACAATTGTCCTCTCAACAAATATACTTATGATAGTTTAAAACATATTTGTGAGATAGGATTTAAAACCCACAATTAAGGTGGATTTAAGTTAGATAGAAGAAGAATATGTTTTCTTGTTATTAGCGGTTGGCCTACGTAGGCCCCTAGGAGGTTTAAAATGAGTAAAGACGTGGAAAATAAAAATACCCATGACCATAGCCATGGTGAACATCATCATTGCCATTGTGGCGGTCATCATCACGATCATGATCACAACCATGACCACAATCATGATCACGACCATCATCACGACCATGACCATGGTCACGATCATAGCCATGAAAAGGCTTTGCCTACAGATAAATGGGTGCCACACACTCATGAACCAGGCGTGCCTCATGAACATGGCGTAAATGATTATCTTAAGGCTGTTGCTGAGTATCGTAAAACATGGCCTACTAAGCAAGATGTTATCGAGCAAACTCCTGACCCTGCTGTGCGTGAAATGATTCTTCGTATGGAACAAATCGGTTGCGACACTGTATTTGACCGTTTCGATAAACAACAACCTCAATGTGCGTTCGGTATTGCTGGCGTATGTTGTCGTATTTGTTTCATGGGTCCATGTAAAATTACGCCTAAGAGCCCTCGTGGCGTCTGCGGTGCCGATGCTGACCTTATCGTAGCTCGTAACATGACACGTGCTGCTGCTGGTGGTTTGACTCAACATGGTGCGCATGCTCGTGAAATTTTGATTTCTTTGAAAGCTGCTGCTAATGACCAATTGGATATTCCAATTTTAGGGGAAGAAAAAATCCGTACTGTATGTAAAGCTTTCAACATCCCTGAAGAAGGTCGTTCCTTAAAAGAAGTTGCTAATGACTTGGCAGACGTTCTATTAGAGGACTTGAGCCGTGCATTGCCTGGCGAATATAAAACTATTACAGCATTAGCTCCAGCTGAACGCCGTGAAGTTTGGAAAAACTTGGATATCTTGCCTATTTCCGCGTACAATGAAGCATTTGATGCATACCATCGTACATGCGTAGGTACAGATGGCGATTGGGAAAGCAACATGAAACAATTCTTGCGTTGTGGCCTTGCTTTCACATTCACAGGTGTAGTGGCAGCGGACATCGCAACAGATGCATTGTTCGGCCAAGGTGGTCGTCGTACATCCAAAGTTAACATCGGTGCCTTGAAAAAAGGTTATGTTAACATCGCTGTTCATGGTCACTTGCCAACATTAGTATCCCAAATTTGTACAATTGGTGCCTCTGAAGAGTACTTAGAAAAAGCGAAAGCTATCGGTGCTAAAGGTATTCAATTCTACGGTATCTGCTGCTCTGGTTTGTCCAGCATGTACCGTTATGAAAATGTTATTCCATTGTGTAATGCTATCGGTGCGGAACTTGTACTTGGTACTGGCGCACTCGATTGCTGGGTAGCTGACGTTCAAGACGTTTACCCTGCTATTATGGACGTAGCACGTTGCTTCAACACAAAAGTTATCACTACATCTGATGCAGCTCGTTTACCAGGTGCTGAACACATCGGCTACGACCATCATCACACTAACTTGGCTGAAACAAAAGAATTGGCTCGCAAAATCTTGGATCGTGCTCTTGAAGCTCATGAATTGCGCAAAGGTATGCCTGTATTCATTCCGCCATACGAAATCACTGCAGAGGTTGGTTTCTCTCCAGAATCCACTGTTAAACATTATGGTTCCTTCAAACCATTGGCAGAGGCTTTAAAATCTGGTAAAGTTCGTGGTATCGTTAACGTAGTAGGTTGTTCCAACCCTCGCGTTATCTACGAAAAAGCAACTGTAGATATCGTTGATACACTTATTAAAAATGGTTGTATCATCTTAACAAATGGCTGCGCATCCTTCCCATTGATGAAACTTGGTTACTGCAATACAGATGCTATTAAGAAATGTAGCCCTGCATTGCAGGAGTTCTTGGGCGATGATCAACCGCCAGTATGGCATGTTGGCGAATGTGTAGATAATGCTCGTTCTTCCGGTATTTTCGCTGGTATTGCTGGTGAATTAGGTCTTAATTTACCACAAATGCCATTTGCAATGTCTAGCCCTGAATGGTCTAACGAAAAAGGTATCGATGCATCCCTTGGCTTCCGCTTAATGGGCATCAACTCCTACCACTGCGTTGAGCCACCTACACAAGGCTCTGATGCTGTTACAAAATGGTTGAAAGAAGATACTAAAGACATCCTAGGCTCTGTTATGTATGTAAATACAGATCCAGCTAAAGTTGCTGAAAAAATCTTGGCAGATATCGATGAAAAACGTGCTGCTTTAGGTTGGGCAGAAGTAAAATAATTATTAATTGATTAGACTATTTAACCGAAAATAAAACTCATCTTCTTTACGAGGTAATGAAATACCCTCTCGTGCGTCCTCCACCGCCTTAACGGTCTGCGGCATAGCCTTGACCTAGCAAAGTCGGACGTACTGAGAGGGTTATTTCATTAGAGGTAAACTCTAAATTAGTAAATCTAAATGATGAGTTTTATTTTCTACGTTTTAGCCTAATTAACTAATAATTATTTATGAAAGAATCAGAACCACCCGTAAAACGGGTGGTTTGCTCACGGGCTATAAGCCCGTAGTACTAGGCCAGCGTCTAAAGGCGCTGGCTTTCACTACGTTCAAGCCGCATAGCCATTGACTCGTAACGTTCCCCTTAAAGGGGATATGTATTACTTGCTACCCTTAAAAGGGTCCTCATATTCT
>CABSJL010000064.1 GCA_902478055.1 uncultured Veillonella sp. | reverse complement strand
ATTTTACGAGCCTCATCAGCAGTAAGGTTGATAAAGAACAAGGCTTGGTCTGGCGCAATGCGCGCTTCTACTTGATCGAGTGTTACAGCATAATCAAGAGCTGCTAATAGGTGTTCTACATTAGCATCGCCACCTGCTGGATGGTATTCTACGTAGTATAAACCTTCTTGTTTTTGACGGTGAATGCGATCGTTTTCCACAGACTTATCACGCTTACCAGTTTTTGTAATTTCATAAGCATAGTCAGCTGGATTAATGGTTAATTGTTCCACTTCTTTCACCATCGCCAATGTTTCTTCATAGGTCTTGATGAAAGCTTCAGTTCCACCCATTTCCGCAGGCATATAGCGAGTACGAGCCTTGCCACGGTTTTTGAAATTTCCATGGTTAGCAAAGACCATAAGCATAGCTTTCACATGGTATAAAACATCCTCAGGCGCCACATCATGCGCTACAGGAATACCAATGCGAGGATTTGGGCCAATACCACCACAAGCGTATACATCAAAGGTATTGTGTTTCGTTAAATTGAAACCAAGGTCCTTGAACGTAGCATGTGGCGTACTATCAAAGCCATTATCGATACCCATTTTAAATTTGCGAGGAATTTTGATGTAGAACATTTGCTCTAAAAGGAACTCGCTAATAGCCGTTGCATACGGCGTAATATCTAACGTTTCGCGGGGATCAATACCGCGTAAAATACTCGCCACTACATTAGGGTTGTCCCCACCAGCACCGCGATTATAGATACCGTGATCATAACATTCTTTATAGAGATTTAAAATTGTATCACCATCGAGGCCATGCATTTGCAAGCATTGGCCAGTAGTGAAATGTACGTGCTGCAAATTATATTTGCGAATAGAGTCCGCTAAAAACTGCATGTGCTCACGTGTCATGCGCCCACCGTTGAAGCGCCAACGGCTCATACCAGAGTTAGCACCACGCTCAGCGTAACTACCATAGGCACCAGATTGCCCTTTATAGTCTGCAATAGACATTTCTTTCTTATAGAACTTATGCGTCATATCTTCAAACTTTGGATAATCTGCAATTAATCGATCTTTCAACTCTTGTGTAATCATATTAGTACCCTCTTGGCTTATATTTATTAAGCATAATACAGAACTTTTCATAGGCTAGTATACCATACACGCATACGTATGTTAGTAGCCAAGCTCACAATTTTAATATCAATTACAAATAATATGCTTTACAATCTGTAATAATAATTACTTTTAATAAGAGCCAAATCAACATAGAGTAGATTTTAAAATAAAAAAAGAACAGCCCGAAGACTGTTCTTTTAGTTTAGTTTTAATGTGAAACTAACCATCCTTTCAAGTCAGTTTCTAAGGCCTAAAATTAGACACGACCTTCATTAGGCTTATTATATGCGTCTTTATCGATAGTGCCCATAATTTTATCTACTACGAGAGCATTTGTTAAGGAACCAGATACGTTCAAGCATGTACGGCCCATGTCGATTAATGGGTCGATAGCAAGAATTGGGCTGATGGATGTGAAGTATGCACCAAGACCTGTACCACTAAGGGATACAGATGCAGCCATTGTAGCTGTACCAGGAACGCCTGCGATACCAACGGAACCAATAGCGATAACGATAACGCTCATAATGTACATAGTCAAATCAAATGGGATACCCGCTACGTTAGAGATGTACACAACAACAAGCGCTGGGAACACGCCGGCACAACCTTGCATGCCTGCAGTAGTACCGAAGGATGCTACTGTATTTGCTGTTGTAGCATTTACGCCAAGACGTTTTGTCAATGTTTCAACAGTTAAAGGCAATACGCCCATAGAGGAACGGGATGTGAAAGCTAACAAGAGTGGAGCTTTTGCTTTTTTGAAGTATGTAATCGGGTTGTAACCGAAGCTAGCAATCAAGATAGCTTGAACAACGAACATAATCAAAAGACCAACGTAAAGCAATACTACAAATAGGCCCATATCTAAGATAGCTTGCAAACCACGTGTTGCCAATGTAGATGCCAATAATGCAACTACGCCGTATGGCATAAGACCGATAATGAAGTCTGCAACCCAAGAAATTAATTGGTGAAGCTCATCAAATAGCTTAGTAAAGATTTCCATGCTATTTATGCCTGTTTTCTTCAACAAACGAGCAACACTACCCAAGATGATAGCAAATACTACGATGCCGATAACATTTGTTTCGGCTGCAGCTTGAATTGGGTTACTTGGAATCAACGCACGGAATGTATCAACCATCGGTTTGATTTCACGAATCTTTTTACCAGATTCAACGATATCAAATCCTTGACCTAAACCGAAAGCATTACCCAAGATAAGACCAACGATAGCAGCAACGGCTACCATGCCAAGATTTGTAGAAACCATGGCAACCACTAGTTTTTTAAGATTTGCACCTGCTTCCATGTGCAAGATAACATGTACAATGGAAATAAATACGATAGGAATAACAAGCATGCGGATCAAATCAATAAAGCCGCCACCCACAAGGGAGAACCATTTTGTACTTTCCTTGATATAAACCACTTTAGAAGGATCATCTGGGAAACCTGCAATAATTTGAATAGCAATACCGAGTACTGCACCAACAATAGTGCCAATAATAACGAGATTACCAAAGGATGTACCCTTGCGTTGCAAAGCATAAATACCGATTAACGCGAGCACAAACACTGCGATAATACCAATACTTAATGGATTGCTTAGCATGAGGTAATCTGTAAAGAATGGAATATTCATAATACACCTCTTTTAATTCATATCACAATAATAGGTTATGAACTCAGTATATCATATATCGAAAAATTTACAAGTAAAATAATTCAAATTATATAAGTTTTTCTATGCGGATTCTGCAAGTTTTATAAATATGTTAATCTCCATTGATATACCGATACCTCTGCCTTTTCAAGATGCCCTATATCACAATAGAAAGATACGCATATAAAAAGGTGACCTTCCATAGGAAGATCACCTTTAAATGTATTTAGTTATAACACTACCTAATTATAGGATTATCTGTTAACTAGAACGTAAGTTACTTGGATAGGACCATGAGCACCATCTACAGTAACCAACTCAATATCAGCTGTACGGGATGGACCAGAAATCAAGCAGATATTTGTAGGGAAGTTGGACGGATCGTTGTGATAACGTTCAGCCAAATGTTCCATAGTTTGAGTCATACGTGGATTGATTGTATCAGTGTACAATACAGCGATATGTGTAGTAGGCAACAAGCTAATAGCACGGCCAGATTCTTCACCAGACGCTTGTACTACAGTAGCAGTTTCAGCAATACCGCAATATGGGAATGTAATACCGATATCTGCATTAGCAGTGTTGGAGATACATTCTTCACGGCCTTTGGCTGGATCCCATTGGAAGTATGTACGAATGCCGCCATTATTAGCTGCATCTTGTTCGAATAATTCTTTTAATTTATATTCGTC
>CABSJL010000063.1 GCA_902478055.1 uncultured Veillonella sp. | reverse complement strand
TGGGATGATATTAAACAAATTGAGCCAAAGACTAAGTTGATGGGCCAAATCATAGCAGCAGCTATTTTGGTAGCTTACGATATTCGCGTAGACTTTATCAACCTTCCTTGGGGTGGTGTAGTATATCTTAAATATTGGGCTGCTCCATTGACTATTTTCTGGATTGTAGGCTTTACGAATATCGTAAACCTTATCGATGGACTTGATGGCTTGGCAGCAGGTATTTCCTTTATTGCTTGTATTGCTGTTTGTGCTATGACATTACAACTTGGTCAAACTGACCTTGCCTGTATTTCATTGGCACTAGCAGGTGCAACAGTAGGGTTCTTGCGGTATAACTTTAACCCAGCGAAAATCTTCATGGGTGATACGGGCTCTATGCTCCTTGGTTATACATTAGCCGCTATTTCTGTAATGGGAGCCGTTAAAACGGCGGCTACTATTGCATTAGTAGTACCAGCAATCGTGCTAGGCTTACCAATTCTCGATACATTATTTGCTATCGTACGCCGTAAAATCAGCGGTCGTCCGATTTTCAAGCCTGATAAAGGCCATGTGCATCATCGTTTGTTAGCACAAGGCTTATCTCAAAAACAAGCAGTGCTAATGATGTATGCTGTAACGGCTCTCTTTGGTGGCGTATCCGTCATCGTAGCAGAGGTCAATGCTTGGATTGGTATCGCATTAGTACTCGTTATCTTCTTAGGTAGTATTTATGTGGCTCGTCGCCTTGGTGTTATTACTCACAGTGATGCGGCAGGTCATCCACTACCACGTCCTACAATTGAACGCAGCGATTCAGATGAAACTATTTCCTTTGATCGTGAAGAATTGGCAAAAGCTTTAGAGGAATCCGAGGATTCCCATAAGAAATAACCATGTGGGGCGCTTGGCGCCCCATTTTTTCTATCCTACTACGTTGGAGGCAACTATGTTAAAAGTTATGACAATCTTTGGTACAAGACCTGAGGCTATCAAGATGGCTCCTCTTGTAAAAGCATTAGAAGCAGCACCGGATATGGAACCGATTGTAACCGTTACGGCACAACATCGCGATATGCTCGATCAAGTACTAAACTTGTTTAATATTACCCCTGATTACGACTTGAATATTATGAGCCAAGGTCAAACATTGTACGATGTAACAAACCGTGCATTGATGGGCCTTAAAGATGTATTAGAAGAAGCTAAACCTGATGTGGTTCTTGTACATGGTGATACTACAACTACCTTTGCAGGTGCTTTGGCGTCCTTCTATCAAGAAATTCCTGTAGGCCATGTAGAAGCAGGCCTTCGCACTGGTGATATTTACTCTCCATTCCCAGAAGAGATGAACCGCAAGTTGACTGGTTCTATTGCGACATATCATTTTGCACCAACAGCTAGTTCTGAAAGTAATCTTAAAAAAGAAAATATAAATACAGACCATTTGTATGTAACAGGCAATACGGTTATTGATGCCCTTGATACAACAGTACAAGAAAATTATGTGTTTGATGATGCTGCTATCAATGCATTAGATCCTGAAAAACGTACAGTGCTTGTTACTACACATCGCCGTGAAAACTTGGGTGAGCCTATGCGCCATGTATACCAAGCTATTCGCGATTTGCTTGATGAATTTAAAGATATTCAAGTGGTATTCCCTGTACATAAGAATCCTAAAGTTCGCCAAGTTGTACAAGAAGAACTCGGTTCTGTAGAACGTGTTACATTAATTGACCCGCTTGATTACGAACCATTTGCTAATTTGATGGCTAAATCCTATTTGATTCTTACTGATTCTGGTGGGATTCAAGAGGAAGCACCAGCTCTTGGTAAACCAGTTCTCGTATTGCGTGATACTACAGAACGCCCAGAAGCTGTTGAAGCTGGTACTGTGCGCCTTGTAGGTACTGACAAAGACGCTGTACATGCAGCAGCTCATGAATTGTTGAGCAATGCAGAGGCTTATAAATTGATGTCTAATTCCGTTAACCCATATGGTGACGGCAAAGCATCTGAACGCATCATCCAAGCGTTGCGCCATGAATTTTTAGGCGATCCTAATCGTCCTGAACGTTTTGGTAAATAATATGGATAAGGACCTTGTGAAAGCCCTCGCCATGGCAACATCGGCGGGGCTCACACTCGTTTTCTGTATAGGTGGCTTTATTGGGATTGGATATATACTAGATGGTTGGTTTAGAACTGAACCATTATGTATGGTTATATTTGGTCTTATTGGAGCTATAACAGGCTTTTATATGTTATATAAACAAGTTAAGTAGTGAGGTATATATGAATCAATATATTAAATTCATAGTGCGTGTGCTACTAACTTGTTTTTTTATTGCCTTTTTAGGCGGTATAATACAAGTTTTATGTGGCTTAGAAGTGTATCTATGGGGATGGCTTTGGGGCATTTTTATAATGGTACTCTACTTGCTTAGCTTGGCTTTGCATGGACAATCTATTGTGTCAGGAGACCCTTATAAAGCCGTACGTAAAGCTCGCAGGCAGATGATATGGCGTCTTATGTTAGTAGGCTCTTTGGTCGTCTTAGGATTAAAAATACCTGGCGTTGAAGCTGTTAGCATGTTTATAGGTATTGCACTCATACAACCGGCATTATATGTGGTGTATTGGTGGCTTAGTCGGCATTTCTGACCCCGTAAGTAGCAGTAAGAATGATAGGTGTATACCGATAATGCATTATACACAATGTGATTATGAGTAATTGGAATTGTTTACCTTGTAAGTGTTGATTATATATCTATAACGATGTATGATGATACATATATAATATATTTATATTAATTGTAAATATATAAGGTTTTTATTATGACTATGGAAGGGGTTGAGAACGTGGAATTACATGCGGGACACCATGAGGTCGTGCAGTGGTTGGGGTTAACATTTAATATTGATACCTTGATTGCTACATGGGTTACTATGGCTATTGTAATACTGGTAACAGTATTGGCCACCCGAGGACGTAAATTGGTGCCTGTAGGCTTGCAAAATATAGTGGAAGCTATATTAGAAGGCTTAGAGGGGCAGCTAGCTCCGAACTTGGGTCGTCATTGGCCGATGGTAAGTTCCTTGTTATTTACGTTTTTCTTATTTATTTTTGTAGGGAACGAACTGGGTTTAATGCCAACGTTTAAGGCTTTAACATCACCAACATCCGATATTAATACTACAATTGCATTAGCTCTATGTAGCACATTAGTGGTATGGGTTATGGGGATTAAAGTTAAAGGCTTATCCTATTTCAATCATTTTGTACAACCTTATAAGGCTTTGCTAATCCTTAATATTTTTGAGGAAATTGCAAAACCAGTTACACTTGCTTTCCGTCTATTCGGCAATATCGTAGCTGGTGAAATTTTGTTAGAAGTATTGTATAACTTGCCTTGGTTTGTACCTGTACCATGGGTTTGGATTGCTTTTAGTTTATTTATCGGTATTATTCAAGCCTTTATTTTCACAGTTCTTACTGCCTCCTACTTGGGGATGGCTCTTAGTGAGGAACATTAATTTTTTA
>CABSJL010000062.1 GCA_902478055.1 uncultured Veillonella sp. | reverse complement strand
ATGAGCTATATTGAGGGGCAATTACGTTTACAGTTACTAGTTAGTGAATGTCGCCAAGCGGGAATGTCTGTTCAAGCTATTCAAAACTTATGTAAGGATCATGATTCGTCATTTAAACCATATCCGATTAAGTTAGCTTACGAGGCGAGTCCTAGAATTTCAATTAAGGCACTACGAGCTTTATTAAAAGGACTCTATGAGATTATCTTGGATAGCCGCAGCAGTAAGGGCGATATTTGGCGATTTAGAGATTTATGTATTACCTATTGTGGGTATAAGGGATAAAAATGAAAGTACGTTATCGTGTTGTACCAAAACAGAATAAGAAATCGTCCTTCTATGTAAACTGTCATAGCCAACATGTGACGATTCAAGCAGCAGACTCAGCCTTTTCCACATTACTTAGTTTGCGTGAAAGATTATCTGCATGGTATAAGGAAAAGAATATCTCTTTTGACGATATTCCAACTAATACCGATACAGCTTGTTGCTTCGCCTGGAAGGTAGATACTGAAACTGGGGAAGGTTTAGATACCTATTATTATGGTGGCGGCTGCGGAGCTGGTGAATGGATTGAAGCTGCTGAGGCGCAACGTGAGGCTGAAGAGGCTAAAAATCAAGCCCCTAGAGGCAAGTCCTTTGCAGGATATGATCAACAAGATGAATATGATGATGTTGACGAAGATGATTTTGCTCCATTCGTAGAGGCTGTTGAGTTAGGCTATTTCAACAATAGTCCAGTTGTTGTGTCTCGTTCTAATCAAACGGCTGCCGCATCTAGCGGTAGTGATACTGTCGCATCTGTTAGCAGTACACCTAAAGCAAGCAAAGGTTTTGCACCTAAAACTACCACAAAATCCACTGGAAAAGGTAGTGAAGGGGATAGCAAATATCCTCGTCGTGCACCGAAGGATGCGCCTACTGATGAAGGCATGATTTTAGGACCTAAAATTGAAGGTGTTACTTCTAAAATCATGGGCACCTTAGATACGCCAAGCGTTATCTTTGAGGGTGTATTTGTAGGCTTAGATAAACGAGATACTAAGACTGGTAAAAGTATTGTTAACGGCAGTATCGTAGATGATACAAATAGTATTAAATTTATCAAGTTTACAAACAGTCCTGAAGAAGGGGATGCCTTACTTAAACAGCTAAAAGGCTTACAACGCGTTCGGGTACAAGGTAGCGTAAGCTTTGATGATCGATTTGATAAGGATTATATCTTATCTATTCGAAGTATCGAGGCTGTGGAAACTACGAGCGTGGAACGTACAGAAAATCGACCAGACTCCCGCGTAGAGCTTCATTTACATACTAAGATGAGTGATAAGGATGCTTTAGTATCTGTTAAAGACCTATTCAAAACTGTAAAAAAATGGGGCCATCCTGCGGTGGCGATTACAGATCATGGTGTAGTACAGGCCTTCCCTGAGGCTCAAGCTCTTGGTAAAGAGTTGGGCGTTAAGGTTATCTACGGTGTAGAGGGTTACCTTATCGACGATGAAACGGTAACTCGCGATGAAGAGCCTGTAGTAGATAAGAAGAAGAAAAAAGAAAAAGATAAACGGTACCATATTATCTTGTTAGCTAAGAATATGGTAGGTTTGCGAAATCTCTATAAGATGATTTCTATATCTCACTTGGAACATTATAAGGTTCGTCCTCGTTTACCACGTTCTGTTATTGAAGAACATCGTGAAGGTATCATCATCGGTTCTGCTTGTGAAGCTGGTGAGCTTATGCAATCCATCGTTCGTGGCGCTACAAAGGAAGAGTTACTAGAGGTAGCCTCCTTCTACGACTATCTTGAAATTCAACCACATACGAACAATATGTTCTTGGTTCGTAAAGGACTCATGCCTGATGAGCAAGCTCTTATCGATATGAATAAAACAGTTATCGAATTAGGTGAAGCGTTAAACAAACCGGTATGTGCTACCTGTGACGTTCATTATTTAACACCAGAAGAAAAGATATATCGTGAAATCATGTTAACTGCATGTGGCTATCCAGATGCAGATGAACAACCAGATTTACACTTGCGTACTACTGATGAAATGTTGGCATCCTTCCCGTATTTAAGTGATGAGAAGGCTTATGAAGTAGTTGTTACTAATACTCGTGCTATTAATGATAGCATCGAAGATATCAAACCAGTTCCAGACGGTACATATTCTCCAAAAATTGAAGGCGCCGATGAAGCTTTTACAGAAATGTGCTATAGAAATGCAAAGGCTATTTATGGTGATCCATTGCCACGCGTTGTACAAGAGCGCCTAGACTATGAATTAGATTGTATTATTTCCAATGGTTATGGCGTATTGTATTACATTGCTCATAAGCTAGTAAAAAAATCTCTTGATGATGGGTATCTAGTAGGTTCTCGTGGTTCTGTAGGTTCTTCTTTTGCTGCTACAATGTCTGAGATTACAGAGGTAAACCCATTACCGCCGCATTATGTATGTCCTAACTGTAAATATTCAGAATTCTTTGAAAAGGGCGAATATGCAGGTGGCTTTGACTTGCCTCGTAAAGACTGCCCTGAGTGCGGTCATGCGTTACAAACAAATGGTCATGATATTCCGTTTGCTATCTTCCTTGGCTTCGAAGGTGATAAGGTTCCAGATATCGACCTTAACTTCTCCGGTGATTACCAAGCAAAAGCTCACAAATATACGGAAGAACTATTTGGTCGTGACAATGTATTTAAAGCCGGTACCATCGGTACTATCGCTGATAAAACTGCATTTGGTTATGTTAAAAAGTACGCCGAAATTAGAGATATTCAAGCCCGTAGTGGCTTCTTTGAACATTTAGCAAAAGGCTTTACGAATGTAAAGAATACTACTGGTCAACATCCTGGTGGTATCATGGTATGTCCTCGTGATATGGATGTGCATCACTTTACACCTATACAGCATCCTGCGAATAAGAAGGAAAGTGGCGTATTAACGACACACTTTGACTATCACTCTATCGAAGGTCGTATGACTAAGCTTGATATTCTGGGCCATGATGATCCTACTATCATTCGTATGCTAGAGGATTTGACTGGTATAGATGCAAAAACTATACCATTTGATGATCCAAAAACATTGAGTTTATTCTCTTCTACAGAGGGGATTGGTTTAACACCTGAACAATTACAAGGTGACCAAGTAGCCAGCTTGGCTGTACCAGAATGTGGTACGAAGTTTGTACGGGGCATGCTTGAAGATTCTCGTCCACAAACATTCTCTGACTTAGTTCGTATCTCTGGTTTCTCTCATGGTACAAACGTATGGCTCGACAACGCCCAAGATCTCATCAAAAATGGTACTTGTAAATTGAACGAAGCCATTTCTACCCGTGACGACGTAATGAACTTCTTGATCCATCGCGGCATGGATAGAAAGCATAGTTTCTTCGTAATGGAAAACGTGCGTAAAGGGAAGGGCATTGAAAAACGGAATAAACAAGGGCAAGCTACGACGGAATTTGAAGCAGAAATGCGTGAAAATAATATTCCTGAATGGTTTATTGAATCTTGTAAAAAGATTTCCTATCTATTCCCACGGGCCCATGCGGT
>CABSJL010000061.1 GCA_902478055.1 uncultured Veillonella sp. | reverse complement strand
CGTGCAATTTTACGTTTTGTTAAACGCTCGATAGCATGTAAATGCTCCATTTCACGAGGGATAACGAACGTGAAAGCTTGACCAGCTTTACCGGCACGGCCTGTACGACCTACGCGGTGTGTGTAGCTTTCAGGATCTTGAGGCATATCATAGTTATATACGTGAGATACGCCAGAAATATCAAGACCACGAGCTGCCACATCAGTAGCCACGAGAATATCGATGGTACCTTCGCGGAATTGACGAATTACGCTGTCCCGTTTTTGTTGAGACAAATCGCCATGAATGCCTTCCGCCATGTAACCACGTTTCTTAAGACCTTCTGTTACTTCATCAACACGGCGTTTTGTACGTGTGAAGATAATCGCAAGTTCAGGTGTTTGAATATCAAACAAGCGGCAAAGAACATCAAATTTTTGACGGTCTTGCACTTCGATATAATATTGTTCAATTAAGTCCATCGTAACTTGAGTCGGTTTCATACGAATCAATGTTGGCTCTGTCAAATATGTTTCAGCTAATTGTTGGATAGCTTTAGGCATAGTTGCGGAGAACAACAATGTTTGATGGTCTTCTGGGATAGCACCCAAGATTTTATTGATATCATCAACAAAGCCCATGTTTAACATTTCGTCGGCTTCGTCCAATACGACAACTTTCACATTGTCAAATTTAATAGAACCGCGGTCCATATGGTCCATCAATCGGCCTGGAGTGGCAACGATGATTTGTGGGTTCTTTTTCAAGGCACGGAACTGACGATTAATATCTTGACCACCGTAAATAGGTAGTGCAGTGATATTCGTGTATTGAGCCATTTTGTTAAGCTCTTCAGCTACTTGGATAGCTAATTCTCGTGTAGGGGATAAAATAACTACTTGAACGTGACGCTCATTCCCGTCTACGCGTTCCAACACAGGCAAGCCAAATGCGGCTGTCTTACCAGTACCTGTTTGAGCTTGACCGATCATGTCTTTACCGCTCATGGCAACTGGGATAGCTTCCTGTTGAATTGGCGTAGGCTCTTCAAAGCCCATATCGTTTAACGCACGTAGAACAGGTTCGCTAATCATTAATTGTTCAAATTTTTCTAACATCTAAATGTGTTTCCTCCTATCGCGCACGAATTATGCGCGTTAGAATAGTATATCATATTTCGAAGGTGAGCGCTATAAGAGTAATTACGAATCTAAGCTAAATAGACTTTCTTCTCTCTCTTAACCGTTCTATTAAAACGATTCCACCTGATACACAAAGGAAAACAATGTATGATAAATGAATGGGCATATACAAACATTCAACAAGAACAACCCATATAATTAATAATAATTTAGAAATCCATTTCGTTGTTATTCTATCAGCTATCATAAATATAGATAAATTGATAATTACTTTAATAATTATCGCAGCGATAATAACTATTGACGTAAATTCTTCTCTATAATCTGTCAATTCATATAAAGGATATAATAAATAACTCAAAAGAACACTAAGTATTACTAAGAACCAAATATTTAGCCCCTTTAAAAGCTTAGGTTTACTATAGTAAAATACGCCAACCAAAAGAAAGAGTAAAACACTAAGCAATATGCCTATAATTAATACATAATCTAAGTAAATCATGGTTTATACGACCCTCTCAAAACAACACGTTTTCGTATGACTACAATTATAACATACCGTCTATTTTCATAGATAATAGCCTTACAATACAAAAAAGGTACCTCCTATGAGGTGCCTCTTTGTTATAGTTTATCGAAGAGTTGTATGGAATTAATCAACTATATGAGTAAAAATATATTTTAGGTATAATATAATTAAAAGAACGTACTTCAAAATACCGCCAATAATTAAGCAATGCCTGTTAAGCAATTACGATTTAATGAACTTTCTAAAATAGTATAAAAGGAATACCAATGAAACCATTTACTCTTAAAAGATTTGTATTACTACCGTTGATTGTACTATCCTTCATACTAACAACGGGTTGTCATCTTCTCTCACATTACAGTGAAGAGGAAGTTCAACAATATATAAACAAGAATTATCCTAATCTCACATATCACTTGGAGTCACAAAGGAATAATACATGGCAAGTCACCTTTGACAAGTATCCACAAATGCCCATTGAAATATCTGAAGTCATGCATACCTCTGCACCTGTTGTACCACAAGTTGATCGAATACTGACAACCAACATTCCGCTGATAACTGCATTTCCATTAATGAAAAACTATCTAACGGCAGAGGAGTTATCCTATGCCACATATGACACATCTTCTTTGTATATTGAAATGCCTATCCCCTATTCGGCTATACAAAATCAAGATGTAATAAACTTTTACAATCGTATGGATCAATTCTGCAAAGAATATGCTGCAACATATCCAGATTTCAAAGAAAAAATATATATTAGAGTCATCATAAAACCATCTGATGGATCTGATGCACCGGAAGAATATAGAAAAATATTCCGCTTATCCCAATATTAATAAAAGAGGTACCGTCTAGGGTACCTCTTTTACTTATGAAACGATTAGTCAAGACTATATAGCATAGCTATTTATTCCATAAAAAGTTCGTTTCTCATAATCATATCCTATTGCCCACTCTGCTAAAGACACCGGAATATCCTCATTATCATAATCTTTACCTCTCCAAATCGCATTATCTCTAAAGTAACTAAGTCCATTTTGAACTAATTTGGTTTCTAAGCAGAATTCACCTGCCAATCTTAGATTATTTTCTAAAAGTATGCCTCTTACTATTAAACATTCATATTCCCAACCTTCATAATTTAAGTACTCAAAATATCGCAACGCAATTTGAGCATCCCACAAGTCATTTAGAACCATAACTTTAAAGAGAGTATTTACTACTTCATACTCACTAGATATATAATAATCATTTATTAGCAAAAATCTATATATCTGCTCACCTTCATCTGCATTAACCTTGCCAGAACTCAAAATGTCTTGTAAATTATTCATTTTTAACATTTTACTTATTCGAAATTGATCCATAATAATGCTCCTCATTGCAACTATAGGCAAAGGATATAATTTTATACTTCTTATTCCTACCCAGTACAAATACTCTTCACTATATATTGATTCTATTTACTTAAGTATTGCTGTAAGGTCTGGTTTTCTAATGGTCCTAATTGTAATGCCTTCCTATTTTTTATTGCATTAATAGCTAATGCTTCAAAGGTATCTTTATCAAAATCAGAAAACTCATTAAAGGAATCAAATACTATGAATTGTTGATTCATTAAGTTAGGTAATACCGTTAAATCTTTCATCCTTACTTTATTTAGCTCATTTTGTGCATAAGATTCATATCCCTCATCACCTAAATTATTCTTGCTAAACCTACCTATATTAAGATTGTCAGAATAATAGCTATATATGCCTTTCTGGGAAAAATCAATTTTAGTCAATTTCCCAAATTCAAAATTATAATAAGCATTATTTCTTAAAATATGCTCACTACCATACTTACCAATAATATGCCCTGTAGAAAGATCTACTATATCATTATGCTTAACCATATCTTCCTTTCTATATG
>CABSJL010000060.1 GCA_902478055.1 uncultured Veillonella sp. | reverse complement strand
CTATAGGCTATAATTAACTGTAAATGCTGAATTGATGTGAGGTATATGATGAAACAAAATTGGAAACGTACATTACAAGGGGCTCTGCTCGGTGCTGCGCTACTAGCAATGGCGGGATGTGGCTCTACAAATGTAATGGATACATATAGTTTTGGCCATCAAGTTATCCGTGCTGGTCAATCTGAAATTACCATTGCTTTGCCTTATGAAATGGGTAAAAGTACAAAAAATATGTCTGATGATGGGTATCCTATTGATATTTATGGATCTGTTACAGAACATATGGTAATTGAGGTTGAAGCTTTGCGTGCTGGTGAAAACAAACCTTTGCCAACGGTAGATGAGTATGTTAACCGCAGCAAATCTGAGTTTACTAAAATTGGCGGCACCATCAAGGAAGAGTCTGTAGCTTTAGATGGCGCATCTGCTAAAAAGCTTGATGTGACTTATACGACTCAAGGACAAACATTTAGATTTTCTCAATACGTATTCTTAGATCATGGCGTATTGTGGAATATAGTCTACCAATATCCTGAAAAGGATCAGGTAGGTGCTGATATCAGCAAAGAAATTCAAAACAAGATTCAAGTTACACAACAGAAAGAGGGTTAATCGATGAACGTATTAGTAGTTAACTGCGGTAGTTCTTCCTTGAAGTATCAATTACTTGATATGACAACTGAAACAGAATTGGCAAAAGGTCTTTTTGAGAAGATTGGTGATCAAGATGCTATCTTCACTCATAAACGTCCTAACGCTGACAAATTAGAACGCGTTGAACCAATTTTGAACCATAAAGAAGCTCTTCGCATTTTGCTTGATATTTTAGTTGATGCTGAATATGGTGTAATTAAGTCCATGGACGAAATCGACGCTGTTGGTCACCGTGTAGTACATGGCGGTGAAAAATTCGCTGACTCCGTATTGATCACTCCAGCTGTTATGGAAGCATTAGAAGAATGCTGCGCATTGGCTCCATTACATAACCCACCAAACATTCAAGGTATCGAAGCTTGCCAAGCTATCATGCCAAACGTACCACAAGTAGCTGTATTCGATACTGCATTCCACCAAACAATGCCTAAAGAAGCTTATATGTATGCGCTTCCTTACGAATACTATGAAGACTATGGTATCCGTCGTTATGGTTTCCATGGTACATCCCATAAATATGTTGCACAACGTTGCGCTGAATTGATGGGTAAACACATGTCTGACCTTCGTATCATCACATGTCACTTGGGTAATGGTTCTTCCGTTTCCGCTATCAAAGGTGGTCGTTCCATCGATACAACAATGGGCTTCACTCCATTGTCCGGTTTGATCATGGGTACTCGTACTGGTGATATTGACCCAGCTATCGTTCCATTCTTGATGAACAAAACTGGCATGAACTACGAAGAAGTTGACACTGTAATGAACAAAAAATCCGGCGTACTTGGTATTTCCGGCGTGTCCAATGACTTCCGTGTTATCGAAGAAGCAGCAGCTAATGGTAACAAACGTGCTCAATTGGCATTAAACATGTTCCATTACAAAGTTCGCCGTGTAATTGGTGCGTTCGCAGCAGTTATGGGTGGTGTTGACGCTATCGTATTCACAGCTGGTATCGGTGAAAACGGTATCGGTAACCGTGATGCAATCTGCAACGGTTTAGAATACTTGGGTACTCGCATTGACTCTGAACGCAATAATATCCGCGGTAAAGAACAAGAAATCAGTGCTGAAGGCTCCAAAGTTAAAATCTTCGTAATCCCTACAAACGAAGAAATCATGATTGCTCGCGATACTCAACGTATTACAGCATCCTTGAAAAAATAATATAGTTCGTATCTGAACTAGGTGACTAATAGAGTCATAAAACCCCGTCTATATCTTAGGTATAGACGGGGTTTTTGTAGTTTTTATACCTAGAATACCTTATAATAGAATGTATAGTTATAAAGTAGTAGTTCTTTTAAAGGGGTAACACATGACAGTATTATATGAAGAAAAATCTCAACGTGCTAAAAGTGCAGAGTGGTTAGTATTATGTTTTGTCATTCTATTATTATGCGGTGTAGCATACACTACATATCGTAGCATTAATTTACATACTGTGCTAATAGCTGAATACTTTATTGAAATTATGGCCATCATCGTAATTGTGAAACAGGCGGTTAGCCGATATACCTATATTTTGACAGATACAAAGTTGGTCATTGAAGAATCTTCTATCTTTAGAAAACGCCATTTTGAAGTAGATTACGATATGATTGATGGGGTGTTTAAGTTTGAACGTGAATTATTGACGAATATTAAATATCGATATAAATACAGAAAATGTTCTACTTCTGATCCACGTCCTATATGGTCTCTAGTGTATGCGATTGTAAAGGGTGATAAGGTCCAAAATGGTCGCCTTTTACTGAAAGCAGATGATAAATTCTTTGAAATCTTAGAAGAACATGTACCAGGGCGTATCCGTGTGCCGCAAGCAGACATTGTATTCTATGCTGCAGTGCGTGCTGATGCGGTAAAACACGGAGAAGATGTACAAGAGTACTATAAAAAGTTAACTACATCTGAAAAGGATGGCCCAGATATTACTGTTTAATTTATATATTTTATGATCTTTATTGTTTAGTTGTGCTGTTTAGTCTTATTGACAAAATAGTTACATGAACCAAAGTACTTATACCATAAAGGAGTGCAAATGGCTGGATTATATTTGGCGAGCCAATCACCGCGAAGAACAGAATTATTAACACAAGTTGGCATTGATCATATTGTCGTGTCGAGCGCTTATGAAGAGGCTAATACTGGATATAATAATCCCATTGAAATGGTAAAAGCACAGGCTTTAGGTAAAGCTCGCGCTGCTGTAGATGTCCCTGAAGGTAGTATTGTTCTAGGCGCTGATACGATTGTCGTGCTAGATAATCAAGTGTTAGGCAAACCTCATGATGCGGCTGAGGCCCGTCATATGCTGGAATGTTTATCAGGCCAAGTTCATTCTGTAATTACTGGTGTAGCCTTGCTTATTAAAGGTCAAGAAATAGTTTTTCATAATGAAACAAAAGTATACTTTAAAAAATTAGCTCCTTTTGAAATAGAATCCTATATTGCTAGTGGAGAGCCTATGGATAAGGCTGGCGCCTATGGTATACAAGGTAAAGGCGCTTTATGGGTAGAGAAGATTGAAGGATCTTATACCAATGTGGTCGGCTTGCCTGTTGAGCATGTGTATGATGAACTATGTAAGGCGTTAGGCGCTAAATAATACTATCGCTTTATAGTGATAGTGCTATAATTGGCTGTGCTGTGCTGTGCTGTGCTGTGCTGTGCTGTGCTGTGCTGTGCTGTGCTGTGCTGAGCTGAGCTGTGCTGTGCTGTGCAAGTAATATATAAAGAGAGTAGATGTGTTGGTTGCTTGATCGATAGATGGTGTTATCTATTTGAATGGAGAGATTCTATGGAAGTACCAACAGTAAGTGTAAAAGATATGCTACCATTCCAGCGCCCGCGAGAAAAATTTCTCGCCTTAGGCCCTTCACATATGGCAATGGAGGAGTTGTTGGCTATTTTATTGCGTACAGGGGTAAAGGGGCAATCTGCGATTTCTTTGGCAAGTGATATCGTACAATCCTTTGATGATGGCGTATATGGTCTTAACCGAATGACCGTAGATAATCTAACCAAAATCAAGGGTATTGGTAGAGATAAAGCAGTGACGCTATGCGCAGCACTTGAAATGGGTAGGCGTCTAGGGGAGCTTAAGATTAAAGAGACTTATGAAGATTTTTCGCAACCTTTTGTAATAGCTCAATATG
>CABSJL010000059.1 GCA_902478055.1 uncultured Veillonella sp. | reverse complement strand
GAAATCAGGCGAGACGCATATGGGAACTGGCAAATGGTATTGATGAACGGCCTGTAGAAACAGATCGTAAAATACAATCTATTGGAGCCGAAGAAACCTATGAAGAGGACCTCGTAGATGGCAGTGCCATTGAACTTGAGTTTAGATACTTCGCCAATCGTTTATCAAAGCGGTTACGGAAACGAAACCTATTAGGTCATACTGTATCGATTAAGGTAAGGTATGATGATTTTACCACCGTATCGCGACAGAAACGATTAGATACACCATCAGACCATGAGCATGTGTTTTTTGAAACAGCACTGCTCTTGTGGAACAAGCTTATGCAAGATAAGACGAGCAAGAAGCCTAAAGGTAGTCGTTCTAGCTATGCTGGGGCTAACTATGGTAGTTCTAATGGTGTTACCTTCATGGAGCCACCAGGCCCTATACGCTTGTTAGGTCTTACCGTAAGTGGTCTAGATGAAGAGGTACCGATGCAGGATAGCCTTTTTGAGTCGCCTCGGAATGAAAACGAAAATAAGCTGGCTGGTGTGTTAGACTCCTTAGAATCTAAGTTCGGTGAGACTGCAGTTATGAGCGGTGCTCTATGGCAGCGCTTTCACGGAGAAAATGGGGCGCGTAGAAAGAGGTCAGAACTTAAGGCTGCAGTAGATGCACAATCTACTAAAGAGGATGTGGATTCTAGTAAAGCGAATGAGACATCTGATCACATGGAAGTAGGTTTTGAAGACGATGAGGGAGGGGATACTAACGAGGATGTATAATTCCATACAGTAGACTCATAAAGTTTATATTGAATACTTTCGCTAATATAAATGTTCATGTTACAATATGGATATAGTGTTTAAAAATTACCGCAAGAGAGGTATAGATATGAGTTTATTTCGTGTAGCCATCCATTATGGCATCAACAGCAACGGCTTCTTGTCCTATGATACAGAAGCAAAAACAGTATCCGTAGAGTTACCTGAACAAGAATGGGTAGATAAGGTTATCGCTTACTTGAACGATGAACATGCTATCGAGCATGCTACAGGTCTTGATACCTATGAACGGTTAACTGTAAAACCATTAGAGTCTTTAGACAATTTCAAATTAGCATTAACACGCATGTGGGAAGCCATCGATGTACAAGTCGACTGGAGCCGCCCAGCGTAAATAAAATGATACCCCTTCATAGGCCTATTGGTACTATGAAGGGGTTCTCTTATTGTTGCTATGAGATAATGCTATTGTTATGAGATGATGGCGGCATAGCATACTGTAATGTATCAGAAACTAAGGAACTCGATGTATGAAAAAGATAATGATATCCCTTGGATTGCTCATAGTGTTAATCGCTGGATTAATGATGACCTTTTCGCGAGGTTCAGCTGAAAGTCCTACCTTTATGCGTGAAGCATTACCGAAACAAGATGGATTTGCTTCTGTAGGCAATGGGTCTACTGGTGGTGCTAATGCTACAGAGCAGAATGTGTTTAAAGTAACAAACAAAAAAGAATTTGTATCAGCTCTTAAGAATAGAAAAAACACTACACCTAAGATTGTACTAGTCTATGGAACTATAGATTTTGATACCGATGATAATGGTAAACCATTGACTATGAAAGACTACATGGTCGATGGCTATGACTTTCAACAATATTTAGAAACTCATAAGCCGCAAAGCACAGCGTCTAAGAGTTTAAAAGATGAGCAAGAAGCAAAGCGTAAAGCATCACAAAAGAATCAAAGTAAGTCTATTACTGTTCATGTACCGTCTAATACAAGCATCATTGGCATGGACAATGCGAAATTAAAGGGTGTAAATTTGGTTCTTGATTCGGATAATGTAATCATACGAAATATACAGTTTGAATCTCCTTATGATTATTTCCCTTCTTGGGATCCTAATGATGGACCAGAGGGTAATTGGAATTCCCAGTATGACAGTATTTCCATAAAAGGTGGTACACACATTTGGATTGATCATTCTTCCTTCCAAGATGGCCCTGAAACAGTAGAAAAATACTTTGGTCGTAAATATGAGCATAGAGATGGATTGGTTGATATTACCAATGAAGCTGACTATATAACGATTTCTTATTCGACGTTTGAAAACCATAATAAAACCATGTTGATTGGTAGTAGTGATTCAAAAATATCAGATGAAGGAAAATTACATGTAACTTTGCATCATAATTATTTCCATAATGTAGTACAACGCTTACCAAGAGTACGATTTGGCCAGGTTCATGTGTATAATAATTACTTTGCGTCAGATACTACAAATGGTGAATATGTTTATGCTTACGCACTAGGTGTTGGGAAAAACTCCCAAATCTATGCTGAAAACAATGTGGCGGATATAGCAGGTAAAGACTATACATCATTTGTGAAAGTCTTTGGAGGAAAACAACTTACTACAGTTAATAATATGTTTAACGGACAAATCATTGATACATTTAATGATACGTTAACACCTGTAGATTGGAAACCTGAATTGTTTACTAAAATAGATCCTGTAAATGAAGTAAAAGAAAATGTATTACGTAATGCGGGGGCAAATAAAATTAATAGATGATATATTCTAGTTATATGTATAGATAGCGTATGTAAGTGTTTACGCCTAATAATGATGCAAATAGCCTATAGGATTGATTTCCTATAGGCTTTTCTCATGTACTGTTTCTATATGAGAGCATGTATACAAGATTTTGTGTTGTACAATCTCTATTTATATGTTACGATTTAATCGTAATAATAAATAATAATTATTAATTGATAATATTTATTGTTTTTATGTAATAATATGTTTCATACAATTTTTAAGGTCGCATATTATTACTTATTTTTATTCTAAGTAGGAGTTTGTAACATGAGTGATGAAAAGAAATTAACAACAGCCTTTGGCGCTCCTGTACCAGATAATCGCAACTCTGCTACAGCAGGTAAACGTGGTCCTGTATTGATGCAAGATGTTTGGCTCATGGAGAAATTAGCTCATTTTGAGCGCGAAGTGATTCCTGAACGCCGCATGCATGCTAAAGGATCCGGTGCATTTGGTACTTTCACAGTCACTAACGATATTACAAAATATACGAAAGCAAAAATTTTCTCTGAAGTAGGCAAGCAAACGCCGTTATTCGTGCGTTTCTCTACCGTTGCCGGTGAGCGTGGTGCGGCCGATGCAGAACGCGACATTCGTGGCTTTGCCGTAAAATTCTATACAGAAGAAGGAAACTGGGACCTCGTAGGTAACAATACACCTGTATTCTTTATCCGCGATCCATTGCAATTCCCTGATTTGAACCGCGCTGTAAAACGTAATCCACAAACAAACCTTCGCGATGCGACAGCAAACTGGGACTTCTGGTCTAGCTTGCCAGAAGCAATTCACCAAGTAACAATCGTTATGAGTGACCGTGGTATTCCTAAATCCTACCGCACAATGCATGGTTTTGGTAGCCATACATATAGTCTAATTAATGAAAACGATGAACGTGTATGGGTTAAATTCCATTGGGTTTGTCAACAGCCGATTGAAAATCTTTCCGACGCTGAGGCGGCTAATGTGATAGCTAGTGACCGTGAAAGCCACCAACGTGACCTCTTTGAGGCTATTGAACGCGGTGATTTCCCTAAATGGAAATTATGCATCCAAGTGATGACCGAAGAACAAGCTAACAACATGCCATACAATCCATTCGACTTAACAAAAGTATGGTACCATGATGAATTCCCATTGATCGAAGTAGGCGTAATGGAGCTTAACCGCAACCCTGAAAACTACTTCCAAGATGTAGAACAAGCTGCATTTGCACCATCTACTATCATTCCTGGCGTATCCTTCTCCCCTGATAGAATGCTTCAAGGTCGTTTGTTCTCCTATGCGGATGCACAACGCTATCGTTTAGGTGCAAACTACCATCAAATCCCTGTTAATGCGCCTAAATGCCCTGTAAACAGCTACCATCGTGATGGTCAAGGCCGTGTAGATGGTAACCATGGTTCCACAATTGGCTATGCACCAAATAGCTTTGGCGAATGGGCTGAACAACCACAATTCAAAAACCCTGGTCTAGACGTATCTGGTGCAG
>CABSJL010000058.1 GCA_902478055.1 uncultured Veillonella sp. | reverse complement strand
GTTTCATCATATACCTCACATCAATTCAGCATTTACAGTTAATTATAGCCTATAGAACAAATAAAATCTACAATAAACTTTAGTTTTACGTACATTTTTACGTCTATTTCTTCACCATATCCCCTCTTAAGTTCAAAATTTATTTACAGTACCTCTATGCTTTGTTACACTAACACTAATGAAAGGAGTCACTATGAAAACCATCGGTATTATTTGCGAATACAATCCATTTCACAATGGACATGCACACCAACTACATATATTAGCTTCAGAATACCCTGATGCATTGCGCATCTGTATTATGAGTGGCTCCTTTGTGCAACGTGGTGAGCCGGCCCTATTCTCTAAGTTCGATCGTGCTCGTTGGGCCATTCTTGGCGGTGCAGATGTTGTTATAGAACTGCCTACGCTCTATTCCTTAGGCAGTGCGCAACTATTCGGGACCGGTGCGGTTCGGTTAATCAAGTCACTATCTATCGACACCCTTTCTTTTGGTTCTGAAACAACAGATTTAAATCAACTCATCCACACGGCTAAACGTATGGATTGTGAAAGTACCCAAAATGAGTTACGTAGTTATTTAAAGGAAGGCATGTCCTATGGAACGGCCTTCCGTAAAGCATTAGGCTCTGAAATGCTTAGCACCCCTAATGCCTTATTAGGGCTAGAATATATACGAGCTGGATTAAAATATCACCCAGATTTAGCGTATATTCCTATTCAGCGTACATCTAATCACCATAACCAAACTATCGATCAAGAGTTACCATCAGGTACAGCATTGCGGCAACTCATCACAACGTCTACTCCTTTAGATATGTATTCAGCACTTCAAGCTGCTATTCCAACACCGATTCTAGATGATATGAACCATAAAATTACAAGCGGTCACTATGTCGATTACAGTCGATACCATGATATGGTCCATATGTTGAGTCGCCGCATTTCGGCAAGTGAATTAGAACGATTCGTTGATTTTACAGAAGGTATTGAACACTTATGGTTGAAAGCAGCTCAACATCCTACATGGGAATCTGCTATCAATCAAATAAAATCCAAGCGCTACACCTATGCACGATTACAACGAATGGGTGCCTACCTCACATTAGGAATTACAAAAGACTTGATAAACGTCGCTATGGACGAAGGCCCTCAATACGCTAGATTACTAGCCTTCAATGACAGAGGTCGTCAATGGCTTCGAACTGAACATGATATTCCAGTCATTCAGAAATGGGCTAAAGCACCTACTCAGCTCAATAATCTTGGAAAATCTATGCATCATATAGATACACTAGCTACAGATATACAAGCCTTATGTTTCCATAATGAAGGTAAACGTATAGGGCATACAGACTATACCTATACACCGCAATATATCAAATAAAAAGTATAATTTTAATTTAAGCAAAAAAGGGGTTACAATACAGATTATTCCTGTATTGTAACCCCTTCTTCACCATCTAAGTCTGCTACGGCAACTCGGACACTTTCAAGATGTGATGTAGGAATATTTTTACCCACATAGTCTGCGCGAATCGGCAATTCACGGTGACCACGGTCCACGAGTACTGCTAATTGAATAGATTTAGGTCTACCAGATGTCATCAATGCATTTAAAGCTGCACGAATAGTACGCCCTGTGTAAAGTACATCATCCACGAGAATGATTGTTTTCTCCGTTGTATCAATCGTACATGGTTTTCCCTCTTTTTGGCGAGCATCACGATCATCACGATACATAGCAACATTGAGTGATTCACATTCAATACGAATACCCTCAATGCGTTCGATTTCGGCCTGCAAACGTTTTGCCAAAATAACACCTCGTCGTTCAATGCCTACAATAAGAGCATTAGATAAGCCTTTATTACGTTCTAGGATTTCGTGACTAATACGACGAATCGCGCGCATAATAGCATCTTGATCCATCAATAAGCGTTTCTTTTCCATATATACGCCCTTATAGCACAGAGTTCTCTATGCCCCTTTACAAATATAGTTAGAAGATTATTTAGTAAACCACAATATAAGACAGTTATTTTATTTGCATGTATTTACGTTTGTCTACGTTTCTTTACATTTCCTTTGATTTCGTTTCATTTTTTCGCTTATTTTCGCTTATCTTCTCGATATGTTTTAGCAAACTCTATACATGCTTTGAAGTCATCTGGAAGAGGCGCCTCAAAATGCATGCTTTCACCTGTAATAGGATGTTTTACATCTAAAGATTTAGAGTGCAATGCCTGTCCTTCAATAGGAAAATCCATACGACGGTAACCATAGAACGGATCATTAACAACAGGATGTCCAATATGAGCAAAATGTACACGAATTTGATGTGTGCGCCCAGTCTCTAAATTACATTCAACCAAGGTTTGATGGCCAAATCGTTCAACCACGTTAAAGTGAGTGACTGCATCCTTACTATTTTCAAAGACAACAGCCATTTTCATACGATCCTTAGGATGTCTTCCAATAGGAGCTTTAATAGTACCCTTTTCTTCTACAATATTACCTTGTACTAATGCTAAATATGTCCGTTTAGCAGAATGCTCCTTTACCTGCTCCGCTAAACCTATATGAGCTGCATCATTTTTAGCAGCCATCATAACACCAGATGTATCCTTATCTAAACGGTGAACAATACCAGGTCTAATCTCACCATTAATACCGGACAAATCCTTACAATGATATAGCAATGCATTAACAAGTGTACCCGAATAATTGCCCACCGCAGGATGAACAACCATACCACGTTGTTTATTTACAATGATAATATCATGATCTTCATACAATACATCTAAAGGAATATCCTCTGGTTTTACCTCTACAGATTCAGGCTCCGGTATCTCTACACGTACAACAGCATTTGGTGTAAGTCTAAGATTTGCTTTCCCTACCTTAGCACCTACTGTAACGTGACCACCTTTAATTAAACTTTGAATATAACTACGAGACCCTTCCATATGTTCTGTTAAGAATACATCCAGTCTCATACCGTCTTGCTCAGCACTTACAATATATTCGTTCATCCTCTACCTCTCTATGAGTTAAGTATCATATATTAATTAATTATTTGTCATAATATATGAATTATTTATCATCATCTTTTAATGTAAATAAATAGTAGACTACTAAAGCTACGCCTACACAGATACCAATATCAGCAACATTAAAAATAGGCCATATACGGAAATCAAAAAAATCAACAACGCCGTGAAGCATGTAACGATCTATGCCATTACCAATAGCACCAGATACTAATAAAGCAGATCCAATCTGTAAAGTCCACGGACCTTTTGATAAGCGCTTCCAATAATATGCACATGCGCCTAGCAAAATAACTGCTACCAGTAAGAAAAACCATCGCTGATTAGCAAGCATACCAAATGCTGCACCGCGATTAATAATATATGTTAAATGAAATACATTGGGTATAACCACTAAAGACTCACCTAACATAAAATGATTCATAATGTAATATTTAGTCCATTGATCTAAGAGTAACCAAAGAATTAGTATAATATAAAACAAGCTGTACTCCCTTATAATAATATATATCTTAATAGTCCTATTATACTAAGTTAAGCAAATTTAGGCAAAATAAAAAGCCCCTCAATGAGGGGCCGTTTAATTTGTGATTACTCAGCGGAAATTACAGATACTGGGCAAACGGATTCGCAAGAACCGCAATCGATGCAAGTATCGTTGATTTCATATTTAGTTTCGCCTTCAGAAATAGCAGAAACTGGGCAAACAGATGCGCAAGAACCACATTTAATGCAACCATCAGCAATAACTCTCATAATTAGGACCTCCATAAAAATATAGATCAGAACTTTTTATTATCATTTAGAAAGGCACTTGCCTCAACTTATGTTCTCATTATCACACAGTTCTTTTTGAAAGTCAAATGAAAATGATAAAAAACTGTATATATTTTTGCATATTACTTTTTCATTTTTATCATACAAAGCCTATGTTTATAGGTATTTTGATATTACTTTTCATTTAATTAATTGAATATGATATTCAACAAATGAGAATGTTGTAATTATCAATTTTATAAAATCCTAATCATTATAATAGGAATTTAATTATCAATATTTATTATCATAAAAACTATTTTTTTATTACAACAGATTTAACG
>CABSJL010000057.1 GCA_902478055.1 uncultured Veillonella sp. | reverse complement strand
TGCATGGTTGTATCTCCTTCTTCGGTCAACATTTCATCCATGAAATTCACCACTTCTTCTTCTAAGATTTGGTAATATAAAAAGAACAGCTCTTAATGAGCTGTTCTTTTTTATTGTTATATATTAGGATACTCCCAATAATGCTCCTTAAGGAGTTAATCCACATTGTTACACATTATAAGATCTCAGTCTATTAATAGACCTCTTGCTCTACTTCCCATTTTGTAAATATGCCAGTATCTGCATCAATTTCAAAATCGTATTCATAACCATTATAATGAATTTCACCTTTATACTCTAAACGACCATGATCATAATCGCGATTGAACTCAGTTACATTGGCAACCGTTGCACCCGGCACACGTGTCAATGCACTTTGTACTGCCTCATCAGAACTAATAGCTTCCACTGAGGACACTACCGTAGTACTCAGGACAGCTACTACAGTCAAAATCAAAGATTTTACCATTTTTTTCATATAATTCTCTCCTACACACATAAACCAAATTGATACTTTTAGATATAAATAATATAACTTATTGTAATCGATGAGAGAAAAGATAGCAAATCATAATTCTTATTAAGAAAAATCTATAGAAATTATCTACTAATCATGTTACAATACATCGTATCAAATAGAAAAAATTAAATGCAGTCTGCGAAGTGCGATTCGCAGGCTTTTATTTTTCCCATTTTAAGATAGGAGGATTATATGAATCAAGAAAATTCTGCTAAGGTTTCCTTTATCTTGGTAGTATTCCTTGGCATGTTAACAGCCATAACACCGCTCGCAACAGATCTTTATTTACCAGCATTGCCGATTATGCCTGGCGAATTAAATACAACCGCATCTAATATTCAAATGACCATTGGTGTTATGACCTTTGGTGTTGCATTAGGCCAATTATTTGGTGGCCCTATTAGCGATACAATGGGTCGTAAATTACCACTCATCGTAGGCAATTTACTATGTGTCATCTCTGGCATCATTTGTGCCTTTGTACCTAGCATCGAAATACTTTTACTCGGAAGATTTCTACAAGGTTTAACTGGTTCTGTAGGTGTTGTAATTGCCAAGGCTATCGCTCGAGACTTTGCCTCTGGTCAAGAATTGACGAAACTCTTCGCCTTACTTATGATGGTTAACGGCTTAGCTCCAGTACTTGCCCCTCTCATAGGTGGCCAATTGCTCTTATTCACTACATGGCGTGTAATCTTTGTAATTCTAGCAGTATTCTCTGCTATTCTATTAGTAGGCTCACTTCTATTCCGTGAAAGCTTACCAAAAGAAAAACGTGTCACAGGTGGCATAGGTGTAGCAGTAAAAAATTATATTACACTCATCAAAGATAAGCCATTCTTAGGTCAAACATTAATACAATTATTTGCCTTTGGCGGATTTTTTGCTTATATATCAGGTTCATCCTTTGTATACCAAAATATTTTTAATCTTTCCGCTCAAGAATTTAGCTATCTGTTCGGTATTAACAGCTGTGGTATTGTCTTAGCTAGTGCCATTAGTAGTCGTGTTAGTAATGTTATAACAGCTAAACAATTACTAACATTCAGCCTATGGCAACTTACAATTGGTTCCTTACTATTCTTAATTGCCATGATTTTCGAATGGTCCCTCATTCCTGTAACAACCATCCTGTTCTTTACAGTATGTACCGTATCCCTATTCGGCTCCGCCTCCTTCTCCATGGCGATGACCAACTACGGGAAAATGGCAGGCAGTGCCTCTGCCATACTCGGCTTTGCAAGCATGTTCGCTGCAGGCATCGTATCTCCACTCGTTGGTATTGGTGGAGATCATACGGGGATACCCATGGGGATTACAATGCTAGTATGTGCAGTGCTTTCCTTATTGTGCCTATATGGTTTAGTTGAGAAAGAGTAATCTCTTTTAAGCATTTGTGTGAGCCTTACAATGGGGCCCCGCTACAATAGAATAAATTTAAGTATAAAAACAGCGTTACCTTCTTCTTGCTCAGTACGTCACTTCGTTCCGTAAAATCGCTTCGAAAAAGGTAACGCTATTTTTATTAACTTTTGCTATGAAGATGTCCCATTGTAAGGCTTTAAAACTATATCAAAATAGATTACTTCTTATTCCCTACAAACACCATAAGCACAATAAAAGAAAGCTACTGTCCAACTGATTGTAGGGAAAAAAGAGATGTGCCATAGCCACATCTCCTCCTTCTCCCACTGCACTAGTTATATTTTCAATGGGACATCTTCATAGCCGAGTGTATATAGAAAAGAATACAGCCCTCTCTGCAGCGATTTTACGGAACGTAGTGACGTACCTGAGCTATGAGAGGGCTGTATTTTTTCTATACTAGTAATATGCAGTTGTAACGGGGCCCCGTTGAAAATATAACGGAGCACTCCTTTATTCAAACATGGTCGATAATAATAGTTTCAAGCGGTTTGCTTGGTTTACTGCACTGGAGCCTGGATCGTAGTCGATTGCCGCAATGCGCACGTCTGGGTAGGCAGCGGATAGTGTTTTTACCATGCCTTTACCTGTTACGTGGTTTGGTAAGCAACCGAATGGTTGCAAGCATACGATTTGTTTTGCCCCTTTTTCAATGAGGTCAATCATATCGCCTGTGAGGAACCAGCCTTCACCACATTGGTTACCAAGTCCGATGAATTGAGCTGCTTCTTTTGCTACTTCTGTCATACGTTGTAGAGGGTCAAAGTGTTTAGACGCTGCTACGGCTTTAGCGTATGGCAAGCGGTAGAGTTCAAGGGCTTCACGAGCCAATGTACCAAAGAAGCCAGATAGCCATGTACCATCAAGGTGTTTAGCACGGTATGTGCTATCCATTGCGCAGTACAAGAAGAAGTCTAATAGGCCAGATGTAACAACTTCGCCACCTTCTTTTTCAATGAGTTCATTGATATGGTTGTTAGCGCTCGGATGGAACTTAACGTAAATTTCCCCTACGACGCCAACGCGAGGTTTTTGTACATCTTTATTAACCGGTAAGTTATCAAAGTCATGAATGATTTCTTTGATGTACTTATTGTACTGACGAAGGCTTGCAGATGTAATGTTTTGCTGTAATTTTTTAATCCAGTAATCACATAATGCATCCGTAGAGCCTGGATTAGTTTCGTATGGACGTGTAGCCAATACGCATTGCATAAGAGCATCACCGTAAACAACCGCTTGGATCATACGATGCAAGAAACCTTTTGTCAATTTGAAGCCTGGTTGACGTTCCATATCGCTCGCATTAAGGGATAGGATTGGTACTTGCTTCATACCAGCATCGATTAAAGCCTTACGCAAGTAACCGATGTAGTTTGTAGCACGACAACCACCACCTGTTTGAGAGATGATAACAGCTGTTTTATTGATATCATATTTACCGGATAGTAAAGCAGACATGAGCTGACCTACAACGATAATCGCTGGGTAACATGCATCATTATTGATGTATTTTAAGCCCACTTCAATATCGTCACGCGTTGGAGCTGGCAACATTTCAAAGTCATAGCCTTCATTTTTGAGGACTGGATCTAAGAGACTAAAATGCAATGGTGACATTTGTGGCACCAAGATTTTATAAGTCTTACGCATTTCCTCTGTAAACACAACGCGATTATAATCGTACGTTGGTAATTGCTCTTCCACCACTTCTGGAGCTTCTGGGTTATGATGACGACGCAAGCTACGTTCCATTACAGATTGCAAGGAACGCAAACGAATCGTTACAGCACCAAGGTTTGTACCTTCATCAATTTTGAGTAAGGTATGAATTTTATGATTTGCTGAAAGTATATCTTTTACTTGATCCGCTACGATAGAGTCAAGGCCACAACCGAAGGAGTTAAGTTCAACGATTTGGAAGCCTTCTGTTCTACTTACGAATTCAGCAGCGCGATATAAACGGCTATGGTAGGACCATTGGTCTACAACACGTAGATGCTTAATTTCATTGCCTAGTGGAGCAACGCCATCTTCTGTAAGAACAGCCATACCAAGAGATGTAATAAGCTCTGGAATACCGTGGTTAATACCAGAGTCCAAATGATATGGACGACCAGCTAATACGATGGTAGGAATTTGCTCTGCTACGAGGCGAGATACAGTTTTCTTCGTCGTTTCACGGTAAGAAGCCTTACAGTTTTCTTGTTCTTCCCAAGCTTTTTCTACAGCATTAGCAATATCTTTCTTCTTGAGGTT
>CABSJL010000056.1 GCA_902478055.1 uncultured Veillonella sp. | reverse complement strand
GATACACATATTAAATATACTTTCACAAGTTGTTGTAGTATGTGAAAGTTCGTGGCCTCTATGGTCACTACGTTATATGGGGAGAGTCTGTATACGTAATTTAGTAAGTTAGGATCAAGTGATGATGAAAACTAAACCAGTGGCAACCACCCTATTGGTTGTCATGGCTATTATATTTTTAATTTCATATCCACAACGGCAAGATATGTTTTGGGCATTTATCATGCACGTATCTGGGGCCGCTATGATCGGTGGCTTGGCGGATTGGTATGCGGTGACGGCGCTCTTTACAAAACCTTTGGGGATACCTTTTAAGACTGCTATCTTACCACGCAGTAAGGAACGTCTTATACAAATGGGGCGCACTATGCTCAGTGAAGAACTATTGCGCGTGCCTCAAATGTACTATGCCATCAAAAAAGAACGGGTTATGGTCCGCATTATTGAATATGGCATGAGCGATGTAGGACAAGGCCAAATGCGGGATATTTTGTACGGTGTAGGCAATCAGGTCTTATCCCATATGGATATTGAGCCGATGCGCCAGGAGATTAATAAGGCCATATACAAAGGCGTGACAAACTGGAAGGCGACACCGCTCGTTATCTTGTTTGGCCGCTGTATGCTAGAACGCCATACGGCGAGTATTTTCTGGCTATACTTTAACCGTACTTGTCAGCGCGTCATTGCATCGAATCAGGTATACCCGTACTTGTACCGCGTAATGCTAGACATTATGAAAACCTATACGAAGGACTCCTTCTTCCGTGAATTGGCCATTGCCTTTGGCGGTGATGGGCTTTCACCAGAACGATTGGTAGAAACGGTACAGAAAAAGGCTGTTCAATTCCTTAAGGATAATGAGTCCATCGACTCTGATTTAGGTCGTTACGTATGGGGACAAGCCATTCGTTTCTTCAATAATTTGGAAACTAATGCAGAGTGGCAAGCTTTCATCGAAGAGCATAAGGATCAATGGATCAAGATGGTTCTCGAAGAATGGGAAGGCAAGCTCATCGATGGTGATACTGTGGACTGGAAACGTCTCATGGACATCGTTATCGGCCGCTTTAATGTGCTCGGTACAGAGATTTTGCTGAACCCAGACAAGCAAGCACCGTTTGAACGATTTTTCTTGTTACGCAGCATTCCGTGGTTACAAAAATTAAACCCTCTCATCGATAAGGTGGTAGGACAAGAGTTATCTCGATATTCCCCTGATGAAATCACCCAAATTGTACGAGGCAAGATGTACTATGACCTTCAAATGGTTCGTATCAATGGTTCCCTCGTAGGGGCTGTTTTAGGCGGTATATTCTACGGTTTATATCTTTTGGTAGAGGGGGTGCTCAAATGATTCAGTATTTGAAATCCCTCACCTTGCGGCAACGTGCTAATGGTATTCTTGGCTTGACCGCTGTATTGTACTGTTTTGTTTTCATAGGTCAATTTTTCTATGGTCGTGAAAGTTGGTATCAGCCGCTTTATTGGGCGGTGCAGTCAGCACTTATCGGCAGTGTGGCGGACTGGTTTGCCGTAACTGCTTTATTCCGTAAGCCACTAGGATTCCCGTATCATACAGCGTTAATTCCTCGCAATAAGGATCGCCTCATCAACGGTGTTATTAAGCTCGTTGAGACAAAGATGCTTACGAAGGAACGGTGTAAAGTATTGTTGAGCAATGTTCAATTTGTACCATTGTTTGAAAAATTCTTGCTATCTCCAGAAGGGCAACGAGCAGCACGCCTTGTAATCCATCAAGGTTTACATCTCTTATGGAAGTCTCAAACGAACGAGGAATGGGCACAATGGGGGGCAAAACGCATCCGTGGATTGCTTCAAAAACATTCTCTTGTACCGGTTTTGAAACATGTGTTGCTCGACTTATGTGAACATAATCGCTATGAAGGTATGGTTGTACAGGTATTGAATGTAATTCAAGAACGTATTAACCATCCAGCTATGGTTACGTGGCTTACAGCGGTTGTAGCAGAAGAGGCGCATAAGAAAAAGCGAAAAGGCTTCTGGTCTGATTTCCTCATCTCTATGTCTGAAGCGACCGATGTGGTGAACTACCATGAACTGGCACAGGCTATCGTTCAAGAGGCCTATGCTATGCTTGAAAATTGGAAGCGCCCAAATAGTCCGGAACGGACTGCATGGCTGCGCCAATGGGTAGACCCAATTCGCCACATAGAAGAGAACCGCGAGGTTTGTGATGCTCTCGATGAAGCGTGGGAACGTTGGATTCGTGAACAAGATTGGGAATCTGTCATTGAAAACCATTTATGCCCTTATGTAGAGGAATTATTACTTGTAGGGGATGAAAATGGGGAAACACCTGCACAAGTTCTCGTGAATATTGCTCTTGAATTGTGGACTGTATATGGCCAATCCGAAGATTTGAGAAACCGTATAGAAGATACATTGCACAATATTGGCATATATGTGCTTGAACAGGGTTATGATCTTATTGAAACCATCATACGCCAGGTTCTAGGCGGCCTTAGCACGGAGAAGTTTATTTACTTCATCGAATCTAAGGTAGAGGATGATCTCAGCTGGATTCGTATCAATGGTGCTATCGTTGGCGCTATTGCAGGGCTCGTTGTATGGACCTTCCTAGAATATGTGTATATGCCATTATGGCAACAATTCATAGGTTAAATAATTATATGTTTAATAATTAAGCGCTACATAATTAAATACCATATACTACAAAAACGCTAGCAATGAGAGTTTCTCTGTGCTAGCGTTTTGTATATATTGAGTGCGTATAAGAAAAGGGACTGACCTTTGGTCAGTCCCTTTTCTTATTCTTCTGTTCTGTTATACGGCAATCGTACTGTAAATGTAGTTCTTACTTGTGGTTCACTAGTGGCTGTTACTGTGCCATGGTGCAAGTTAATTACCTTATTTACAAAGTATAAGCCAAGTCCAATACCGTGATTTGATTTCTTGTTTCGAGATTGCTCTGTTTGGTACATGCGATCCCAAATATGCTCAAGGTTTTCTGGCTCGATACCGATGCCGTTATCTGTTACCGTAATAACAAGTTCACCGCCGGCAAGCTTGGCTGAAATGTCGATGGTGGAATTCGTAAACTTGATAGCATTGTCCACCAAGTTTGTAATGGCACGACGTAAGGACACTTCATGAGCCACGATACTCATATGCGGTTGAATATTGGATGTGATAGAAATCTTTTTTTCTGTATTCTCTGCAACGAGTCGCGTATAGTCATGAACCATATTGGTTAACATCAATGATACATCTACAGGGGCTAAGTTGAGTTCATGCGCATTCTCTAGGCGTGCTACATCGAGCAATTGACTTACGAGGTTAGTCATAAACTTGGCTTGTTCTAAGATATGTGTTAAGCCTTCTCGTAAATCGTCCTCTGTACGGCCGTATTTTAAAGCGAATTCACTTTCTGCTTTGATAACAGCAATTGGTGTACGCAACTCATGAGATACGTCAGAACTAAACTGTTTCTCCCGATTAGAGGAGTCTTCCAGACCTGAAATCATGCGGTTAAACGTGGTGGTAAGCTCGTAGATTTCATCTCGCGCTGTGCGGGATGGAATATCAATACGGCGGCTCAAGTCATTGTTCTTACCGATAACCTTAGCTGTTTTCGTTAAGGTTCGGACCGGCTTGAGGCCTTTTTTTATGAATAGATAACCACCTAGTGATGAAATCAACAAGAAGATAACATCACCTAATAATAAACTATATAATAGGTTTTCTGTCTTTTTAGAGGCTGTTTTTACCTTTGTAACAGCACGCAAAATACCACGATAGTTTGGTTCGTTAACCGGCGTATCGTAGTAATAGAATGTGTCGTCACCAACAGCAATTTCTCCAACCTGTCCTAGGGAAAGGACTGTTTGGTTTGGGAAGCCGTCTGGTAAGGCGCCTTTAATAATGTAGCCGTCTTGGGTGGAAACAAAGAAGAATGTATTATCTTGGTACGGTTTAAATTTGCGAATATCCGTAGCCATGATCATTGCTTGCTGCTGCAAGCGCTCACGTACTTCTTTATTATCGGACTCGTGCGTATATGCATAAATCCATGCAGAGGCAACCATCAAAATGATGAGCAAAAAGATGGTATACCAAGACATAATTTTAAAAGTGAGGGGCAGCCGATTAAATAAATCGGTAGCTGCCCCAGACATGGTGTCTAGATCTCGGTGAGGATCATTAGTTTTCTGTTTTGAGGACATACCCTACTCCA
>CABSJL010000055.1 GCA_902478055.1 uncultured Veillonella sp. | reverse complement strand
AACTTCTATGTGGTTTTCAGAGTACAAACTCTGACAGATTCAGTGGCGATAGCTATGAGGATCCACCTGTTCCCATCTCGAACACAGTAGTTAAGCTCATAAACGCCGAAAGTACTTGGCTGGAGACGGCCTGGGAGGATAGGAAGCTGCTGATTAAGCTAAAGGCACACCTGAGGGTGTGTCTTTTTTTGTGTTTGGCTTCCTATCCTCCCAGGGTACCTGGTAAGCAGGGCAGTAGAAGATGGAGAAGCGAAGCGACGACAGATTCACTGCATCGCTTAGTTCGGAGCGTAAGATGGACATGTAGCGTAGCTACATAAGTCCATCCACAGCGACGAACACCCAGTATCCTGGAGCTAAGAACCGTACATAAGAACTCGCTGATTAAGCATTCTGCGGCTAGTGGTAGTATCCAACTCTATCCATATGGTAACGCGGCACAACGTGCCAATGTTACCGAACCGTAAACCAGTTGAGTAACTCTAAATTTATGTAAATAAACTACCTCTAATCGATACCGCGGTGCGCAGCACCAATGGTATCGTACCGTAAAGCTACTGTATAACTTTAAATATATGTAAATAACGAACCCTATAATCTCGATCTCCAAGTTTATAGGGCTTTTTATTGTCCATTTTTGCATATTACTAATAAATATTTTCATTCATAAATTAATATGAATATCTTGTGAGGGATTTTCTTGATAATACTAGGTATGTGTGATATTCTCATTATATGCTTAAGTGGATTGGAGTGATTAGTTTTTATGTATAAATATGGCAAGAGCTGTATTAAAAAATTATTATATTTTCTTTCAATATGTATTGCAATTTTAGCTATCTCATTTGGTGTTATGTGGGGGCTGTCTACTGATTATAAGATCTATGGTGTACCAGTTCTTAATTACCATCAAGTAAATGATGAAAAGCATTCTGCACTAACACTTCATGTTGATCAGTTTAGAGAGCAGATGGAGTATTTACATAATCAGGGATACAACACGATTACATTAGATCAATTATATGATTATTTAGAAAATGGTACTGAATTACCGAATAAGCCAATTGTTATTACCTTTGATGATGGCTATGTTGATAACTACAATAATGCATTGCCTATTTTAAAGGAATACAATATGAAGGCTACCTTGTTTATGATTAGTGATGCTGCTAATACGCCTGGTTTTGTTTCTACAGAACAAATGCATAAAATGGAAGCAGGTGGCTTTGATATTCAAGGTCATACTAATCATCATAAAATCTTAACAAAAATTGACCCTACTGAGTTGCCAGATGCTTTGCTTGGAGGAAAGACTTCATTAGAGGGGATTTTAGGTGAGCCTATTGAATATTTAGCATATCCTGGTGGGTTTAACGATATGCTCGTTCAATATGTAACTAAACAGTCTGGTTATAAAATGGCTTTCACAGTACAACCAGGTACAGTACAGCCAGGAGATAATCTATATGCCTTAAATCGATTGGCTATATTCCAAGGTGATACACCATATCTATCGTTCTGGATGCGCCTACATTGTGCACCATTTATTCACTACACATGGGCATTACGTGATTTTTTACGCGATAATGGATGGCCGAGATTAGCATCTATTATTCCGTTATTCTAGGAGGAACTATGTCTTACGAAGTTGTAGCAAGACCTTTACGCGTTGCTGTTTTAACAGTTTCTGATACTCGTACCTTTGAAACCGATAAAGGCGGTAATAAAGTACAAGAGTTTTTAGAACAAGCAGACCATATTGTGGTAGATCGTAAAATTGTTATTGATGATTACGATGAAATTAGAAATGCTATGATCCCATGGTGTAATGATGAATCTATTGATGTTATCATTTCTACAGGTGGCACTGGCATTGCTAAGCGCGACGTAACAATTGAAGCTGCAAATAGCCTCTATGAGAAACATATTCCTGGATTTGGTGAAATCTTTAGATATTTATCCTATACAGAGGATATTGGTACTAAGGCGATGGCGTCTCGTGCTGAAGCGGGGGTCAACAATAACACCTTGATGTTCTCTGTGCCAGGCTCTGTAGGTGCCGTTACATTAGCTATGAGTAAACTTATCATTCCTGAAATGGCCCATCTCGTTCGAGAAATTACAAAATAATATATTTAGACTGCTCATTCGTGGGCAGTCTTTTTTTGATAATAGAATTCATAATGCTATTTAAGGGACATAAAAATATTCAGATAATACCATATTAATGGGCATAAAATCTATATATGCTAATTCTCAATATATAAAACAATACCATTGCAGTATTGTTTTATTTCGATTATACTAGATTTAGTAATACGTTTGTCCGAGTGCACGAGAAAGGAGACCTTATGAAGTTAAATCAGGCCACGGATTATGCATTTCGCATGGTCTTGCATATGGCGCTATTACCTTCGGGAACGAAGATAACTGGCTCTGTATTGGCTGAGCAGGAATTGATTCCAGAACGATTCTTGCTCAAGATTATGCGTAGTCTCATTGCAGCTGGGATTATGAAATCCTTTCGCGGTGTAGATGGTGGGTTTGCCCTCAATCGAGACCCTCAAGAGATTTCATTGCTCGATGTAATTAGAGCGGTAGAAGGGGATGCGTATTTACAACGGTGTTTATATGATGTAGGTTCTTGCTCTAAGTCTTGTATGGGGCATTGTGCTATCAATGAGGCTATGGGGACGATTCAGGACCAATTAATTACTCAGTTGGAGCAGGTTAACTTTAAAACTCTTGCTCAACGTGAGCAGTTGATTGAGGCTGAAGCGTTGCCATATTCACAAGCGCAATGATACAAGGTTTTTAGTAAAAGCTCATCAAGTGATGTAGGTATTTTATTCTAAGGAGGAAAACACATGTTTGAAGCTGTAGATTTAGCTCGATTACAATTTGCGCTAACATCTATCTATCACTGGTTGTTTGTGCCGTTCACACTAGGCATGACAGTGACTGTAGCTATCTTAGAGTGGACATATGTGTCTACTGGTAAAGAAGTATACAAAAAAATGGCAAAATTCTGGGGCAAATTGTTCCTAATTAACTTTGCTATGGGTGTGGTAACTGGTATTGTTCAGGAATTCCATTTCGGTATGAACTGGGCAGAATATTCTCGTTTTATGGGTGACATTTTCGGCGCTCCATTGGCCCTTGAAGCATTAATGGCATTTTTCTTGGAATCTACATTCATGGGTGTATGGATCTTTGGCTGGGATCGTTTAAATAAAACTGTTCATGCCCTTGTAGCTACGTTGGTAGCATTAGGTACAAACCTATCTGCATTCTGGATTCTCGTAGCGAACTCCTTCATGCAACATCCTGTAGGTTATGTAATTCGCAATGGCCGTGCAGAAATGGACAATTTCTTAACAATTGTTCAAAACGGCTATGTTCCAGGCCAATTCTTCCATATCGTGTTGAATGGTTTATTAACAGCAGGCGTAATTATCATGGCTATCAGTGCATGGCACTTATTGCGCAACAATGCGACAGACTTCTACCGTCGTTCCGCTAAATGGGGCATGGTTATTGCTCTTGTATTCGGTACTTTAGGCGCTTTGGCAGGTCATCATCAAGGTCAATACATTACAAAAGTACAACCTATGAAAATGGCTGCGATGGAAGCATTGTGGGAAACACAAGATCCAGCTCCATTCTCTTTGGTAGCTAACATTGATACTAAAGCACAAAAAAATACGGGCGCACTTGAAATCCCTGGTGGTTTGTCCTTCTTGACTCAAAACTCCTTTACTTCTGGTAAAGTAGAAGGTATCAAAGATCTTCAAGCTAAATCCGAGGCTCAATATGGTCCTGGTAACTATATTCCAGATGTTCCAGCAATCTTCTGGACATTCCGTATCATGGTTGCAGCTGGTTCCATTATGTTACTCGTTGCATTCGTAGGTCTTATCCTTAATGCAAAAGATAAATTGGTTGGTAATCGCACATTCTTGAAAATTATGTTCTGGACATTGCCATTGCCATTCATTGCTCATTCCACAGGTTGGTTTGTAGCAGAAGCAGGTCGTCAACCATGGCTTGTATATGGCTTGCAATTAACTGCAGACGGTGCATCTAAAGCCGTTACAGCTCCAGAAATTATGACTACTATCATCGGCTTTACAGTTGTGTACATCGTAGCAGCTATTGCAGCTCTCTACCTTGCTGTAGAACACATCAAAAAAGGTCCAGATGGTAACCCATCTCACGATGTAGTTGAAAAAGAGGAGGCGAGATTATGGAATTAATTTTTAATAACCTTGAAGTGGTATGGTTTATTTTAATTACTGTACTATTCGCTGGCTTCTTCTTATTAGAAGGTTTTGACTATGGTACTGGTATTTT
>CABSJL010000054.1 GCA_902478055.1 uncultured Veillonella sp. | reverse complement strand
CAATTGAGTCACCTCCTTAAAAATCGTTTCTTATACCTGAATGATTATATCATACTAGATATTGTGACGCAAGAACTTATTATAGGAAAATATAGTTTATTCCTTAATAATAAAGCTTCTTTTTATATATTACATTAGAAATTATTTACTAAGTTTCTCTAAAAACGATGTTCCAATGCCCCATTGCTTTAAACCAAAGTTTTCTAAAACTGTTTCCCCAATGTCTGCAAAACTTTTTCTATCTCCAAGATTTATAGGTCCATTCATTCGTGGACTATATCCAAGAATAGGTACTAATTCACGGGTATGATCTGTTCCCTTCCAGGTTGGATCATTACCATGGTCCGCAGTAATAAGCAATAAATCGTCATCATTGAGCATTGGTATTAAACCACCAAGTTGGTAATCAAAATCTTCAATAGCTCGTTTATAGCCTTCTACATTTCTGCGATGACCGTAAAGGCTATCAAACTCAACAAGATTAACCATCATAAGACCGTAATCAAATGTAGCCCCAAATAGATATGGAACCATATTCATGCCATGAGCATTAGATTTTGTAGGATAACTTTCATCCCAACCAACATGGGCATAAATATCTCCAATTTTACCGACTGCTACAGTTGGAACATCCGCATCTTGTAACTCTTGTTGTACCATTTTTTTCTCCGGCATGCGACTATAGTCATGACGGTTAGATGTGCGTACAAAACTACCAAGTTCACCTACAAATGGACGTGCTATGATACGGCCTACATAGTAATCTCCAACGCAAACCTTATCACGGGTAATTTGGCATATACGATATAGTTCATCTAAAGGAATCACATCCTCATGGGCTGCAATTTGAAATACAGAATCTGCCGAGGTATATACAATAGGTTTTCCCGTTTTAATATGCTCCGCACCTAGCCGTTCAATAATTTCTGTACCAGATGCAACTTCATTACCTAAATAACCATAGCCCGTTTCCTTTGTGAAAGTATCCATTAATTCTTTTGGAAAACCTTCGTAAAAGGTTGGGAATGGAACGGTAACAGGATGCCCCATCATCTCCCAATGACCACTTGTTGTATCTTTACCAGTGCTGAGCTCCGCCATACGACCAAAAGCACCGTTAATGCTTTCACCGGTATCTGCAATATCGGCAATATGTCCTAGTCCTAAAGATTTCAAATTTGGGCAATGAATTTTACCTGCTGTTGATTCAATATGACCTAATGTATTAGAGCCTTCATCACCAAATTTTGCAGCATCCACGGCATGACCAATACCAACAGAGTCCATAACTAATAGGATAATTCGTTTAAACATATATCCTCCTATTACGTAATATTATTTGAGGTACGGCATTGCAAGCATAAGGGCTGCCAAAGATTTGCTATCCTTAATTTGCTCCGCCTTGATAGCCTCTAATAATTCAGGTAAAGTAAAATACTCAAGTTCCACATATTCGTCTGGATCCCAATTAGTTTCGCCCATAGTAAGATCTTTTGCTAAATATAAATGTAATACTTCGTTACAGAAACCAGGACTTGTAGCAATTGTGCCCAACGGAATCCATTGGTTCGCACGATAACCTGTTTCCTCTGCTAACTCACGTTTCGCACAGTTAAGAGGCTCTTCATTAGGATCTAATTTACCCGCTGGAATTTCAAGCAAAGGCTGTTGCAAAGCATAACGGAACTGACGTTCCATTACAATCTTATTATCTTCTGTAACAACCACAATAGCTGTAGCACCAGGATGATGAACAACCTCACGCCATGCTTCATTACCATTTACATCAGCTATATCATAAGTAACTTTAATTAGTTTACCATCAAATTTCATTTCGCTAGACTTTTGTATCTCTTTGCTAATTGCCATAATAGCCTCCTTAATGTTTATAACTATTATGATACCACACAGAGAAATAAATATATATAATTCATAACTTAATAAAATTATAACTAAATATAATTATAAAAAGCCGCCCAACATAGGTTGAGCGGCTTTCATCATTCTATTCAGAATTATATGTAGTTTACATTGTGCCAGTGCTACCGATACCACCTGTACGTACGCCTGTAGCATCGTCATCGTTAGTAATAAGGTATTTAGAGAAAATACCTTGCGCAACGCGTTCACCTTTTTCAAGGGAAACTGTTTCTTTACCATAATTGAGTAGAGCGATCATGATATGACCTTCGTTATCCTCATTGTTGTAGTAATCGCTATCGATAATGCCTGTGCTATTTACAAGTGCTAGATGGCGTTTAATGGCCATGCTAGAACGAATGTGAATGGCAAGATATTCATCGTATGGCATGAAAGCTTTAATACCTGTTGGCACTAATACTACTTGACCTGGTTCTAATGTAACAGCTTCAGCGCATTCAATATCGTAGCCTGCGCTTTCTGTTGTTTTACGTGTTGGTAAATTGATATCTTGTTCTTCAAAAGCAGAAACTACTTCAAAGCCACGAATATCCATGTAACACCTCTTATTTTAAACAATCCTTACGGGACAAGTTGATACGGCCTTGTTTATCAATTTCGATAACTTTTACCATAATCTCATCGCCTACATTTACTACATCTTCTACATTTTCAACGCGTTCTTTTGCAAGTTTGGAAATGTGTACAAGACCTTCTTTACCTGGTAGTACTTCTACGAAAGCACCAAATGCCATCAAACGAGTTACTTTACCAAGGTATACTTCCCCTACTTCAACCTCTTTAGTAAGGTTTTCAATAATTTGTTGAGCTTTAGCAGCACCTTCTTGGTCTACAGAAGCAATGAACACTGTACCATCATCTTCGATATCAATTTTTGCACCTGTCTCATCGATGATACCACGAATTACTTTACCGCCAGAACCGATTACATCGCGAATCTTATCTGGATCAATTTTCATTGTAATAATACGTGGAGCGTATTGAGACATTTGTTGACGTGGTTCAGCAATTGTATCAAGCATGATACCCATAATATGCATACGACCTTTATGAGCTTGTTCTAATGCTTCATGAAGGATTTCACGGGACAAGCCGGAAATCTTGATATCCATTTGAATGGCAGTTACGCCTTTTGCTGTACCAGCAACCTTGAAGTCCATATCGCCAAGAGCATCTTCCATACCTTGGATATCTGTTAAGATTGTATAGTGTTCGCCTTGAGTTACTAGACCCATTGCAATACCAGCTACAGGAGCTTTAATAGGTACACCAGCATCCATCAAAGATAATGTGGAACCACATACAGATGCCATGGAGCTAGAACCATTAGATTCCAATACTTCAGATACTAGACGCAATGCATATGGGAATTCTTCTTCGCTAGGAATAACAGGTACCAATGCACGTTCAGCCAACGCACCATGACCAATTTCACGACGACCAGGGCCACGGGAAGAACGAGTTTCCCCTACGGAGAAGGATGGGAAATTATAGTGGTGGATATAACGTTTTTCTGTTTCTAAACCAATGCCATCAATTGTTTGAGTTTCAGACAATGGTGCTACAGTAGCAACGTTCAATACTTGAGTTTGACCACGTGTAAATAAGCCAGAACCATGTGTACGAGGTAATACACCTGTACGGCAAGAGATAGGACGTACTTCATCAAGCTTACGGCCATCTGGACGGATTTTTTCAACAGTAATCATATGACGAACGATTTCTTTTGTCATTGCGTCAAATGCTTTATTTACATCCGCCAAGTTATCTGGATAGATTTCTTCAAAGTGAGCTAATACATCTGCACGTACTTCGCTTTCTTGTGCATCACGTTGTTGTTTATCTGCACAACGTACTGCTGCATCAAGTTTATCATGACCATAGGCACGAACTGCATCAGCGATTTCAGCAGGCACGTCTTTGCTTTCGAATACGCGTTTTTCCTTGCCTACTTTAGCTTTCATGTCTTCTTGGAAAGCTACAATTTTTTTGATTTTTTCATGAGCCGTCATGATAACTTCAAGAATAGTTTCTTCTGGAACCTCTTGAGCACCACCTTCAACCATGAGGATAGCATCTTTTGTACCAGCTACAACGATATTAAGGTCTGTTGCTTCCAATTGTTCTTTTGTTGGATTAACAACAAATTCACCATTGATACGGCCCATGCGAACGCCTGCAATAGGACCATTCCAAGGAATATCAGAAATAGATAATGCAGCGGAAGCGCCAATCATACCACAGATTGCAGGATCACAATCTTGGTCAACGGACATAACAGTTGCTACTACGTGTACTTCATTACGTACACCTTTATCGAATAATGGACGAATAGGACGGTCAATCAAACGGCTATTCAAAATCGCAGATTCAGGTGGACGTGCTTCACGTTTAATAAAGCCACCTGGTAAACGACCAA
>CABSJL010000053.1 GCA_902478055.1 uncultured Veillonella sp. | reverse complement strand
TGACTATATATATAATATTATATAACTTATTTATCTATTATCATACCTTATACAACAGGAATGAGCAAAAGATGAATGTATATGCGAGTTTATAAGCCTGTTCTTCATGTTTTGAGAGCTTAAAAACGAAGAAAACTTGAAACTTAATGAATTCTGCTAATGAATGAAGATGAACTATATCGAAGATTGCCGTATGCGCATAGATGGACAGGATTTTGCCAATTTTGGCGAGTGTGAAAGAAATCACTAAAAAAACTTATGATAATAATTATCAGAGAGTTAAATACCAATAATAGCCGTAGAAATTTGATGATTTTCGATGATTAAAATCTAGGTAGTTTTAGTAGGAATTTAACGGATATTAATTATTATGAACAGTTTGGTAATCTTATAAAGTCAGTATTAATAAGACTTGTTAAGGGTCTAGCGGAAATAAAAATATACAAAAATTTCGGAACCGAATTACTTTCGTAATATCCTTAACTTCCTGTATGAAATATTCATAAATCTATTTTAAATGGTCATATATAAACAAGGAAAATACTAAGTGAAATAAATTATCAATTAGATTAATCAAAATTAATTATGCATAATAGGGTTTAGACATCACACTAAATGCTCTCTATAATTATATGTAAAGCTATAAGAAAAGTCGCATAAGTATGGGGCTTTTCTTGAAAGAAAAATGATTAGGTTATCAAAAATTTTTATAAGTTTTTGAAATGAGATAGTCTAACAAGTTTTCTTATTAATAGGTAGTTATGAGGAGGTCATTATGGAACAGTTTGATGTTCTAGTAGTAGGTAGCGGTGGCGCTGGTCAACGCGCGGCTCTTGAAGTTGGTCGTCGCAAAGGCTTAAATGTAGCTCTTATTACTAAAATTTTCCCAACTCGCTCTGCAACAGCAATGGCGCAAGGCGGTGTAAATGCTTGTTTGAATAACGTAGCAGCTGAAGACACAATCGAAACACATACTTTCGACACAGTAAAAGGTTCTGACTATCTTGGCGACCAAGATGCAATTGAATTCTTCTGCTCTCGTTGTCCAGAAGGCGTACTTGAAATGGACCACATGGGTGCTCCATTCTCCCGTACTCAAGAAAACAAAATTGCGCAACGTAACTTCGGTGGTCAATCCTATCCACGTACTTGCTACTCTGCGGATAAAACTGGTCACGTTATTTTGCACACAACTTACGAACAATGCTTGAAAGAAGGCGTACACTTCTTACAAGAATGGTACCTTTTAGATCTTGTTAAATCTGCAGAAGGTCACGTTGGTGGCGCTGTAGTTTGGAACATGAAAGAAGGTCGTGTAGAACAAATTAAAGCAAAAGCTATTATCTTGTCTACTGGTGGTGCAGGCCGTATCTTCTGGACTCGTACTACAAACCCATTCCTTTCCACAGGCGATGGTATGGCAGCAGCATTCCGCGCTGGTAACGGCTTGAAAGATATGGAAATGATCCAATTCCATCCAACTGGTCTTGGTCGTACTGGTATCTTGATGTCCGAAGCGGTTCGTGGTGAAGGTGGTTACCTTCTTAACGCTGAAGGCGAACGTTTCATGAAAAAATATGCGCCTAACAAAATGGAATTGGCATCCCGTGACGTTGTAGCGAAAGCAATCGAAGATGAAATCGCTGCAGGTCGTGGTTTCGGTTCTGGTCTTAACGCATACGTAGTAGCTGACCTTCGTCACTTAGGACCTGAAGTTATCATCGAAAAACTTCATGGTATCCGTGACTTGGCTATGTGCTTCGAACATTGCGATCCATTGACTCAACCAGTACCTATTCGTCCTACATGTCACTATACAATGGGCGGTATCGACGTAGTGGATTACAAAACTTGTGCATGTGAATTGCCTGGTTTGTTCTCCTCCGGCGAAGCTTCTTGTATCTCCATCCACGGTGCTAACCGTTTAGGTGGTAACTCCTTGGCAGACGGCGTAGTATTCGGTAAAGTATCCGGTGCTGGTGCAGCTGACTATGCTGAAACACATGAACAACCTAATGTAGATGCAGAATTGGCTGCAGCTGCTAAACACTGGGAAGAAAAATTCACTGAAGTAACAACTCGTGAAGGCGGTCGTCCAGTTGTAGAAATTCGCGATGCATTGGCTGATGCAATGTGGAACAAAGTAGGTATCTTCCGTAATGAAGAAGGTATTACTGAAGCATTAAAAGAAATCGACCAATTGATGGAAGATTACAAAACTTGTTATGTAGGTGACCCTGAACGTACTTACAACATGGCATTCGTAAACTATTGTGAAATCGGTTCCATGTTAACAGTAGCTAAAGCTATTGCTATGGGCGCTTTACACCGTCGTGAATCCCGTGGTGCTCATATCCGTGAAGACCATCCAAAACGTAATGATGAAAGATACTTAAAACACTCTTTGATCAAATTGGGTGCTAACGGCGAGTACGAATTGACTGAACGCGACGTAGTGTTCACTAAATACGAACCACAAGAAAGGAAGTACTAAGATGAGACAAATCACCTACCATATTCACCGTTACCAACAAGGTCGCGCGTTTGTACAGACTTTCAAATTCGACTATGAAGCTGACCGTACAATTCTTTGGGGCCTTCAAAAAATTAAAGATACTCAAGATCCAACTTTAACATTCTTGGCAGCTTGCCGTTCCGCAGTTTGTGGCGCTTGCTCCATTCGCGTAAATGGCGAAGCAATGCTTGGTTGCGAAGCTAAAATCGACGAATTAACAGAACGTTATGGTACTGATGAATTGACAATTGCACCTATCGGCAACTTCCGCGTTATCCGTGACTTAGTTGTTGACTGGGAAGCTAAAGTTGATCGTTTGAAAACAGTTGCTCCTTGGATTTTCCTTAAAGCAGAATTCAACGAAGGTGACAAAATCGTTCGCCAAACTCCAGCTGACTTCAAAAAATTCGTTGCTGGTACAGAATGTATCCTTTGCGGTTGCTGTGCGTCTGAATGTAACAAATTGACTGCACGTCAAGATGACTTCTTAGAACCATATGTATTCACAAAAGCTAACCGTTTCGTATTGGATAGCCGTGATGATGCACCTATGGCTCACATTCAACCTGCATTCGACAATGGTCTTTGGAAATGCGTTCACTGCATGAACTGTATCTCCCGTTGTCCTAAACACTTAAAACCTGCTCAAGATATTTCCAACTTGCGTAAAGAAGCTACAAAAGCTGGTCTTACTAACAGCAAAGGCGTTCGCCATGCAGTTGCTTTCAAAGAGGACCTTTACAAAACTGGTCGCTTGAAAGAAGTTTCTATGAGCTTGAAATCTGATGGTGTTGTAGATTCCGCTAAACAAGCATTCTATGCATTACGTTTGTGGAAACACAGCAAAATTAATCCTTTCGAACTTGTAGTACCTCAAAAACCAGTTAATGGTATTGATGGTGTTCGCAGACTTATGAAAGCAGCTGAGGAGGTAAGCAAATAATGAAATACGCATTTTTCCCAGGTTGCGTTCTTGAAAGCGCTGCCAAAGAAGATTACATGGCAACTGTTGCAGTAGCTAAAAAACTCGGCATCGAACTAGAAGAACTTGACGGTTGGACTTGCTGCGGCGCATCCCACGTTCAAGATATCGCTCCAGAAATTACATTAGCTACAAACGCACGTAACATTGCATTGGCAGAAGAAAAAGGTTTGAACCTTTTAACTGTATGTAACACTTGTACTTTGATGCTTCGTGAAGCTAAAAACGAGCTTGATAACAACGAAAAAGAAAAGAACGAAGTTAACAAAAAATTAGCTCAAATCGGTAAACAATACCGCGGTACAACTGATATTACTCATTTCTTATGGGTATTGATCCGCGATTACGGTTTGGATAAATTGAAAGCTAAAGTTGTTAAACCTTTAACTGGTTTACGTGTAGCTGAATACTATGGTTGCCATATTCTTCGCCCTCAAACTGAATTGGGCTTCGAAGATTATCAAATGCCTACATCCTTAGCAGATTTGATCTCTGCTATCGGTGCTACACCAATCGACTTCTCCCGTAAACTTGATTGCTGCGGTTTCCATGCTGTATACCCTGCACATGATTCCGTAATGCAAATGACTGGCTCCATCAACAAAGATGCAGCTACAGAAGGCGCAGATTGCGTAGTAACTCCTTGCCCACTTTGCCAAATGCAACTTGATATGTTCCAAAAAGAAGCAAAAGAAGTTGTTGGCGGTGGCAAAGATATGCCAATCTTGCACATGTCCCAATTAGTGGGTCTTGCTCTTGGCATCTCCCCTGAAGAAATGGGCATGCCTAAACGTCACTTAACTGATACTGCAGCAGTGACTAAATTCGTTGGTTAATTCGTTTGATTTAGACATGACCTCAGTTGGTCCTCGTACTGTCTTAAATCTAAACCTATTATCATAATTACCAGAAGAACCCCCTAGCTTTGGCTAGGGGGTTTTTCTTTTGATATCAGGTCATAATTGTAGTATAATAAATACATTAATTGTATACACTTATATGAGTAACAGCTAATGTGTTGTTACTTTTAATTAATTATAGAGATATATAATCTATTTGAATAAGAATGGATATGAACAAATATGAGGCATGTGTAATGAGTGCACTTACTTAGCCTAGATGGAGAGTTTTGTATTCAATAATTTAGATTCTGTATAAATGGGAGTATTAGTA
>CABSJL010000052.1 GCA_902478055.1 uncultured Veillonella sp. | reverse complement strand
CATTCAATGCCCTCTTTAGAGGGCCACCACTAGAGAAAGACCCTTATAGGGTCAGAGCAAACCACCCGTTCTACGGGTGGTTATGATTATTTTTTTGAAAGCTATATCTTAGTGGCTGTATATTGATGGGGCCCAGTTTGTATCTACAACTTAGTTAAAAAGGAAAGACTATACTTCTTTGCTCCTCGTGACCTGATGTCGCTGCATAAGTATAGTCTTTCCTTTTTATAACTGTAGATAGGAAGGCGTCCCATCAATATACTAATCCTAAGATATCTTTCAGATAAATAGTGCTGGGGAGGGGAATGATTTGAGCATAAATGTAGTCCTTTGTGTGTGTACAAAAATACCGCTAATGTGCATATGGACATTAATAAATATTGATTGTTATACTATAGGTAAAGTAAGATTTTTTCACATTGTTGATGTGTATATAGAGGCGTGTATGAATAGTATTTTTGATATTATAGGGCCTGTTATGATTGGCCCGTCTAGTTCGCATACAGCTGGTGCTGCGCGGCTAGGTAAGATGGCGCGGTGCATATTCCGTTCCACACCTAAAAAGGTAGATTTAACCTTATATGGCTCTTTTGCTAAGACCTATAAAGGCCATGGTACAGACCGTGCCTTGATTGGGGGCTTATTAGGTTTTAAAGAGGATGATACGAATATTCGTGTTGCTCATAAATTAGCTGAAAAAGAGGGCATGGAGTATAACTTTATCGAGTCTCCCCTTGATGTAGGTCACCCCAATGTGGTTCGTTTTGATATGTACGATGAACATAATCGTCATATGACTGTGATTGGCCGATCTCTTGGTGGCGGTCAAATTATGATTACCGAAGTAGATGGCAATGATATGTCTATTACTGGCGATGAGTTTACTCTTGTTGTATTCCATGAAGATAGACCTGGCGCCATCTCTTTGGTGAGCCAAGCATTGAGTGAGTCTGATATTAATATTGCAACGATGCGTGTATTCCGTAAGGGTAAGCACAAGGATGCAGTGATGGTCATTACTACCGATACGGTGGTAAATCCAATTACCGTTCAGTTTATGCGCGAGTGTCCAGGCATTCAAGATGTTATGACCTTTGAAGCGTTATAGGAGGGCGAATGATGAGTTATGCATACGATACAATTGCAGATATTATTCGCTTAGCTGAGGAAAATAACATTTCCTTTGGCGAAGTAGTGCTGCGTTATGAATTAGAAAATTATGACCGCAGTGAAGAAGCGGTTATTCGTGAAATAGAGCATCGTTTAGATATCTTTGAAGGTTCTATTCAAGATGGTATAGACTATGCTGAAAAAACAGCGTCTGGTATGTCTGGTGGCCAGGCGGCACAGCTTAATGGACAAACACCAAGATTTATGAGTGATATTGCGTACAAAGCTATGACCTATGCTATTGCTGTTAATGAAGCAAATGCAAAGATGTTCCGCATTGTTGCGTGCCCTACGGCTGGATCTTGTGGTGTTATGCCTGGTGCGGTGAAAGCAGTAGCGGACCATTACAAGCTAGATAGAGCAACTATGGTAAAGGGCTTCTTGGCTGCCTCTGGCATTGGCAATGTCGTAGCGAATCGCGCTTGTGTGGCCGGTGCCGTTGGCGGATGCCAAGCAGAAATTGGTACGGCCGCTTGTATGGCTGCCGGTGCCATTGTAGAAATGATGGGTGGTACGCCTCGTCAAGTCGGCCATGCTATTGCATTGTGCATGAAAAACTTATTAGGCCTTGCCTGTGATCCAGTAGCAGGACTTGTAGAGGTACCGTGCGTTAAACGTAATGGTTTCTATGCAGTTCATGCCATTACTGCATCTGAATTGGCTTTGATGAATATTGAAAGTCAAATTCCACCAGATGAAGTTATTGAAGCAATGAATAATATCGGTCGCGCTATGCCAGCAGCCTTGCGTGAAACAAGTGATGGCGGCCTTGCGGTAACACCGACGGGTACAGCTATTGCAGAACGAGTGCAATCCTTATAGGATTGCACTTTTTTCATGCTTTCATTTGTAGTAAAATAAAGGTTAGACTAGTTCAGAAAGGAGTGTGCATGATGGAACAAGCCAATCGAATATTGACTGTATTAGAAGAAGCAGGTTATGAAGCCTATATCATTGGCGGAGCAGTGCGTGATATTTTGATGCATCAAAAGCCTCATGACTTTGATATTGTGACGTCTGCACGCCCTGATACGGTAATTGAAGTCCTACGCGGTCAAGATATTCAAACGACAGACTTAGTAGGAAAATCCTTTGGTGTAGTAGTAGCTACACTAGAAGGAAAGCAATATGAAATTGCAACGTATCGCACTGAACGATATGGAGCGGATAGTCATCGACCAGAAGAAATCGCTTATGCCGATACCTTGGAGGAAGACGTGTTGCGTCGTGACTTTACGGTCAATGGCATGGCTATGAATCGTTTTGGTGAGGTCATAGACCTAGTAGGGGGACGTCGAGATATCAAGCATAAGACATTGCGAACCATTGGCAATGCACAGCAACGCTTTGAAGAAGACGCATTGCGATTATTTAGAGCATGCCGCTTTGTGGCAAAGCTAGATTTCTTACCTACCGAAGACTTATTAGAAGCTATGCCAAAGGCATTTTATCGTGTGCCTGGGTTATCTCTTGAGAGAGTCCGTAGTGAACTGGACCGACTCATGTTAGAGCCCGCTGTGGCTAAAGGCCTTGATGTATTAGTACAATCTCGCTTGGCCGAGTGCTCTTGTCGCGTTGTAGAAAATGGCGTGACTCGTGAAGTGCCTATTTTACCAGAGCTATACCATCTTGTGAATTTACCACAAGAAAAAGACTTTCACGAATTTGATGGTTGGTATCATACATTAGCCGTTGTATCTCATACAGAACCAGATTTAACATTACGTTGGGGTGCACTGTTACACGATGTAGCAAAGGGTATGCCAGCGGTACGGGCTGTTATTAACGGACGTTTGACGGATCGTGGCCATGATACATTAGGGGCTGAAATGACAGAAACATTACTTACTCGTTTAGGTTACCCTAAGAGTTTTGTGCGCCGTGTAGCTTGGATTGTAAAAAATCATATGCGCTTTCACTATTTTGTACAAAATGGGGAAGCTAATGAGAAAAAGTGGATCCGTAAAGAGGCTCGCAGCGGTGAGTTTCGAGATAGTCAAATTATGCGAATTGCATGGGAACAATTATCTAAGGTTTGTGCTGCCGATGTATTAGGCTGTGGGAAGCCTTATGCATCGACTGATGGCACCTTAGCCTTTGGTGAATGTATGGCAGATCTTAGCCTAGAGATGCCTATCCATACAAAGGATTTAAATTATGATGAACGTGTTATTAAGCTTGCAGGGAATAAAGTGGGGGAAGGATTGCAGTATTTATTAGGTCAGGTACAAAATGGAGTGATTACCAATGAACCAGATGCGCTATATGATGCATTAGACCATAAGTTACGCCGTCCAGTGGAGAAATGATGAAGTTATTAAATAAAGCGTTATTACGCATGAGTGATTGGAGTCGCACTACATGGTGCCTTGCCATACTCATGACCGTTGCTTTCGTCCTTATCGGTCGTTTAGCACAGTTACAGGTCTTTGATACCTTTGACCTAGAGAAGAAAAACTTATTACAAGTTCAAGTAGATAGAAAATTACAATCGCCGCGCGGTACAATCTATGACCGTAATGGCAAGCCTTTGGCGATGAGTGTAGTTACAAAATCTTTATATGCGGATCCGAAGATGATTAAACAGTCTCCTCAAGAGATTGCGGATCTCATCTCACCGTATGTAACGATGTCAAAAGAGAATATTGTGAAAGCTTTGCAAGAGGATACCGCCTTTGTCTGGTTGAATCGTATGATGGATGCAGACAAATCAAAAGCGGTACAACAAGTTATTAAGGATAATAATATTGCAGGCCTCAATTTCGTTGAAGAATCTAAGCGCTATTATCCAAATGGTGTCTTAGCGGCACAAGTATTAGGCTTTGTCGGCACTGATGATAAAGGTCTTGATGGTCTAGAAATGGTTCTTGATGACGAATTAAAGGGGGGCGTACAACAAGAAATTGTAGCTACTGATAATAAAGGGAATGCCATCTTTGGTTCCGTACTATCTAAATTTTTACCAGATAAGGGTAAAAGCGTAACCTTAACCATCGATGCAACAATTCAATTTATTGCAGAACGCGCTCTTGATAAGGCGATGGTTGATACAGGAGCTAAGCATGCCAGCGTTATCGTTATGGATCCAAAGAACGGTGAAATATTAGCGATGGCCAATCGTCCAAGTTATGATCCTAATAACTACAACCAAAGTGGTGAAGAGGCTTTCAAAAATATTGCGGTTACCAATTTATATGAACCAGGCTCTACATTCAAACCTATCATTGCATCTGCAGCTCTTGCAGCAGGCAAATGGAAGTTAGACACTGTGTATAACGATAAAGGGGCCTTCGCTGCCAATGGACATATCATTAGAAACTGGAATGGTGAGGGATATGGTCCTGTTCGTTTGCTAGATATTTTGAAGTACTCTATTAATACTGGTATGGCTGAAATTGGTACATTAACAGGTGCAGATATTCTCTCGAAATATATACGTGATTATGGCTTTGGCTCTGAAACAGGTATTGAATTGCCTGGTGAAGGAGCAGGTATTTTGTATAATCCAGAGGA
>CABSJL010000051.1 GCA_902478055.1 uncultured Veillonella sp. | reverse complement strand
TCAAATCCAATGTAACTGGATATCTTAAAAAATACGCTCTTCACGTATCCTCTGCAGCACAAGGTGCTATTGAAGTATTGGAAGACTAATATTAGACTTTAATTTCATACTATCAATAGGAGATGATACACATGCATAAGTTGTATGATTTTATGGAGGCTCGTGAGAGACTTAGCACAATTACTGTAAAAACAAAACTGCTTCACAGTGATGTGTTCTCCGACGAAAGTGGCAATGATGTATATATCAAGCCAGAAAACTTGCAAATAACAGGTTCCTTTAAGGTTCGTGGTGCATATAATAAAATTGCAAAATTAACAGAAGAAGAAAAGGCGCGCGGCGTTATTGCCGCATCTGCCGGTAACCATGCGCAAGGTGTAGCGCTTGCTGCAAAACGTCTAGGCATTAAAGCGACAATCGTTATGCCAAAACATACACCTCTCATCAAGGTTAATGCTACAAAACAATATGGTGCCGAAGTCGTTCTACATGGTGAGATTTATGATGAAGCTTACCAAAAAGCGATGGAATTACAACAAGAGCACGGCTATGTGTTCGTCCATCCTTTTGATGACGAAGATGTTATCGAAGGGCAAGGTACAATTGCATTAGAAGTTCTTGAGGAATTGCCTGATGCGGATGTATTGCTAGTTCCTGTTGGTGGTGGCGGTATTGTTTCTGGTATCGCAGCTGCTGCAAAATTAAAAAATCCTAGCATTAAAATTATTGGTGTAGAACCAGAAGGCGCGGCTAGTGCAATAGCTGCGTTAAAAGCAGATCATCCTGTACCACTTAGTGAGGTGGCAACTATCGCAGATGGTACAGCTGTACGTCAAATCGGCGAAACTACATTAGAATATATTAAGAAATATGTAGATGAAATTGTTACTGTCTCTGATTATGAATTGATGGAAGCATTTTTGTTGCTTGTAGAAAAACATAAATTAGTAGCAGAAAACTCCGGTATTTTACCATTAGCAGGTCTAAAAAAATTAGACTGTAAAGGCAAAAAGGCAGTAGCCATTGTTAGCGGTGGTAATATCGATGTACTTACTATTTCCTCTATGATTAATAAAGGTCTCGTATTGCGGGGTCGTATCTTCACGTTCTCTGTTAACCTTCCTGATAAACCAGGTCAATTAGTTGCTGTATCTCAAATGCTTGCAGATGCGGATGCCAACGTTATTAAACTTGATCATAATCAGTTTAAAAATCTTGACCGCTTCCACGAAGTGGAATTACAAGTGACTGTAGAAACAAATGGTGAAGAGCACATTCAACATATTATTGATACTTTCAAAAATAATGGTTACATTATTAAACGATTAAATTCCAGCGAGATTTTATCTGAATAGCTGGTCGAAAGGGTTCCTATGAGCGCAGAAACAATCAATGGGGCACGCATTGTCCTTGAAACATTGCATCGCCTTGGTGTAACCGACATGTTCGGTTATCCAGGTGGCGCGGTAATTCCAATTTATGATGAAATTTATAGCTTCCCTGAAATTAAACATTATTTTGTTCGTCATGAACAAGGTGCAGCCCATGCAGCAGATGGTTATGCACGCGTATCTGGAAAAGTAGGCGTATGCCTTGCTACGTCCGGTCCTGGTGCAACTAATCTTGTTACAGGTATTATGACTGCTTACATGGATTCTGTACCTATGGTGGCCATTACTGGTCAGGTTGGTCGTCCGTTTATTGGTAAGGATTCCTTCCAAGAAGCAGATATCCAAGGTATTACCATGCCGATTACAAAACATAACTACCTTGTTCAAGATATTCGCGATTTACCTCGCATCATTAAAGAAGCGTATTTTATTGCTAGTACAGGTCGTCCAGGACCAGTTCTTATTGATATTCCAAAGGATATTCAAACAGAAAAAATATCCATGACAGAATACAATAAATTATATGAAGTACCTATCCATCTTGAAGGTTATGATCCAACCTATAAAGGTCATCAAGGGCAAATTAAGAAAGCGGCTACACTCATTAAAAATGCGAAACGTCCGCTCATCATTGCCGGTGCCGGTGTATTGAAATCTGGCGCTATGGATGAGTTAAAGGAATTGGCAGAAAAGGCTCAAATTCCTGTAACAAATACATTAGTTGGCCTTGGTGGTTTCCCAGGTAACCATGAGCTTGCTCTTGGTATGGTGGGTATGCATGGCTCTGTAGCGGCTAATAATAGTACAGAAGAAGCAGACCTTGTTATTGCAGCTGGTATTCGTTTCCACGACCGCATTACAGGTCATCCAGATTTCTTCTGTAAAAAAGCTAAAATCATACATATCGATATCGACCCAGCAGAAATTGATAAAAACGTTACTATTAACGTACCAATTGTAGGTGATTTAAAGCGTGTCTTAACCGAATTGAATACACTGGTAGAGCCTACAACTCATGAACCGTGGATCGGACAAATTCGTGAATGGCAAGCGGAATATCCTATGGTAATTCCTGAATCTAAAGATGGTGTATTACATCCACAATACGTATTATCTGAACTTAACAAGATTGCCAAAGAGGATGCAGTTATTGTAACAGACGTAGGCCAACATCAAATGTGGGCGGCTCAATTCTTAACTCATAAAAAACCTCATACCATTGTTACATCTGGTGGTGCAGGTACCATGGGCTATGGTTTACCAGCTGCAATTGGGGCTCAAGTGGGGGCACCTCATAAACAAGTTATCCTTGTTGTTGGTGATGGTGGATTCCAAATGACCTTCGAAGAACTCATGATGGTTCGCCAATATAATTTACCAATTAAGATTGTTATCATTAATAATGGTTACCTTGGCATGGTTCGTCAATGGCAACAAATTTTTAATAATCGCCGCTACTCCTATGTGGATTTGGAAACGAGCCCAGACTTCTTGAAATTGGCAGATGCCTTTGATTTGAAAGCCGCTCGTATCGATAATGTAGAGGATTTCAATAAAGAATTTAAATCTTTCATTACATCTGATGAAAGTATCATCTTGGATTGCCGTGTAGCAAGAGAAGATAATGTATTGCCGATGATTCCAGCTGGCGGTACCGTAAGTGGTATGATGGGCAAGAAAGGGGTGCTATAATGGCGAGAGAACATCAAGTCTTAGTAATTGCAAAAAATACAGCAGGCATTGGTGCACGTATATTGGCACTCTTTAACCGTCGCGGTTTTAATGTTACAAAGATGACATCTGGTATTACAAATACACCAGGCTACGCTCGTATTACCCTCACCGTTGAGGCAGATGATCGCATCTTAGACCAAATTCAAAAACAAATTTACAAGCTCATTGATGTTGTAAAGGTTAAAGTTTTTGAAGATCATGATGTAGTATGCCGTGAGTTAATGCTTATCAAGGTAAAAGCAACTGCTGCAACACGCTCTCAAATTGTACAAATTGCCGATGTATATCGTGGCAATGTGCTCGATATTTCTCCTACTTCTATGATTATTGAAGTAATTGGTAGCGTAGAAAAATTACGCGGTTTCATTCAAATTATGGAAACCTATGGTGTCCTTGAAATTGCCAAAACTGGCATTACCGCAATGAGCCGTGGAGAAAAGATTTAGGAGATGGTTGTGTGAGTAGTGAATTACTCCATTATGAAGACGTCAAGTTTCGTCGTGAAGGCCGGGAAATTTTAAAAGGCATTAATTGGCATGTTGAAGAAGGAGAGAATTGGGCCTTATTAGGTCTCAATGGGGCTGGTAAATCGACGATGCTCAGCATGATTCCAGCTTACCAAATTCCTACAACAGGACTATTACGCGTATTTGGTCATGAATTTGGCAAATATGCATGGCCTAAGATCAAGGCCCGATTAGGCTTTGTTAGTTCAGCGCTTGGACAATTCCAGTCCACCTTGGATAAACAAGTGGTAGAAGATGTTGTTATTTCTGGTGCCTTTAATAGTATTGGTATTTATCAACAGGTAGAGCCTGAAGTACGTGAACGAGGACTGCAATTATTGTCTGAGTTTGGTTTGTCCTATTTGGAAGGCCATAGATTTCATACACTATCTGCTGGTGAACAGCGCCGCGTATTATTAGCACGTGCTATTATGGCTAATCCAGATTTGCTCATTCTAGATGAGCCTTGCTCTGGCCTTGATTTGCCTGCTCGCGAGCAATTCTTAAGAACTGTTGAGAATATGGCACGAGAGGAGCATAAGCCTTTTATTTATGTATCTCATCAAATTGAAGAGATTATGCCCAGTATTACACATGTAGCTATTATTAAAGATGGCCTCATTGTGTATAAAGGAAAGAAGAGAGACATCTTGACAGATGAAATTCTGAGCGACGTATTTGGTATTGATGTATCTGTTGTATGGGAGAAAAATCGCCCATGGATTATAGTTAAGTAAGAGCTAAAACTGGGATAATTCATTTTTTCTTAATACAAAAAGGGTACAAATTTAAGTTGTAGATTAGTCTATTTGACTATTCGATAAATTACGATATACACTACAAATCTTGCATTTATTTGTGAGATTGTGTACAGTATATATATTAAATATTCTATTGAATATATTTTGGAGGTTGTCTAGTATGGCAGGTAAAATTTTAGGTACTACAGTTTATTATGATGCAGATTGTAATTTGAGCAAATTGGAAGGCAAAAAAATTACAGTTTTAGGTTACGGTTCTCAAGGTCATGCGCATGCATTGAACTTAAAAGAAAACGGTATGGACGTAACAATTGGTCTTCGTGGTGGTTCTTCTAGCTGGAAAGCTGCAGAAGAAGCAGGCCTTACTGTAAAAGAAACTGCAGAAGCAGTTAAAGGTGCTGACATCGTTATGGTATTGATTCCTGACGAATTACAAGCAGACGTATATGCACAAGATATCGCTCCTAACTTGAAACAAGGTGCATACTTGGCATTTGCTCACGGCTTCAACATTCACTTTGGTAAAATCGTACCTCGTGAAGACATCAACGTATTCATGGTAGCTCCTAAAGGCCCTGGTCATTTAGTACGTCGTACATACCAAGAAGGCTCCGGTGTTCCTTGCTTGTACGCTGTAGAAAAAGATCCATCTGGTGATACTGAAGAAGTTGCATTAGCATGGGCTTCTGGTATCGGTGGTGGCCGTTCCGGTATCTTGGAAACTAACTTCAAATCTGAAACTGAAACTGACCTCTTCGGTGAACAAGCTGTATTGTGCGGCGG
>CABSJL010000050.1 GCA_902478055.1 uncultured Veillonella sp. | reverse complement strand
GAATTATGGTTGGTTTTGACTGTGTCAAAACCCGCACTCTGGCATATGTTCAATCGTATTGATTGATTACCTATCATTGTTCAGTTTTCAAAGATCTGTTATCAGTTTCACGCTTCAGTGAAGCGCCATCTGACGACTTGATTATAATAACATGTGAGCACTTTCATGTCAACACATTTTATAATCTTTTTTGAAGTTCTTTCGAACTTCAAAGTGTATTTCTACACTCATTAAGAAACAGTCGTTCGAACGACTGTATGGATATTATAGTATAACCAAAAAATAATGGCAACCCCCAATTCTCAACTTCACACAACTTTCATTACACATTCATTTTCCAACCTAAAAACTAAAGATTGATTTTATACAATCTATTTTGTATAATGTAGCTGTAATATAGACTCTTTCACTTATGTAGTTATATAGTTATATACCATTAAATACTATATTTTAATTTTAAATGAGCTCTATATTTCAATTTAGTCTTTTATTATGGTAGTTATTATTAATACTATAATAATGTGTAAGGAGATTGAGTATGAAATTATCCAAACGTTTATTATCCAAAACAGTTGCTGTTGCTGCGGTATGTGCAACTATGGCCACTGCAGCCTTTGCTGCACCACAAGGTACATTTGATACCTCTGAAATTCAAATTACAGGCGAAGCCTCTCGTTCTGTAGCACCTAACTATGCGATTTTAACACTTGGTATTACTAGTGAAAACACTAATATCAATGCTGCAAAATCTAATAACGATCGCATCATGAGTGATTTAATCAGCAAGTTAGGTCATTTAGGTATCGACAAAAAAGATATTTACACATCTAATATTTCTATTAACCCTACAAGTGATTATCAAGATGGCAAACGAATCAACACTGGTTATAGTGTAGCAAATCGTGTGACTGTAAAAATCAACAATCTTGATAATGTAGGAAAGGCTGTTGACGCTGCTGTTAGCGCTGGCGCCAACGATATCAATAACCTTTCATTCCAAAATGATGTATCTCAACAACTGTCTGATTCTTTAACTACCGAAGCAATTCAAGACGGTCGTCATAAAGCTGAGGTTATTGCTGCAGCCCTTGGTCGTACTTTAGGCCCTGTAAAAACTGTTTCTATTAGCACACCACAAACAAGCTCTATGGACTCTGGTTCCTATCGTAACGCCGTAATGTTAAAAGCGTCTCTCGAAACTGCTACTCCTGTTGAAAAAGGATCATTAGTAGTTTCTCAAGACGCTAATATTACTTATTATTTACAATAGAATTTTCTGGTACCACACCTTCGTGGACCGCTACAATGCCGCCTGTCAATTCATGATAGGTGGCATTTTCATATCCTAAAGATTTCCAGATTTCAAGAATCTCGCTTTGATGAGGATATCTACGTAAGGATTCTGGTAACCACGCATAGGAGGAATTATCCTTACTTAATTTACCTATAATAGGTAATATATAGGAGAAGTAGAAATTGTATAATTGTTTAAAACCAAACATACTTGGTTTCGCTAACTCCAATACAACTACTTTCCCACCTGGTTTTACAACACGTTGCATTTCAGATAATACCTGTTTAATATCTGGTACATTACGCATTGCAAAGCCGCTCATAGCAGCATCAAATGTATTATCTGCATATGGTAATGCCATTGCATCACCTTGAACAAGATTAACTTGATCTAGTAAACCAGCATCTTCAATGCGTACGCGACCTTGATCAAGCATTTCACTATTAAAGTCCAAAGCCTCTACCTTTAATGTTGGCTCTTGACGTAATGCTTCTTTTGTAAACACGCAAGTGCCACAAGCTACATCAAGTATTCGTTGATTTGGACCTATATTCATTGCTTTTACAGAAAATTTGCGCCAGTAATAATCTTGACCAAAACTCAAGACTGTATTCATCAAATCATAATTCTTAGCAATATTAGAGAACACACCTTGCACAAACTCTTCTTTATCTGCATATGTTTTAAATTCTTTCGTATTCATTATGGTCCTTTCACTAATCAAGAACTATATTCAAACTCTTTACTCGCATAGTATATCATACTATGACGCCTATCAAAAGAATCCTATTATATATACTATATATAGTAACTATGTAAAGAGCACATATTTAGTTAAAGTAATATATTCACTACTATTAAAACTAGCATATTACAAAATAAATATCGTTATCAGTCACAGTAGATCCAATTTAACTATATATTAATGACTATGATATTCTCTATTGCCACCAATCTATGTTCGTTGTATAATGACATATGTCCATGTTGAAAAGATATCTTTTCCATGGTCTTTTATTAGTTTTTATTAAGTATTGGAGTGTACTATGAATCGATTTGTAAAATCAATCAATAGAGTCAGTCTAATCCAACAAATAATCATAGGTTTGATTATTGGTATTTTGACAGCTCTATACGTGCCAGAATTGGCAAATGAACTAGCTTTATTAGGCGTTCTCTTTGTTGGTGCTTTAAAAGGGATTGCACCAATCCTTGTATTTTTCCTTGTTATTGCAGCTATCAGTAAACATCGTTCTGGTCAAAAGACTGGGATGGGATCTGTAATCACATTATATTTATTAGGTACATTCCTTTCTGCAGCACTTGCTGTAGTCGTAAGCTTTATGTTCCCTACTACATTACACCTTGCAGCTAGTGCAGCTGATGCAGCTCCACCACAAGGGATCGTAGAGGTTATGAAAACACTTTTAAAAAATATTGTTGATAACCCTGTGAAAGCCTTAATGACCGCTAACTATATCGGCATTTTAGGTTGGGCACTTATCATTGGCGGTGCTTTACGCCATGCCCCAATGAATACTAAAGAAGTAATGGAGTCTATCGCTCAAGCTATTACAACTGTAGTAGGTTGGATTATCCGCTTTGCTCCTCTAGGTATTATGGGTCTCGTAGCTGACTCTATCGCTACTAATGGTATTGAAGCTTTAATCGGCTACTTCCAATTACTCGTATTACTACTTGGTTCTATGATTTTCGTAGCATTAGTAGTAAATCCACTTCTATCTTTTGTATACCTTCGTCGCAATCCATATCCATTGGTATTTAAATGTTTGCGTGAATCTGCTATCTATGCGTTCTTTACTCGTAGCTCTGCAGCAAACATTCCTGTTAACCTTGATTTAGCAAAACGTTTAAAACTTAACCCTGATATGTATTCCGTATCCATTCCATTGGGTGCTACTATCAACATGGGTGGTGCAGCGATCACAATTACAATCATGACATTAGCTGCTGCACATACACTTGGTATCGTTGTAGATGTCCCTACAGCAATCCTTTTATCTGTCATTGCTACAATCGGTGCTTGTGGCGCTTCTGGCGTTGCTGGTGGGTCCCTACTTCTAATTCCTCTAGCTTGTTCTCTATTCGGTATCTCCAATGATATTGCAATGCAAGTTGTAGGTGTAGGTTTCATCATCGGTGTTTTACAAGACTCCACTGAAACAGCACTTAACTCCAGTACAGATATTCTCTTCACAGCTACTGCAGATTATGCAAAACGTGGCTATCACGAAAACTGGGATTAACACCTATAGGCGGTCCTTCGGGACCGTCTTTTTTTGTGTTCAATAGATAAAAAATCAGCCTTACTATACTACTTTCAGTACTACTCAGTGTATAATATAAAGAACATGCTCTAACAAACAATATAGATATTTATATTAATCATAATTGTTTATATTGAACACAATCATCTATATTGATTTTCTTCAATATAATGTTATAATAGAGTTAATGATAATAACTATTAATTGATATAAATAGAAAGGAATCAACATGAAACAATACGATATTATTGTAGTTGGTACAGGTGGTGCAACCATCGTAGCCGATGCGGCTATAAAAGTGGGTAAAAAAGTAGCTATCATAGAAAAAGGTAAATTTGGTGGCACATGCCTAACTCGTGGTTGTATTCCTACGAAGGTTATGGTTACTGCAGCTAATGCGATCCAAGAGGTAGAAGAATTCAAAAAAATCGGTATTAATGTTAGCGATGCTGCCATGGACTGGGACACTGTTTCTAAACGTACATGGTATAAAATTGACGAATCTGCAGGTATCTATGATTATTACAACGCTTTTGATAATGTAGACGTATATCGCGGCGCAGCTAGCTTTGTATCCGATAAGGTTATGAATATTCATCTTAACGATGGTTCTGGTACTGTAGAAATTACGGCCCCTACTATCGTTCTTGGTACTGGTGGCTATAGTAATATCCCGAATGTACCAGGACTTCAAGAGGCAGGTTATCTCTCTAGTGAAAGCCTCTTTGGTGATAAATTCCCTAAACAACCATATAAATCTCTTGCCGTACTCGGTGCGGGCCCTATTGGTGTAGAATTCGGTCACGTATTCGATGCTGCTGGCACTGAAGTGACTATCATCCAGCATAATGTACGCCTTGTGCCAAAAGAAGATGAAGAAATGTCCGAACACCTTCTTCAAAACTATCGAGCTCGTGGTATCAATGTTATCTTAAACCAAGACACTGTTGAAATCCGCCAAGAGGACGGTCTTAAAGTCGTTGTAACAAAGGATCGCACTACTGGCGAAATCACTGAAACTAAGGTAGAAGAAATTCTCGTGGCTGCCGGTATCCGTCCTGCAGTGGAAGAATTGCACCTCGAAAATACAGGTATTGAAACATGGCCTAAAGGCTGGATCAAAACAAATGAATTCTTAGAAACTTCTGTAGATGGTATCTATGCATTAGGCGATGTAAACGGTGAGCCTGCATTCCGCCATCGTGCAAACTATGAAGCAGATATTATCGCTCATAATCTATACTTTGCAAAAAACGAAGAAGATTTCCGTTGGGCACGCTATGATACATTGCCAAAGGTTACCTTCTCCTACCCTGAAATCGGTAGCGTAGGCCTTACTGAAGCAGAAGCTATTAAAGCTGGTTACAATGTAGGTGTAGGTAAAAACTACTACTCCTCCACAGCTAAGGGCTATGCAATGGGTATTAATCCTGGTGATGTAAATGATGGCTTTGTAAAAATCGTAGTCGACAAAGATACAAATCATATCCTTGGTATGCATGTAACAGGCCCTCAAGCCTCTATCTTATTCCAACCTTACGTGAATCTTATGAACAGCGGTGTAACTCCATTGACTGCTATTAATGAAGAAATCGCTTCTGAACGTACAAACCGGTTACGTGAAAAAGGCATCACTCGTGATATGGATCCTAAATCCGTTATCACCGTTGGCGAAACTATGAGCCCACATCCTTCTCTTGTAGAGGTAATTATGTGGACACAAGTATACTACGAACACCGTTGGTAATACTAACTACGTAATAATGACGTAATAATGACGTAATAATGACGTAATAATGACGTAATAATCATAACCACCCGTAGAACGGGTGGTTTGCTCTGACCCTATAAGGGTCTTTCTCTAGTGGTGGCCCTCTAAAGAGGGCATTGAATG
>CABSJL010000049.1 GCA_902478055.1 uncultured Veillonella sp. | reverse complement strand
TCATTGCGGAAGCTTTTACGTTGTGCTTCCTTTTGTTCCCATACAATTTTATTTTGTTGGAAGTTTTTGTATTGGTTATAAATACGTTTTAACTCTGTTGGAGATACTGGCGCTTCAACACCAAGGTTATACCACAAGGTCATCGCTTGGTCTTCGATAACGCGCAACCCATCTTTATGCTCAGCTAATCGCTTTTCATAACCTTCAATGGTGCGCAATTGTTCATGATATTGATCATACTCTTGTTTGAGGCCAAAGAAATCATCTTCGTTAAGACTCTTCGCCGCCCCTTGAGGTAACCAATTCTGCCAATCTGCAAGGGCTTCATCATAAATAGCTTGTAATGTATGACCTTCTTGGATCCAACGATCAAGATGTGCCGCCCCTTCTATGGATGGAATTGGGCTCACCACAGGTGTTGCGGCTTTAACGATTGCCTCTAGCTGATGTTCTACATCAGATTTACGAGAGGATAAGATTTGTAATTCATAGTTCAGTTTAGATACATCGGAATTACCATTATGGCGTCTCCACGTAGCATACCAGAACAATGCCATAGATAGGATTAACAATATAAATCCACCAATTGTATATAGAACGGACTCTAATACTAAGAGGCCCGCTAATACAAGTAGTACACCAATAACGGCTGCTACGCCGCTAATGCGTTGTAACCATTTTGGCAAATTACTCGGTTGTGCATCTGGACCATAGCTATCTCGTTTTTCCGTAACTCGATCTATATCCATCAAGATAAGCTCTAGTTCACGTTCAAGATGCTCTTTTTTTGCCAAATCCTCTTCACTGTAATTTGGCAAGGATGCTCCGTCAAGGTTAGCTGCTGGCAAATCATCAGATGCCTCAGCAGGCTTACGATCTTGCCAATGCAATAATTGGTCTTTAGCAGTGCGCAAGCGACTTGCTAAGCGCTCACCTTCAAACCAATTCACATCATCGGCCATCGGTTCATCATCACGCCATGCAGAATGCATAGAACGAGAAAATTCTAGTTGCTCTCGCACCTTAAAGATGTACGCATCCCCTTCTTCACACTCACGGCGCAATTGTTCCCATTTAGCACCTTGTTGAATAAGGTCTTCAATATCTTGACCATACGTACCAAATGGACTATCAGGACTAAAGTTAGCGGGCATTAAGGCCGCTTCCTTCTCCTGCCACAGCTGCATATTGTCTCGAGCGCGTTTAATTTCCTCGTCGATGCGAAGGAACTCATCACGGCTCAAAGCAAGCTCGCTATTATACTGCTGCATGTGCATACGCGCTTCTTCGCTACGGCGATATGTATCCCACGCGCGCAATACCACATCTATACCATCGCGGTATTCCTTCCACTCTTGTAACTGACCTTGCAATTCTGCCTCAGTCTGCTCCGTACTGTGAAAGGCCTTTTGCAGTTCTACATATTGCGCTTCATGCTCGGCTAAATGACTTAACTTTTGGCGGTTTTCCTTAAGCTCATCCATCAACACGTTGATGCGGCGTTTACCATTGGAGGATGCTACCAATAAATCAGTAGCTCCTTTTTCAACATCTTTTACAACAGAGCCTAAATGTTCCCCACCTTCAGCGCCGAAGAAGCGAGACCGAACCTCTACCTCTTGCAACACATCAAGACCTTGTAAATCATCAAGGGTTAATCCGAAAATGCGGTTATATGTCTTTTTATCAATACCATGCCACCAATGTTGAGCAGGCTCTTCATGAATGGCAGGATGTCCAGGACTGTAAAAGTCTAACTGTTTACCCTTACGACCGATGTAGTAGCTTTCACCATTACGATCTACATCGAGGGCACCAGTCATAGGACCATAAGCCTTATGAGTACCGCCGAATAGAAGTGTGCGCATCCCTTCAAGCAAGGAGGTTTTGCCACTTTCATTAGGTCCATACATGAGCTGAACACCATGATTTCCCGTAGTGAAAGACCAGTTGCGATACGGGCCAAATTCATCAAATCGTATGCGTTTAATGTTCATCGTTAGCCCCCATCAATACAGTAACACCTTCAATTTCACAGCGCTTCAAGGCGCGCAACAATAACTCATCACTCAATAAATCGGCATATACACCTAAGCGTTTAAACTCAGGACGTTCTGCTAAAATTTGACGAGCCCTCTGTACCGCATTGCCATCAACCATATCGTCATAGGCGCGCAAATAATCGCCTACTACATCGGATAACAATCTACGCTCCGCTAAATTAATACTAGGACGCGTATTACACATCATGCGATAAGGCATAACGAATATAGATTTACTCTTCTCTTCGCTTTGAGACTCTTGCAACCATAATTTACGCACCCCTTCTTGTGTACATAAACGGTGCAATGGTCCTGTTCCTACAAGAACAATAGAAAGCAAGATGTTCTTCTTATACTGTTTACGCAAGTTTTCTTTTTTATGGCGTAAAATTTCTAAGAATTCTGCTTCAGTTTTCATCCCTGCAATATCAATTTTGATTTCTTCAAAACGGATAGCACTGGTCTCAATAAATCGAGGTTCACAATGACCATTATGGGATACAGAAACAAGATAGCACCCCTTCGGGCCTAGTTCCTTGCGGTGTAAACCTTGCGGATTACCAGCATAGACAACGAGAGGTTCCTCGCTAAGAACTTGAGATTTATGAATATGTCCTAACGCCCAATAGTCCATAGCAGCCTCTGCTAGGTCTGTTAAACTACATGGGCCAGTCACATTATGATTTTCAGATCCCGCACTAGAGCCAACTGTACCATGCATAACTGCAAGAGAAAACTCATCACGTTCAAAAGCGCGGTATTGGCGCGCATAATTGTCGCTTTCATTACCATGACCACAGCTAATACCGTAAACGCCACCAATTTCAATATTGTTAACAATCAATGGAAAACGTTGTACTTGTTCACTAGAGAATACATGCACATTGTCAGGCATCTGCAATTGAGCCTTCCAGCTTTCAGCAGGGTCATGATTACCTTGCACCATATAAACTGCAATGCGATGTTCTGCCAAGCGATACATAGCACGTACAAAGCGCACTTGAGCCTCTAAATTATGGTCTTCGCTATTATAAATATCACCAGCTATCACAACAGCATGAACATGCTCATCGATAGCAATGTCAATAATTGTATCAAAGGCTACATAGGTTGCTTCGCTCACGGCGCGATCAACGGCGCGGCTAATACCTGTAGCATATTGGAAGGGTGCCCCTAAATGCAGGTCACCACAGTGTATAAATCGAAATGGCTGCATCTATATCCACTCCTTATATTAGTACTTTTATTATAGTTATATATAGTAATTACAATACTCTATTATACTACAAAACCCTAAAGATTACTTAAAAATAACTATCAATTAAAACCTTAACATAGATTTAACACCTTAATATAGATAGTAAAATATAGCCTCTAAAATTAGTTGTAAGTCATATAATTCCCCTGTATTAAAAGCGCTCTAAAAACTACATAAATATTTTTGTTAACTCAAAAATACATTAAGTTGACAATTTATGCACTAACGTTTACAATCAAATTGTCAATATATTATGTTTTTATTAAGTTAACAATTAGGAGGCTATTATGGCTTTGCCTACAGATCAACAACCATCCCAGGTGGGAACATACGAAAAAATCCTTACCATAGCAAACCGTATTATGCATGGTGGTGAAATTACAAAAGAAGAAGCAATTGAGTTAATTCATACATCTGATGATGATACGATGATTCTACTCGCTATGGCCGATAAAATTCGTCAGCATTTCAATGACAACTCCGTAGATGTATGCGCCATTGTAAATGCACGATCTGGCAAATGTCCTGAAAACTGTAAATTCTGTGCTCAATCTGCACATCACGAAACAGGCGTTCAAGTATATCCGTTCATGGATGATGAAAGCATCCTCGATGCGGCGCGCAAAGCTAAAGAAGCAGGCGCTATTCGTTTTTCTATCGTAACGAGTGGTCGTAATACTAATAACCCAAATGAATTTAACCAAATCATTCGCGTATTAGACCGTATTAAAAACGAAGTAGGTCTCGAAATTTGCTGTTCTCTTGGTTTGTTAACTTACGAACAAGCTCTCAAATTAAAAGAAGTGGGTGTAACTCGATACCACTCCAATATCGAAACAGCGCCTAGTCACTTCCCAGATATTTGTACAACCCATTCCTACGAAGATAAAATGTCTACTATCGATAATGCTCAAAAAGCAGGTATTCGAGTTTGCTCTGGCGGCATCCTCGGGCTTAATGAAACATTAGAACAACGCGTAGAGATGGCATTCGAGCTTAAACGTTTGCATATTGACTCTGTACCACTTAACATTTTGAATCCTGTTAAAGGTACGCCATTTGAAAGCAATAAAGCATTACGTCCATTAGATATTTTACGTACCTTCGCTGTATTCCGTTTCATCTTGCCAAATGCATTGATTCGTACAGCTGGTGGTCGTGAAGTAAATCTTCGTGACTTACAAGCTTATGCTTTAAAAGGTGGCCTTAACGGTATCATGGTTGGTGGCTACTTAACAACTGGCGGTCGTTCTCCACAAGACGATCTCCAAATGATTCAAGACTTGGAATTAAGTCGCAACTCTGCCCAAGTTTAAATTTCTGTATATACCATTCTCCTTTGAGGATGTTGTATATAAAAAATATTCCTAAGATTTATAAATTTTTTACACATATAAAAAAGAACCATCTAGTTTGCTGTGCTAGATGGTTCTTTTATTGCCATAATAAATTATAAATGGCTTGACCATTTGTATTGCCTTCAATAGGTTCAGGGTTTTCATTGAACTCTACATTTTCATAGGGTGTACCGTCTGCCATGTACGCATCTACCTTTAATGTTTCCATGGTACGGTTATATCTACTTATATACACTTTATATCGCAATTCGTCGCCACCCAGTTCATTGACCCGCAGCCACAAAAGCGCATCATAATCACTTTTTTGAACACTGTCGTTGTCAATAAATAATTGGTTTCCTGATGCATCTGGTCCAACATAGTACCAGTCCGTTGCGTTAGCAGTCCCCCCTATACTGAGTAGCCACAAAAGGGACAATATGGTAAATATTTTCCTCATATGACTGCTCCTCTCATGCTATAGAGCTGTATACTTTATAAAACTCTAATAGCCATTAAACCTTTATAAAATATACAACTTCTCCTTTATATATAATACCAAAATTACCCCGTATTTATCAACAATAATTAAACTTAATTATTATCTTTTTTAGAATTTCAAGAAATTAAAAGAAATTTCTTAAAAAACTTCATTTTTGACTCATCTATTGTTCTTATAATGACAATGTCAAATGATAAATAGAGGTAACAATTCCCTGGTTACCATACGTGTATTTATCTCCCGACAAGTATTACTAACCCCAAACCTACTACTTGTTTAAATACATGGTTCATTTGATATTAATACTAACACTCCCCTTACATGAAAAAAGGACTCCAGTCGGAGTCCTTTTTTCGTTGTCAAAAATATTCCTATATTCAATACCTGCATATAGTTTCTAATTTTATTTACTATGTCCCATTTCATAATCCACAGAATATTAATATTACTAGTATAAATCAGCTTTCAAATACAATAGAAACCACCAGTTTTAAATCGACAAAAAGAAAACCCTCAAAGACTTAGCTACATTAGTAATTAAGCCTTTGAGGGTATTATTATGTACAAAATCTACTATTTAATTCGACTGTAGTTTATTTTACTTCAGCCCAGCCTAAAGCAGCACGTTTAGCATCGATATCTGCCAAGATTTTTTCAGCTACTTTAGCAGGATCAGTATTTACATACATAACAGAACCTAAGATATCTTTAGTGTCTTCTTTAAGCCATTTTGTAACAGCATCAGAGCCTTGTGTAGGTGGCTCAACGCAGTGGTAAGAGTTAATCCCCATCAAGCGGAAGCCAAGGGATGCATCGATACCTTTTTCGTTAGACCATTCAGGGCTAG
>CABSJL010000048.1 GCA_902478055.1 uncultured Veillonella sp. | reverse complement strand
GGTGTATCACCACGTTCATTAGAAATTAGTCTAATCATATTAACCTCTCACTTTGCGCCATAATGCTACGATACGATTACTAGGTTCTTCATATTCCTTTTCTTCATGATTTGGAATGACACCTAAGTTTTCAATACCAAGAATCTCATTGATTTCTTGTACGGATTGAACCTTGCGATTACAGAAGAACTGACCCAATGTGTAAAGGCAACCAAGAATAAGTCCTAAAATTGCAGAGCCTAATAAAACAAGTACTTTACGAGGAGCAATAGCTTTTTCTGGCAATGTAGGGGCATCTACGATTTGCACTTCATTTGGCACCATTACTTCTGCTACCTTAGCTTCTTCTAAGCGTTTTGATAGCATTTCGTAAATATCTTGTGCTACATCTACATCACGTTTGGCTTGAATATAACCACGTTCTTTTTCTGGTAAGTTTTTCATAGCCTCTTCGTTTTCTTTATCAAGTTCAGCTAATGTAGACTCTCTGCCTTGTGCTACGGCTAAAGCCGCTTCATTTCTGAATTTATCGGCCAACAAACCTTGTTGAGCAGAATTGCTAGATGGTGCTTGTTGAGTTGCAATAGCATTAATCTCAGCATTTAAGCCACTTTTTGCTTCTTCAATTTGTTGGTTAAGTTCTTTCATCGCTGGATGCTCATCCGTATATTTGCCAACATAGGAAGCCCTACGAGATTCTAAATCGGCTAGTTGCCCTTTATAAGCCTGAACGGTAGCACTGTCAGCAATACTTTTGCCCGCAGAACCCAATTGCTCATTAATACTGCCCAATGCTGCTTGCGCTGTTTCTAAATCAAGTTGATTTTGAGCTTTCTCACGATCGATAAGGGTAATCTTATCCGTTAAGCCCTTCATTTGATCTGCGGTGGAGTAAACCTTGTTATCCACTTGGAATTGTTGCAATTTCTTTTCTGCTTGCTCCAATTCTTCTTTTGCAGTTACTACGCGTTTTTGTAAGAACTCACGTGTCGTCCGTTGCTCAACATGTGAAATATCCGCCAAGCGATTCAAGAATGTATCAATTAATAATTGATTTGCCTCTTGAGCTTGTTCTGGACTTTTACCTGTCACACTCACTTGTAATAATTCAGTTTCTTTATAAGGTTTTGTTTCTATACGCGTTTTAACAAACTCTTCGTATGTAGGTGCTTTACCTGTTCCCTCTGGATCTTCAATCGCGGAAATAACAGGTTCTACAACATTACGACTCTTTAAGATTTCTGCATCTGTATTCATCAATTGACGTGCCATAGAATCAGAATAACCATTAGCACTTGATAATACAGAATTACTTAAACCTTGAGATTGTTTAATGCGCAACATAGATGTAGATTGATAGGTAGATGGTGCTAACAGGCTATATGCACCACCTAACACAATACAAGCAACCGTTACATTAATAATTTTACGGCGCCGTTTAACGAGGACTCTACCGACCTCTTTTAAATCAATAATTTGTTCCACCCATATACCCCTTTCTGTGAAAGTTTACAAACAACAGGGTCTCTCCCTTTTAGGAATATGTACTGTATATCTCCCTCTCACGTAGATTACAGCTTTAAATAAATGATTGTATTAAATTGTTATACATTATGATTTGGATGATATGTAGGAACGATATCTTGTAATACATTGATTACATCCAAATCAGATTTGCATGTTTCAAAGCGCTCGATTTCACCACTTAACCATTCTTGGTCTACATCTTCTAATGCAGCTTCAAAAATCTTCTTATGTGTAGTTGTGTTAGTGCCTTCTTCAGCAGTTAATAATTCTTCATATAGCTTTTCACCTGGACGTAAGCCAGTAAATTCAATACGAATATCTTTATCAGGCTCATATCCAGAAAGACGAATCATATTCTTTGCTAAATCAACAATTTTCACTGGTTCACCCATATCTAATAAGAACACTTCACCACCATTCCCCATAGCACCAGCTTGTAAAACAAGTTGGCTTGCTTCTGGAATAGTCATAAAGTAACGAGTCATTTCGGGATCTGTAACAGTTACAGGGCCGCCAGCTTCAATTTGTTTACGGAATAATGGAATAACAGAACCTCGACTACCAAGAACATTACCAAAGCGAACGGTAATAAACTTTGTATCGTACTTATGATTCATACCAAGTACAACCTTTTCTGCCACTCGCTTCGTAGCACCCATGACACTTGTTGGATTTACCGCCTTGTCTGTGGAAATCATAACAAAACGTTCAACACCATGTGCCCCTGCTACATCTGCTACATTACGAGTACCATAAATATTATTTAGCACCGCTGCAATTGGTTGGATTTCCATAAGTGGTACATGTTTATGAGCTGCAGCATGGAATACTACATCTGGTTCATAGTCAGTAAAAATTTGGTCTAACTGATTTTTATCTCGAATATCAGCAATAATGGGAACCAAAGTCCCTTCAGGTACAATGGATCGCAACTCTTGGTGAATAAGATAAATACTATTTTCACCATGTCCTAGTAACAATAGTTTTTTAGGTTTTACCCGCAGTACTTGACGACAGATTTCAGAACCAATAGAACCACCTGCACCAGTAACAAGAACTACTTTATCCTTAAGATATGGTTCCACCTTAGATGTATCGAGATGAATTTCATCACGCTCTAATAAGTCCTCGATAGAAACAGGATGAAGATGGGATACAAGGACTTCGTCATCTAGTAACTGGTACATCCCCGGCAATGTATTAATCTTACATTTAAGAGGAGAGCAGATTTCCATAATCTCACGAATGACATCGCGCTTTACAGATGGCATGGCAATGATAATTTCTTCAACCTTATATCTTGCTACAAGCATTGGAATATCTTCACGATTCCCTAAAATTCTAAAGCCATTCATAAGACGGTTATGTTTAAACATATCATCATCAACAAAACCGATGATTCTTCGAGACCGCTTATGATAACGTTCGATTTCACGAGCTATCGTTGCACCGGCATCACCAGCACCTATAATGAGTGTATTTACTTGGCCACTTTCACCATCGTCCCCATTACTATAATGAAGTGCCACATAATGAAGTAACATACGTCCCATACCAACGGTACCGGTAGTTAAAAACCATGTAATAAAATAGATAGAACGTGGTAAAGATTTGCCAAAAGCAAACATGGAGGAATAAAAGATTGCTGTACCAATAGTTGTAGCTACAAAAACAGCTAAAACCTCTCTCATCCCTGCATAACGCCATATGCGCGTATATAGGTGCATAACCAAGAACATCAACATATATGAAACTAATAATAATGGCAATGCATCTACCATTTGATCAATATATCGAGGTTCTATATAACCGTCAAATCTAATAAATAAACTGATAAATGCAACAATAACAATCGTCGCAATATCGGCAATAAACAGTATGGCTGGTAATAAATATGAACGCAAAAGAACGCCCCCTTATATGTGAGATAAACCCTATCCTTAATTTTTGCCGATTCGAGATACCATGTATGCGCCGGTCAAGATTGGAGCAATATCACGAGCAAAGTTGATGCGGCTATTTTTAGTCAAGTAAAGAACATCCCCTTCACGCATAATATAGTTTTCGGACATATCTCCAGTTTGTAACATACGATTTAAATTTATAGGAATTGGTTTTTCAGGATTATCTTGATGAATCAAGTAAATTTTCTTTTTAGCTGTATCCCAGTTAAAGCTACCAGCAGCACCAATAGCATCGATAACGGTACTAGACTTAGTCAATGTATAGGCACCAGGTTTATTAATCTCACCGAATACATACACACGAACACCACCAAGTTTCGTAACATTTACAGTAATATCTGGATTAATAATGTAACGAGATAGACCTTGCTGTAATTGAGCCGTAAACTCATCGACGGTTAATCCATCTGCTTTTACTGGTCCCACCATAGGGAATGATACATATCCATCAGGACGGACAGTGTACATGATGTCGTTCCCATTACGTGTACCAAGATCCGCTTGTTGTACAACTTGAATGGTTAGTTCATCCCCTTGACGCAAGCGATACTCTTTATCAGAGCTCACAACAGATGCACTCGTTTCTAGTGGTGCATAACCTTCTGTTTGTAATGCTTTAGCATTGTAGGACTGTTCTGTTGTTACATTAACAGGTGCAGCCATAGATGTTGTTGTGGCACATAAGAATGCTGCCATCATCATATACTGTTTTTTATTCATACTTTACCTCTTTGATTTACATACAACCCACTCAATACATCACTTATTTTCTAAGATTATTAATCCTAAAAAATCGGTTAAGTCATTTTATCATTATTTTAAATTTTCTTCTATAAACGTAGACCATTCTGAGCTAACTTCATCAAACCTTTAAGAATAAATCCCGTAAATATAAGGATTTCACTATCTATTCATGGGTATTTTTTTACTCACTTCACTCACATTTCACTCGATTTTTTCATTTATTTTCGATAAATAAATTAAATATATATAAACTCAATTCACTATTGCTTCACAAAATCATCAAATTCTCATCAAATTTATTTATGAAACAAAAAAATAAGGTGTATATACTAGCTTTCTAGTATATACACCTTATTTAAAATTTTAGATAAGTGCAACTGACTTAAGGTATTAATTATTCAACACGACCGCCTAAATATGCTTCCATAACGCGAGGATCATGACGTACTTCATCAGCTGGACCAGATAATACCATTTTACCTGTTTCCAATACATACGCGTAATCAGCAATTTTCAATGCTTGTCGTACATTTTGTTCTACCAAAAGAACAGTAGTTCCTTCAGCACTAATTTCTTTGATAGTTTCAAAGATTTCATTTACTACTAATGGTGCAAGACCCATTGATGGTTCATCCAATAGTAAGAGCTTTGGACGCGCCATAAGTGCACGACCAATAGCTAACATTTGCTGTTGACCACCAGATAGAGTACCACCTAATTGGTAACTACGTTCATCAAGGATTGGGAAGCGTTTAAATACTTTTTTAATATCTGCTTCAATCTCTTTATCATTACGGATATAAGCACCCATTTCTAGGTTTTCATAAACGCTCATATCTTGAAGAATTTGACGACCTTCAGGAACTAAGGAAATACCACCATGTACAATTTGATGTGTTTTATGGCCAGTAATATCTTGGCCTTCAAATAATACTTTACCAGATGTTGGTTTTACAAGACCCATGATGGTTTTCATAGTTGTAGATTTACCGGCACCATTGGCACCAATCAAGGATACAATAGAGCCTTGAGGTACTTCTAAACTAATATCTTTTAAGGCTGTAATATGTCCATAACCAGCCACGATATTTTCTAGCTTTAACATATTACACCTCCTCTTTACCTAAGTATGCTTCAATTACAGCCTCATTATTTTGAATTTCTTGAGGTGTACCTTCAGCAATCTTTTTACCAAAGTTGAATACTACCAAACGATCACAAATATTCATCATCAATTCCATAGCATGTTCAATTACGACAACAGTAATACCAAGATCGCGAATCTTACCAATCAATTGGCGCAATGCTTCTGTTTCACTATCGTTCATACCTGCTGCTGGCTCATCGAGCAAAATTAATTGAGGATGCGTTGCCAAAGCACGTGCAATTTCAAGGCGACGTTGTTTACCATATGGCAAAGATGTAGCTACCTCTTCAGCATCTTCTTCAAGACCTACTAGCTTTAAGAACTCATAAGCAATGCCACGACAACGTTCTTCTTCAATGCGTTGGCGTTTAGTTCTTAAGAAACTAGCAATGAAACCAGAACCTGTTCGGCAATGCATACCTGTTAAAACGGTTTCCAAAGCTGTCATATTGCCAAAGAGACGAATATTTTGGAATGTACGAGCTATACCCATTTCAACTGTTCTATGTGGTTTAATGCCTACAACAGACATACCATCAAATACGATTTCACCAGAACTTACAGGGAATACACCTGTAATCAAGTTAAAGAGTGTAGTCTTACCAG
>CABSJL010000047.1 GCA_902478055.1 uncultured Veillonella sp. | reverse complement strand
AAGCAGCCTCCAAAGGTGTACTTCATAAAAACACTGCAGCTCGCAAAAAATCTAATCTTGCAGCTAAAGTAAACGCTTTATAATTTGAGCGTCAACAACCTCTTGTTGCCTAGCGATACGGGGTTGTTTTTTTATATCTACATCTCCAAAGGGACTCTCTGTTGAGAGTCCCTTTTTGCATATATAATAAGTTACCTTATGTTATAATAAAGGATAGAATTAAGTGAGGTGTCTTATGAAAAAATTAATGATTATAGATGGTAGTAGTTTGTTATTCCGTGCATTCTTTGCATTACCACCATTGAAGTCCGCTTTAGGTACTCCAACGAATGCGGTGTACGGATTCTTAACAATGCTCATTAAATTGTATGAAGAAATCAATCCGGATTATATTGCAGTAGCCTTTGATAAAGGTCGTCAGACATTCCGTACAGAAATGTACAGCGAATATAAAGGTAATCGTCCAGATGCACCAGAGGATTTACGACCTCAATTTAGCCTTATTCAAGATGTATTAAAAGCGTTGGGCATTTGTGTTATTGAAGAAGAAGGTTTTGAAGGGGACGATATTCTAGGATCGTTGAGTAAGAAATTTGGTACACCAGAAATGGCTGTTAAAATTATTACTGGTGACCGCGATAACCTTCAACTCGTAACAGAGCATAGTCATGTATTCCTAACTAAAAAAGGCATTTCTGACATGTTAGAGGTTACTCTTGATAACATGGAGGAACTTTATGGTTATGGTCCTGATAAGGTTATCGAAATGAAAGCTCTTATGGGGGATTCTTCCGATAATATTCCAGGTGTACCAGGTGTAGGTGAAAAAACGGCTCTTAAATTGATTACAGAATACGGTAATCTTGAGTCTGTATATGACCATATTGAAGATATTTCTGGTAAGAAATTAAAAGAGCGACTCGTTGAAAATAAAGACTTAGCGTTCTTATCTCGTGAGTTAGCTACTATCAAAACGGATATGGACTTATCTTACAAGGTAGAAGACTTTGTGCAAAATTTCCATACCTCTGAGGTACAGCCTTTATTTGAAACTCTTGGTTTTACTAAATTAACACCTAGAATTGTACAAGTAATGGGCGGAGAGGAAGCAGCTTTTGGTGACCCAGGCTCTCTTTTTGCACCACAAGAGGAAATTTCTCTAGACGATTTAGCTGATGCTAAGGCTCTTACTCCTGACTTCTATACAGATAAAACAGTAGCAGTTCATGTTGTGCTCGATGGAAAAACTCCATTTAGAACAATCGAGACTGCCTATCTTTCTAATGGTGATACTATCGTTAAAACAAATGATACAAAGGCTGTTCTAGCAGTATTACAAGGGGCTAAGGCCATTGTTACTACTCAAACAAAAGAACTAATAGAAGCATTAGGTGAAGAGTCACCAGCTGAAATCTCTTTGTTTAATAATGATAACACTGCACGTATCCATGATATGTCTCTTCTAGCATACTTGTTAGATCCAACACGTACTAACTATGGTTATCTATATTTAACGGAACGTTTCTCTGTGCCTAGCATTGCCAGCGGTAGCGTAGATGTAGAGTGCGTATCTATGGTGAAAGCTTTACTTGCTATGAATGATGTAGCTTGTGAATCTGCTCGACGTGAAGAGTTATGGTCTTTATATGAAACGATTGAGTTGCCATTGATTCATACATTAGTAGTAATGGAGAAAAATGGTATATATATTGATACAAATAAGCTGGCTGAAACGACAGCTCGCTTTAAAGATGAATTAGCCCAAGTACAACAAGAGATTTATGATTTGGCAGGTGAAACTTTCAACATTAACTCTCCTAAACAGCTAGGTGTTATTTTATTCGAAAAGATGAACTTGCCAGTTATTAAGAAAACTAAGACTGGATACTCCACAGATGCTGAAGTACTCGATATGTTGCGTAATGAAAGCCCAATCGTTGAAAAAATCTTGGCCTACCGTTCTGTAGCAAAGCTAGTATCCACTTATTGTGAAGGCTTAGCAGTCCTTATTAATGATAAGACTAAACGTATTCACACTACATTTAATCAAATGGTTACAGCTACAGGACGTCTTAGTTCCTCTGATCCTAACTTACAAAATATTCCTGTTCGTACAGAAAAAGGCCGTGAAATTCGTGCCTTATTCTATCCAGGTGCGGGGTACGATACATTAGTTAGTGCCGATTACTCCCAAATTGAGTTGCGCATTTTAGCGCATCTATCTGGTGACGAAGCGTTAATTAAAGCTTTCGTTGATGGAAAGGATATTCATCGCTTTACCGCAGCAGAGGTACTAGGTAAAGCCCAAGAGGATGTAACAAGCGAAGAGCGTTCTCATGCAAAGGCTATTAACTTTGGTATTATTTATGGTATTTCTGACTTTGGCTTATCTCGCGACCTTGGTATCACACGGGGAGAAGCTAAAAACTATATTGATTTATACTTTAGCCGTTATCCTAAGGTTAAAGAGTACATGGATCGTATGGTTCAGGAGGCCCATGAAACTGGTAAGGTTCGCACTATGTTCGGCCGTCAACGCGAACTTCCTGATATTAATAGCCGCAATTTTAACCGTCGTTCCTTTGCTGAACGTACGGCGATGAATACACCAATTCAAGGTACTGCTGCAGATATTATCAAGTTAGCAATGAACCAAGTTGAGCAAAAGTTAGAGGAAGGAAACTTCAAATCTCGACTTTTATTACAAGTACATGACGAACTTGTATTAGAAGTAGTAAATGAAGAATTAGAAGCAGTTGAAGAAGTATTGCGTTCTACAATGCAATCTGTAGTAGAATTACATGTTCCTCTTATTGTAGATGTGCATCATGCTGAGAACTGGGCATTGGTAAAATAGTTTAGTTAATAGTATTACATGTTAGAAGGTATATATGTTTAAAATAGGCTTAACTGGTGGTATTGCATCAGGCAAGAGTACAGTCCTTACCTATTTTAAGGACAAAGGGATACCCTATATCGATGCTGACATTGTAGCTCGTGAAGTAGTAGAGCCGGGTACTGAAGGCTTAAAAGCCATTGTAGATACCTTTGGTTCTCATGTTTTACATGATGATGGCACACTCAATCGTGAAGCGCTTGGTGCTATAGTCTTTCACAATGAAGAAAAACGACAATTATTAAATAGCTGTCTAAAAACACATATACGCAATCGTATTATGGAATTGACATCTCAATATGAACAAGGTAATACGCCAATTTTAATCTATGATATTCCATTACTTATAGAAGGGGAATGGTATACCATGATGGATGAGGTGTGGCTCGTATATGTGAATGAAACGACTCAAATTGAACGCTTAATGAGTCGTAATGGATATACGCGAGAGGATGCCCTTGCTCGTATTAATAGTCAAATGCGACTTGATGATAAATGTGCCTATGCAGATATAATCATTGATAATAATGGTACGCCTCATGATTTAACAGTACAGTTGAATACCATTTGGAATGAGCGTATAGAGACAGTTTTACAAGAATCAAAATAATTACCTATTATGTACTAAAATTGGTATATAAAAATTAGTATTAAATGGTATAATAAGCCCATAAAATTTTATATAATAGTAACCTACCATTAGGTGTATTACTATATTGTACCGATATCAAAATCGGATAAAGATTGTGTAAGGAAAGGGGGATATATGAAACGTGCAACGGCAACGGCGCTATCGTGCGTCGTACTTGGGTGGTTTTATTTTACTCATTTAGATGATCCTATAGCGCGTCAAGTGGCGTACCCCTTTAACTATAGAGATGTAGTGATGGCTGCAGCTGATAAGGAACAAGTACCACCCTCTTTGGTGGCTAGCGTTATCTTAGCTGAAAGTAAATATAAGAATACTGCCGAATCTGAAACAGGCGCCCTTGGATTGATGCAACTTATGCCAGATACAGCGCGATGGGTAGCTCAACAAGTTGGACATGGCAATTATACAGATCGCCAGTTAAAAGAGCCGGAAACTAATATTGAGTTAGGTACATGGTACCTAGGCCATTTGTTAAAGGAATTTAATGGTGATGAGGTGCAAGCGTTAGCTGCGTACAATGCGGGACGTGGTCATGTGGAATCTTGGCTCAATGAGAATAAATGGAATGGCATGGTTGATACCATACCTTTTCCTGAAACGCGTAGCTATGTAAAAGCTGTCTTACAGTATCAAGAAAAGTACGAGGCATTATATGGAAACGATTATTGAAGCTTGTAAAGCATTAGATTATTCATGGTTGCCTCAGCAAATTGAGGGCTTTACCTTAGTGGCGTCCAATGAAGCTGATTTTACGGCACTACTTGAGCGTCTCGGAGCCGGTGAAGAGGTATTAAAGGTACCCATTTTCCATTATCAAAATGATTTGGGGTGGCGATGGTCTGCCCTATATGATAAAGAGGTAGAGGACTATACAGTACATATTGAAATGCCACTGTTTTCCTTTGTTGATATTTCTTTTGTACGTGCTGATTTAGAGTCGTTTTGGCAAGGATTACAAGATCGCTGTGTCAAAGGGTTAACGAATATGTTAATAAAGCCAGCGAATAACTTTACCTTTACCTATCGTCGTCGAGGCATTCCTGAATGGGATTTTTCCGAGGTTATGCCTAAAGAACTAGAAGGCTTTGTATGTGATGTTGATCCAGCTCATGCAATCCGGATGATTAATGGTTCTTTTATTATCGGCGAGTATCGTAAGATGGACGAATGTACAGGATTATTGCTATATTATAACGAATTACGAGATGAATACTTTGCAGAGCTTCGTTATAAAAACTATCCTGAAATAGACCATCACCTAGATGCTAAAAATTTAGATGATTTAACTGCAGTTCTACGTGAACATTTGGGTCCTATATTAAAAGGATTAAATGAACGCGTTGACTAAGGATAATCATTATATATGACTATGCTATTTTTTGAGTTATTTTATAATCATATGAAATAAACTGAGTGGGAATGTATGGTTAAAGCCCATAAGAAAGCGTAGAATTTGTATATACACAGCAAATGTGATATACTATATATGACTTTTATATAAATCTTTTAAAAGAGTGGGCTTATGTCCACTCTTTCATTTATGATTAGCCTAATTAGGGTATTTTGAAAAAAGAGATATATACAAGATGTAGTAATGAAGGAGGCGATGGCTATGAAGAGAGAAGCAGTAGAGGAATTTGTATCCTCTGTAGTTGAAGGTATTATAGCCGGCACCGAAATGGAACTAGTCGATGTAGATTACGTTCGTGAACGCGATTGGTATTTGCGTGTCTACCTTGATAAACCCGGTGGTGTAGATTTGGATGACTGTCAGATGGTTAGCGAAAAATTAAGTGCTGTCCTCGACGAAAAGGATCCAATTACGGAAAACTATTTATTGGAAGTATCTTCTCCAGGCCTAGATCGAGTTCTTAAGAAGGATAAGGACTTGATTCGCTATAATGGTCGTGATGTTGATATTCAGCTATTTAAACCGATTAATGGCAGTAAACAATTTACTGGTGTATTAGAAGGTTTTACAGACACAACTATCGATTTTACTATCAATGGTGAAAGTATGACATTCGAACGGTCTGCCATTGCACAAATTCGATTACATCTTGATTTTTAATATATGGAGGCATACGAGTGAGTCAAGAATTAATTCAAGCGGTAATGGTGCTTACAAAGCAAAAAGGTTTTGCTCCTGAGGTTATTTTTGAATCCTTAGAGGCTGCATTGTTGCAAGCATATCGCAAAGAACCAACATCTAATCCAGATGCTTACGTTGTGATTGACCGCGAAACAGGCGTTTATAAAGTAATGGCTAAAAAACAAGTGGTAGAAACTGTAGAATTGCCAGAAACAGAAATTAGCTTGTTAGAAGCTCGCAAAATTGACAAACGTTTTGAAATTGGTGACGTAGTAGAAGTTGATGTTACTCCAGCTAACTTTGGCCGTAGTGCTGCCCATACTGCAAAACAAATGCTTATTCAACGTTTGAAAGAGGCTGA
>CABSJL010000046.1 GCA_902478055.1 uncultured Veillonella sp. | reverse complement strand
TCGATTTTGCTGTTAGCGTCAGCCGCACGGATTGTGTATGGATCATCCAATACTACATCCATTTTTTTCTCAACGCGAATGGATTCAACAGCATTGTGAATTGCTTGCATCATAGGTTGTGCAATTTTGTTGATTTCTTCGTTTTCTTTTTGAAGCAATGGAGCTACGGATTTGTTGAATTCAGCTTCTGCTTGAGTTTGATCTTGAATTTTTTCAATTTCTTGTACTTTTTTCTCAATTTGTGGACGATATTGAGCGTCTACTTGTTGCATTTTCATATCTAATGCACCATAGCCAGGGTAGCTATTTACTACTTGGCTCATATTTACTAAGCCAATGTTAGCAGCACTTGCTACTGCAGCAGTAGCAGACATAGCACCAACGATAGCTAAGGTAGTCAATTTTTTAGATAATTTCATCTGAAATCCTCCTCGATTAAAAGTGTCACTATACAATCCAATAGTGTACTATTTTTACTATAACAAATCTCGCTAACTTTCACAAGACTATGTTACATAGCATAATAAAGCCCTATGAACTGCTTATGAAAGTCTATAGAAGTTAAAATAATACCCACAGGCATGCCCTGAAGCTATAATCGCAGTCGTTACGGACATATTCAGAGCACACATGTGGGTATTACGGCTTTCACCTAGTATTTATAATTCGTCACCGAATTATTGTTCATCGTTCAAATAAATGTATTTATCGGATTTCAATTTAGACACGAGGTCAGGCACCAAACCGATAAGACGATCGAAGCTGCTTCTGTAAGGGTTGCCTTTAATGTTAAACAACTCGATGCGTTCGCCTTTGATAACGAGGATAGCGCTTGGTTCCATTTTGGCACCGCCGCCACCGCCACCACATTCGTGATTTTTGTTAGCAGTGTTGTGGTTTGTACCAGTACCGAAACCAAATGTTACGTCTACGAATGGAACAAGTGTAGTATCCCCGATTTGCACCGCTTCGCCTACTACAGTTTCCACCTTAATCATATTTTTGAATTTCTCGAATAGGACTTCCAAATTCTCTTTTACATTACTGTTCTCCATCACAGTACCTCCGCTTTTTGTGAAAGTATCATTGCTATGTTAGCTCATGTACTTAGTTGACTTAATATATCCTTACGCTGTTTGACCTTGTTCGGCTTTCAGCTTTTCTAACTGCTTAGCTTCCTTCCGTTTAACCCAGATGACGCGAGCACCTTCGCCCAATAGGGAACGCATTGGTTTAGATAGCAAAAATCTTGTGCCATGCCAAGCCATAACAGCTAAAATGATGCGACCTTTAATGTGGCCGCTACCTTCACCGGCCCAGTTTACATAATCGAGTTCGATGTTCTCAGCTTGTTCTGGCCAAATGCTATATAGCATAGATGCGATAATCCCCATGCGATATGGGTCACCGATACCAAATCGACCTTCTATGGCCACATCGCGTGGTTTAGAGTGGTCATAGCATCGTTTTGAAACAAGGAATAGCTGGTGCCACAATTCTGTATTTGTTACATGTTTCATGAACCAGAATGTAGGAATTTTAGACTTAAATGATGCCACTGGATCGTTTGGATCTGGCTTTTCAAAACGTTGTTTCACCGTCGTTTTGAGGTCATTCACCTTCGTAAATACCTTTTCCTTAATGGAACCGTCACTGTTGAAAGTAACGCGACTTACCGTTTCATCATCGCTTTGAATATGGGATGTTGGGTCTTGCTGAATGGAGTCATACCGATCAGCACGAGCTTGTGCATCCATATCCTTAGAAGCTTGTTCAGGACGTTCTATGCGCTCATTTGGCTTTTGAGAAGTCCCAGCCCCTGGCGCTTCTTCATCACTAAAGGTAGCGTCAGAGCGCTGAGCGCTCTTCAAATCATCAAAGCTAGTACCGCTAGAACTTGCAGAAGGACCTTGTCCGCCCCCTTGCATCGCCTTGGCGAAGGCTTCCGCTTGCGACATGTCGCCATCATCGTCCATCACCTTTTGGTATTCTTCTTCTACGCGATTTTCAAGCCATTCTTCATAGTCTTTCACAGGACCAATCTTGAGCATGCCCAAAATGTATAATTCCTTAAAAAATGGTTTGTCCTGCAAATACGCTAGATGCAGTGAAAATACACGCCACAGCCATTTGACGCGCACCTCGCCACGATATGGCGAGCGTCCGTTGATTTCGATGCTATATGTGATTGGTGTCAGTAGGATAATCAAGATGAGTGCTGCAATGATGGCCACAATAACGAGGGCCACAATAGCCACTGTACTCAACCACATCACCTCCTTAGGTGTACCTATGATTAGTTTTCAATACCTTTTCGAGCCATTACGCCTTGAAGGTAGTAATGTTTGACCTCTTTCATTTCCGTTACAAGGTCCGCCTCATCGATTAATTCTTGAGGAGCCCCACGGCCCGTAAATACGAGTTCCGTTTCTGGATGACGAGCATCGAGCAAAGCCTTTGTTTTATTCCATGTAATGAGTTCAAAGAAGAGTGCCATGTTATATTCATCTAGAACCACGAGATCGTACTCACCACTGCTGATAGCAGCTAGTGCACGTTCGTAGCCTTTTTCGATGAGCGCTACATAATCCTTTGGCGGATTGCCAGATTCAAAGACAACGACTTCATCGCCCCATTTAGCGAGTTCATCCTTGCTCTTCATCCCTTCTTTGATGATAAAGAATGGCTTGCCCACGGTTTCCAAGGTTAAATTCTTTAAGGTAGGTAAAATAGTATGTTCACTATATACTTTAGATTTCATAAATTGCAAAAAGAGGACTTTCTTGCCAGCACCGATGGCGCGGATAGCTAGACCGATAGCAGCGGTCGTTTTGCCCTTGCCTTCGCCGGTATAAACTTGTACATAGGCCTTCATAGATATACCTCCGTTCATATACTTTTATTTTACAATATATATATACAAAAGAAAAGAAAAAGAACTTGCTATTAGTGCATTTGCACGCATAACAAGTTCTTTTTCCTATGAATTATGTTTTATGTTACATATATCGTAAAGGATATTACGTATATAGTATTGGTTTTACCTATTAGTTGCTAATTGGCAAGAAAATCATAGGGTCTGTAGGAGATCCATTGAGGCGTACCTCATAGTGAACGTGGGCACCTGTACTTTTACCAGTACTACCCATCAAGGCTATGGTTTGACCTTGTTTTACGCTCATCCCTACTGTTACCAATACAGCACTATTATGGCCATAACGTGTTACGAAGCCATTGCCATGGTCGATTTCAACGAGGTTGCCGTAACCGCCCTCAGTATAACCGGCAAAGGTTACAACGCCAGCAGCGGTAGCCACAATTTGTGTACCATAGTCATCCGCGATATCTACCCCTTCATGGAACGCACCGATAGCGCCCGTTACAGGGTCCACACGGCTACCAAATGGAGAGGTAATAACGCCCTTGCTCGGCCAGATGCTTGGTGTTGTGTTATTCGTAACACCACCAGAGCCAGCGGAGAAGTTGATGGATTGCATAGCCATAAGGTCTTGCGCACCACCATCGCGAAGAATATTACGCATTGTATAGAAGCTAACTAGCAATTTTTGTGCGTCCTTGTCCATTTTGGATAGACGCGCTGATAATTGTGCCGCCGTCAGCGTCTTTACTTCGCTTTCATCAGCGGCTGGCTGCTTTGGGTCGCTACCGTCCCCGCCACCTTGAGATGGTGTGCCAGATTCAGCGCCCTTCAGCATTTGCTTGTTTTCTTCGCTAATTTGATTTAAGTTTTGAATTTTCTTATCTAGAACATCTGTCTTTTGTTGTAATAATTTCAGCTGTTCCGATTGCAATTGTGTCTGTTGACGTAATTGTACTACCTCAGCTTGGCGCACGATGCCCCAAATGCCAAGAACCAACGCCGCAATGATTAAGATAGAGCCAACAATGGCTACTATTTTCGCCTGCTTCGTTGTTAATGTCAATATGCAGTTGTCACCATTTCTTTCAACTTTGTTTGAAATAAATGCCGGTACTTTCAATACAAACCTTCCTTATTTAGAAACGATGGCGCTCGTTAACGCTTCCTCATTGGTGCGTTCGCCCAACGCTTCGTTCAAACTCTCTAATTCTTCTTGTGAAAGACTTACGAGACTTTTACCTTTCACAATGGGTTTACTAAAAATACGGGATTCATTACGACCGTAAATACTGGAGATACAGATGCCGTTATTGTTGCCGTCAAGCAATGTAAGCGCAAAGGACAAATCATTACCGATATTTTCAAAGGCATTATATTTAATAAAGCCAATTTTTTGTATCGTATTGCTTTGAATATTGCGGATCGCCGCTTGTTCGGTCATCATAGTCTCAAGACCCTTAGCAGCATCGCGAATTTCGCTAACCTCAACAGATAATTTACGTTCTAGGCTCGCACCATTGTCCCCTTGCATAAAGAAATCGTATTTCTTTTTAAGGCTCCCTAAGCGAATGTGTAAGATGACACAATACACTAACAACGCTATAACAAGGACGATGGTTGCCATGCCAATCCACGGTTGAATCGATTCGAACATGTATATTCCTTCCTATACAATCATTCAAACTCCAACACTTAATTATACCATTCTTATTGTGAAAGTTAAATGACTGCATACAATTTAATTTAATATATTTAATGTATCTAATATAGATAAGCGATATCTATATAACAATTCATATAACAAGCATGTAAGGTTATATCTACATATATGTATTAGATACAAATTACAATACTTTATTAGCCCTCTAATTCGTCAACAAACGGGCTTATCGCTCGTTCTAGTATACCATGTAGAGCGGCTATGAGTACACCGTAATTTACAATTGGTGTGCCTTGTACAACGGCACATTCAATGCGTCGTAATACCTCACGGCGTGTAAGCATACAAGCACCACAGTGTATGATCAAATCATACTGAGATACATCTTTTGGGAAGGCTCCCCCACTCGTGAATTCTAGCTGTAAATCTGTATGACCTTGCTTCTTAAGAAGATTAGGAATTTTTACGGTTCCAATATCATCGCATTGACGGCGATGTGTACAGCCTTCGCTGATAAGCACCTTAGAGCCTGCTTTCAAATTCTTAATTGCCTCTACACCAGCTACTAAGTCCTGTAATTTTCCTTTAAAGCGGGCCATCAAGATAGAGAACGACGTCAACGGAATTGTATTAGGTGTTAACTCATCAACTCGATCAAAGGCTTGAGAGTCACAGATAACCATCTTAGGTGGGTTCTTAAGAGAGTTGATCATAGCAGGTAACTCTTCTGTTTGGCACACTAGCGCTAAGCCTTTGTAATCAAGAATTTCTCGAATCGTTTGTACCTGTGGCAAGATAAGACGGCCCTTTGGCGCTGCGCTATCAATAGGGCATACGAGGATGATTGTATCCCCCTCTTCTACTAATCCTTGTAATAAAGTTTGTTCACCTTCTACATCAAGCGGTGTTAATCCGCCCAGAAGATCGAGTAATTCTAAACGTTTAGCTTTAGATGTAAAATCAGCAGAACCAATTACGGTAGCTAATTCAGACAATCCCTTATGAGTTTCAACATAAGCAGATGCATCTACTTTATGTTCTTCTTGATTTACTTCTTTATTTTCTGCATTAATTTCATTGATAAATAATGCAATAGGCACATTATTTTGTTTTAAAAGCCCTAACCAGTGCATATCATCAGCAGTTGGTTCTTCATCGGTACGAAGTACATAAACAGCGAGGTTAATCTTTTTCACAACCTCTTCTGTTTTCTCCATCCGCAATGTACCTAATTCAGTTGTATCGTCTATACCAGCTGTATCGGTAATCACCACAGGTCCTAGTGGCAAAATCTCCATAGATTTACTTACAGGATCTGTCGTAGTCCCTGCCACCTCAGATACGAGGGATACAGGCTGATCTGTTAACATATTAATCAATGTAGACTTACCAGCATTACAACGACCAAAAAAGCCAATATGCACGCGGTTTGCTTTAGGTGTTTGTTCCATAGTCTATCCTTGTTACTTAACATAACAGTAAAAGCGCAGCCCGTAGACTACGCTTTCACCGTGGATTGTAAATTGTATTTACATTATACAGAATTGTTATCGGTTTGTCATTACTAAATTCACATAATTCGATTCGAATTTAAGTATATCAATTATACTCTAAATTCTACTGTTTCAGTATCGTCTGTATTATCTTGACCATCCATAAAAGCAATGAGACGTTCTAATTCTGCTTCAGAGGA
>CABSJL010000045.1 GCA_902478055.1 uncultured Veillonella sp. | reverse complement strand
TGAATTGGATACGTACTACCAAACTAATTCATATCAAGCAGATAATTATGCTAAGGAACAACAATTAGGACCTAAATACGTTCAACTATATGATCAATTCTATGCAGCATATAATCAGTTAGACGCAGTAATTCACAAACATAATACGGAAAATCAACAAGAACAGTTGAAAGAACTTAAAGATTCCGGTAAGAAAAATGCAGCTGCTGCTCAAGAAGTTCATTTACGTTTAACTGCATTATTGGATAGCTTTGAAGAAGGCAAGCAAATCGATGTAAATGCGGCGAACCAAGAGTTGCAAGGTATCATGGATGTATCCAGCAGCATTACTAGTCCGGACTATAACTCTGCTAAAAATCATTTAAATACAACTATTGGTAGAATTCGTACATTCTTAGGTGACCAAACAGCTGATCATTACAATGATATGATTGAATCCTATAATAGCTTTATTGGCAGTGTAAATCGCTTGGATATGAATAAACTTGATAAATAATATCTAATCGTATATACCATGTTATGTAATGTTAGGAGAGGAACATTTAAATGAGCAAGAAAATGTTATTACCCGTTGGTGTAGTTGTTCTAATTATAGGTATTGTTATCCTATTATTAAATCCAGATCCAGCTACAACAAATTTGGAAATTGCAAGAAACGCTACTAATGCACGAGACGCAGCGAAAGCGATTTCTTCTAATAATCAAACCTATGCATGGATGTATTCCCTAGGTATGTTCTTTACTGGTTTTGGCGTGTCCTTAACAATCGGTGGCATACTTGTGAAGTTTCTTAAAAAAGATTAATAGGATGTAAGAGATTATAAGCCTCCTAGGTTAAATTACATCAGGATTATAGCTAAATTAAGATTACATTAAAGGCTATACTAATAGGTATATCACTATTAGTATAGCCTTTTTTTGTCCCATATATATTTTTAGATGCCTTAAAACGTGATATAATTAACTCTAATAGGGCCTAGAGGGTAACGGCTTTTGGAGGTTAGTATGAGTAGCATAGCGCATTTATTTGTGGCTGGTGGATTTGTAATGTATCCGCTAGTAATTTTTTTGCTCTTTGCGTTGATGATTGGCATTGAGCGTATCGTTTTATATCGCAAGTTTACAAAGGACTTGCGTCGCTTTAATAAGGTATTAGAAAAGAACCAAAGCTGGGTTATGTTGCCGAGCGTGTTGGAACGTGACACATTGGAGCTAGGCTCTTTATTTGCTCGTGCCATTCGCAGTGCGAAGAACTACAATAGCTTGGAAAATCGTTTGCAAGATATCGTATCCTATGCAGATGAACGCTTGAAACGCGGTTTAAGCTGGCTTAGCATGATCGTAACAATGGCTCCACTATTGGGCTTGTTGGGGACCGTGCTTGGCATGATTCGCGCCTTTGCTGTCGTAGGTGGCGATATTGGGGCTCCTACCATCATTACGGGCGGTGTATCTGAAGCATTGGTAGCAACAGCGACAGGCTTGACCGTAGCCATTATTGCACTAGGCTTTCACAGTTACTGTGCGGCAAAGGTCAACGATTCTATTACTACATTAGAGCATGCGTGTGGTAATATCCTCGATGCGTATAACGAGGAACATGATATATGAGACGACGCACATTAGGGGTTAAAAAAGAACCAACCATCATGATTATCCCTATGATCGATATCGTATTCTTCTTATTGGTATTTTTCATGGTGGGTACGCTGTATATGAATACAGAGCAGCAAATTCCTCTTAATTTGCCATCTGCATCTACATCTACGGCAAAATCTATCGAGCCTATTACGATTACCTTAACTACAACGCATACGTTATATATCGATAATCAGGAAATCTCTTCGGAACGCTTGGCGGAAGAGGTACGCTCTATTGTTAAACAAGCACCGCGACAAGCCTTTGTTATCCGCGCATCTAAAGATGTATACTACAGCGAGGTCATTGCGCTGTTAGATATGCTCAAGGTAAATGGCGCCAAATATATTAGTGTCGCAACGGAACGGAAGTGATTCTATGTTTGAATCGCATTATTTGAAACCGTTCATCGTGTCCTTAGGCATTACGACGATACTCGTCTCTGGGATGGGGTTTTCCTTGCGAGGTATGGCGGGTACTGGTGCAGCCCATGATGCGGCTGAAATTAGCTTTGACTTGCCTGATGATAGTGAAAGTAGCGCAGAGGTGACCGAACTGACTCCACAACCTGAGGAGAAGGTTGCCCCCGCAGAGGCAGTACCAGAACGTACAGAACCAAAGCCTAAATCTCAGTCACAACTTATGGTGGAGTCCGTGACGCCTGATGAAAATGAACGAACTAAAACATTAGATACAAATGCTAGTACACAAGAGCAGCGACGAGAATGGGCTATTCCTAAGGCCATCGAATCTGAAGCGGCTGGCGTAGAGCAAGCAGTTGTGACTCATGACAAACAATTAAAACCGAAAGAGGCTCCTATGGGGAAGGATGTTACATCTGACCCTAATGCCAATGGTGATGGTCGTACGGAATCAGCTGATTTATCATTCCTATCAGATCTTGCGTGGAGCTTGTTGACCCCAGGTCAGCAAGAATTATTACGACAACCTGCTATCAATCCAAGCGCCTATCTTCGTCGCGTGCAAGAACAAGGCGCAAGATCTTCCGTGACAGGTACTGTTACGGTGAAGGTGAACTTTGGAGAAGATGGTCATGTCATCGTTGCTCAGAATACACCGCGCATCGTGGTAGATGGCGTGCCGCCTGATGTGATGGAAGAGGCGTTGCGCATTGTTAAAACCAGTGGCAGCATCGTCAACAACTCTGGACGCATACAAACCTTAACAATCCCTGTCGTTATGGGACAATAAAGAGGCATATCACATACTATGTATGTAAGATATGCCTCTTTTACTTTTGTATATCTTATTAATCTTGGTTTGTAAGCATTGTTTTGGTAGAGTTGAACACTGCAAGATATACGATAGCACCACCGATAAATAATGTGATTTGCATAGGTGCACTAAACTGATCGACACGCCATAACGCAAAGGCGTAGAAGAACATTGTTACTAGCATGATGAGGAATGCGATGATAACGCGTACATTGGTGTTAACCGCTAAGGATGTAGTAATGCGAGATTTGTTGAGTATTACATAAATTAAGGATACGATAATATCTGCTGTAAAGATAGAGAACACATAATTGAGATCAAACTCTCCAAATAGAACTACAGCCAAGCCGATAAAGCTGAGTCCAAAGAATAGGCGCAATAGCATGCCTATAGTATTCGATTCATTGCGCTGCGCACGACGCTCTTTGCGATTTAAATTTGCCATGAAAGCCTCCCTATTTTTCATAGTAGATTTAGTCTGTATGTTTATTATATATCACAATGTACAGCTATGATACAGTATTAGTAAATTTATTTATTGTTATATTACTATATAAGGTATAACTCCATAGTTATATGAGGTTTACTAATGTAATAATTTAGAAAATAAATGTGTAGCTATATGAGATGTAACGTATAGTTATCATAGAATATGAGTGCATAAAGAGAGAGAGTATGATTCAAGTTATTCTTACCTATATTGTTAACGTTATTATTGTATTTATCTTCTTCCCGATTTTAGAGTCCGCAGTTCAATACGTATATCCTTTTTCTTGGGCGTGGCTTATGAAACCACTACAATTAGCGGATAAGTTAGAGGTGTATATCGTTATAGCCGTTGCATTGCCTATTATAGTGGCTATAGGATTATTTTTGCCGCCTTTTAGTTGGATTGCTCATGCGATGCAAGGTGAAAGAAAACCAAGTGCAGAAGAATCGGCCTATCTTGAACCAATATTTGAAAAATTATGTGCCTATAGTGAGGTAAAACGTGATTCACTAACTGTGCGTATGCGTAATGATGAGGATATCAATGCCTTTGCTTCGGGAATCAATCATATTACGATACATACAGGTGCCTTACGAGCATTAAGTGAGGATCAATTGGTAGGCGTTTTGGCGCATGAGCTAGGTCATTTGCGTCATCGCGACACCATTTACTTAACTATAACCTATGCCATGGATCGACTCGGGCAATTGATTTTGAATCTTGTAATATTGCTTAACTTCGCATTGAATATACTGGCGATTATACCTATTGTTAATATTGTAGTTCGCATTATTCAATTAGCTATAGTTATTATGATTACAGCGGTGGAATATATATTACAGTTACCAAAGTGGATAACCTATTATTTTGATAGCCGTCGTCGTGAGTATGCTGCTGATGCGTACGCTGTATCAATTGGTTTAGGCCGAGAATTGCGGGATGGCCTCGTTTCATTGGGTTTAGCGACTGACCAAATTGGCATGCTTGAGAATGGTGAATTATATGATTGTGAAAGTACGGGATTTTTTAGCCGTTTATTTATTACTCATCCAAGAATGATTAAACGAATTCAGCGTATCGATGAAGGTATAGAAGTATACGAATTGAAAAAAAGTCTTATGTGGAATCGACTGTTAAGAAACTAGGTATATATTACATAGAGGCAAAATAGCGGGATATACTATGAGGTCTTATATTATATAAAATTAAAATAGAGGTCTTAATATAGAGGCTTTCATCCATAAATACGAACGATTAGTAAATTTAATATAATTATCATTCGGAAAATTTAGGTCCATTCATTGAATGGAGCTTTCACATATGGTACAATTATTGTATAAGAAATCTAGCTTTTATCATGCAAAGGAGACATCATGATACCACGTTATACACGAGAAGAAATGGGCCATATTTGGAGCGAACGCAACGAGTTCGACACAATGTTATTGGTAGAAACATTGGCATCCGAGGCACAAGCTGAGTTGGGCGTTATCCCTAAAGAAGCGGCTAAAGCCATTCGCGAAAAGGGCAATTTCGACGTTGAACGCATTCATGAAATCGAAAAGGAAACAAACCACGATATCATTTCCTTCGTAACAGCAGTGGGCGAATACGTAGGTCCTGAAGCGGCTAAATATATCCACCTTGGCCTTACATCTACTGACGTTAAAGATACAGCGCTTGGTTACATGATGAAACAAGCTTGCGACATCTTGATTGAAGATTTGAAACGCTTGCACGAAGTATTGCGTCGTCGCGCAGCTGAGTTCAAATACACACCTATGATTGGCCGTACACATGGTATTCACGGCGAACCAACTACATTTGGCTTGAAATTAGCATTGTGGATGGCTGAGGTAGAACGCGACATCGAACGCATGGAACATGCTCGTAAAAGCGTTGCTGTTGGTAAATTATCCGGCGCCGTTGGTACATATTCCAACATCGATCCATTCGTAGAACAATACGTATGCGAAAAATTAGGTCTTGAACCTGTTAAAATCGCTACGCAAGTAGTACAACGTGACCGTCACGCTGAATTGTTGTCCACTATTGCTGTTGTAGGTGGCACATTAGATAAAATCGCTTTGGAAATCCGTCACTTGCAACGTACAGAGGTGCGCGAAGCAGAAGAATACTTCAGCCCTAAACAAAAGGGTTCCTCCGCAATGCCTCATAAACGTAATCCTATTACATGTGAAAGAATTTGCGGTATGGCTCGCTTGCTTCGTGGCTACGCTCAATCTGCTTACGAAGACCAAGCTTTGTGGCATGAACGCGATATTTCCCACAGTTCTGTAGAACGTGTTATCTTGCCAGATGCAACAATTGCATTGAACTACATGCTTCACCTTACAATTCGCACTATCGATAAATTGTTGGTATATCCTGAAACAATGCTTAAAAACCTCAACCTTACAGGCGGCCTTGTATTCAGCCAAACAATTTTGACTCACCTTGTAGATAAAGGTGCAGTACGTGATGAAGCATACCGTTGGGTTCAAAAATACGCTATGGAACGCTGGCTTGAAGGCAAAGATTTCGCTACAGGTCTTAAATCTGATGAAAACATCAAGAAATACATGACTGCTGAAGAAATCGATGCATGCTTCGATCCACATAAATTGTTAAAACATGTTGATACAATCATGGCTCGCTTTGGCCTATAATTGTAGGGTACTTCCCATATAACATATGAAAGACTAGGGTAGGTATAGACCAACAAGCCTATGGTACAAGCAGTAGGCTGTTGGCTATATCTATCCTTTTTATTTTGAAAGCAACCTGTTATTTTCACTGTTTTACAGACAATTACGAGCTAGTTTCCTAGTAAGCATCTCTGTATCTTAGGGAAAATTAGCTATTGTATTAGGAGGTTATATGAAACGTATCATACGAAAGTACGGACCGCCTATTTTTCATTGTATTAATGACTTTGGACAAGGTTCGCTAGCGGCGCTGATACCGTTCTTTATCGCTAATTTTGGCCTTAATTATTATCAATCGGCATCCATTATTTTCTGTAACACCGTAGTGGCTTCCGTGGCGCAGCCTATCTTGGGCTATGTGGCGGATCGGTGGCGCGTGCCGTGGTTCATTCCTGTAGG
>CABSJL010000044.1 GCA_902478055.1 uncultured Veillonella sp. | reverse complement strand
GAAAGCTACGCACTCTTCTTGCATTTTATGCAGCGTTAACGCAGCCAACACACTCATGGCACCGCTTGCAGAATGACCACACGCATGGCCTACCTCAGGTAGCGCATCGTATTCACAAAGTATGGCTAAGCGGCCTTTTGGATGTTCTACTTTTACGACAGACGCCTTGAAGGCAGTCGGCAAATCACAAAATTCATAGGTTACATCCATGCCGTATTTTTCAAGAATAGCACCAATGGTTTTGACAGACTCGATTTCTTGACTAGAAATCTCAGGGTTTTTAGCTAATGTATAATTCACCGCAAAAGCTTCTGGGGCGAAGCTTTTACAAAGATCTGAAAATGTATGCGTAAGGGACATAGTTCCTCCAATAAACATAAATAAATTAATATAAATAAATGGATATGAACGGCTTTACCTAAGCCAATTAAGATAAATTAATACGGTTCGAAAACTAACATAAACAACAGAGATATGATATATCTAAAATCATTCCAAATGAAAGCCATTTTTAAATATGAAACTCATGTGCTCTTAATTATACAATGTTATTGCCTATTGGTGTAAAATTCCGTACAATATAAACAGAAATGTATAAACCATGTATATGGATGTTTGAGGAGGATACTATGTTTAAGTTCAAAAAATTGACAGCCATCGCCCTCGTAGCGGTAGCAGCAATGGGTTTATTGGCTGGTTGTGGCAATGACAAACCAAAAATGACACAACAAGAAGGTGTATTGCGTGTAGGTTCTGAAACTACATTCCCACCATTCGAATTCACTGAAGGCGACAAATACGTTGGTTTCGACGTTGATTTGTCCGAAGCAATTTCCAAAAAAATCGGCCTAAAAATGGAATTCAAATCCATGGGCTTTGACGCTTTGATTCCAGCTGTTCAATCTGGCGATATCGACATGATCGCAGCAGGTATCAACGCTACACCTGAACGTGAAAAAGTATTGGACTTCTCCGATGTATACTTCGACCAAGGTGGTTTCATCACAGTTGTTCGTAAAGACAACACAACAATCCATAACATGGATGAATTAGCAGGTCATACTGTAGGTGCTCAAATCGGTACTATCCCTGTTGAAATGGCTCAAAAAATCCCTAATACAACAGTAAAACAAATTGATTCCAATGCTAATATCTTCATGGAATTGAAAGCTGGTACAATCGACGGTGCTATCATCGATAACGCAGTGGCTATGTACTACCTTAAACAAGGTGCTGACAAAGACCTTAAACTCGTAGGCGAACCTACTAAAGCTGAAGGTACAGTTCTTGGCATGAAAAAAGGCAACAAAGCTTTACAAGAAGCTGTTAACAAAGCTCTTAAAGAACTTAAAGAAGACGGCACTTACCAAAAAATCTACGACAAATGGTTCGGCGATTACAACAAAAAATAATATCTATCTCTATAAACTAGGATAAATATAACCCCTCTGAAAGACTTCAGAGGGGTTTTTCCTCTTTTACGGTCCCTTGCGTTCGTTATATAATAAATACGTATTCTATAGTAAATGTAACTAATTCAAGGAGGCCTTATGGCACAGTACTTTACGGAACGCCTACAAAAGGTCTTCCACATGATTTTTAAATCCTACAATCAAGAAATGGCTCAAGAAGGTTTGCGCCAATTAGAACTGATTGTAAATAATCAACATACCCCTGAGCAACCGAATCATCGAGCGCTAAGAAACGACATGACTACGTCGCTGGAAAACGAAATCGACACTAAAGAGGACGCATTAAAAATAGCCAATGATCCAGAGGCTCGCGAGATAGCTGATGCATATGCTTTGTTGGCTCGTATCTATGCCGGGCCACGCTTTACATGGGAGGAATCAAACTTCCCTGAAAATAATATGCGCACTTATCAATGCTTGCACGACAGCATTCGCCGTTGTAGTCCTATTGGTACCTTACAAGCATTGCGTATCAATGGAACGATTACACCTACGGTTGAAAAGGATATGTTAATATCCTTTGACGATGCATTTCGTATTGTTTACGACTACGCGGAGCAAGGTGATGCTTTCTGCCAATACATTATAGGCAATGTCTTTTTCTGGCGCGATGACGACCGTATTAGCCTTGCAAGGGATATGATTACACCACCTCGCCTAAGTTTGGCGAAACGTATCCAACAGAGCTTCCAAAAAGGTTCTATACAGGAACGCCTTATAGCCTTACAAGGTAATGTTTCCAACGAAACATTACAGGATAATGCTACTAAACTCGCCAAGGAATGGTTTAACAAAGCGCTCGATAACGGTCTCGCCATGTTCCAAGGCAATCTACGTAATATCTATATCGACGAAGGCGATTTTAATAATGCGCGCCGCGTAGCTTTAACCGCTGCTGAGCTAGGTAATCCAACCATGATGCTCTATACCGGTCTAGACTGTCATGAAAATGGAAAATTCGAGGATGCTTTCACATGGTTTACGAAAGGTGCCGCCTTAGGTCAAGCTGAAAGTACCGCTGAATTAGCGGATTATTACTATCATTTTTATGATGCCAAAGAGCTCCGCAGAGTCATTCCTTATGATCCTGTAAAAGCAATTGGACTCTACCGCCGTGCAGCTACTAAATATTTTAGTGATGCCGGCTATGCAGCACTACAAGCTGCCTTTGGCTATATCTTCCACATCGGTCACCTACCGCTAGACTGGGGCCTCATTGCCGACTTAACACACATGGCAGCCACAAAAGAACGCTTCATGTTCTCCTTGCCATACATTGGTTATATGCGCATCCACGGCTTCGGTGTAACGAAAAATATACGCTTTGGTGTACAATCCTTAACACGTGTACTGGATGAAGAAAAGCGCGCATTAGAAGAGGAAGACCGCGTTCTCTTCTATGATATTACACGAGCTTTAACGCGCGTTGCCTTAGGCTATGCCTATGAAAAAGGCTATGTTTCAGGGAAACCCGATTTGGATTCTGCAGTAGCCTATTACGAAGAATCCCATCAATACATTCTGTCTCACAAAGCTAATCTAGATGAAGAGTTAAAGGGTATTCCTATCGATGATGAAGCAGAAGAACGATTAGCGACCTTCGAACAAGTCGATGGTCATTGGCGTTACAAGGAAGGTATTACAGAGTCTACTACAACAGTACGTCCTGGTCATACTGAATGGCCTCAAAATGCAGCACGTTTATCTGTAAACATGGATGACTTCTTATGGGACACTACCTTATATGATTGGCAAACCATCGAGCACGCCTTAGCATCACAAGACGAAATGAAACTTAGCTTTTACAATCATTTCCTATCCGTTCCAGACAAGCTACGCAACATTTTTAAGCTAGATGTAAAGCGTATGCTACGTGATACGTACCAAGTCAGAATACATGGTTATGACCCTACAGAAGGTCAAGAGATGATCTATCGAGCACTATTCAAAAAAGAGAATACCATTCAGCTATTAAAAGACCTCTACGATACGCACCAATTACCTGCATTAGGAGATAACTGGTCCATCGAAACGAACGAGGAAAAGCCGACTTGGCATTATGTACTCGATGTAGATCAACAAGCATTCCTACTTGAGGAATACGACGATGCGAACGCGATGATACAAACTGCATTACAAGGCTTAAAAGACAAAAAGTACGAACAAATTAATGTCCGTACCCATGACTTTATCGGTCCCTCTTATTTCATTTTTAGAGGCAATCACACAAATCCATTTAGAGTTCAACTCTATTTGAAAGAATCCATGCGCCACTCTATCGACAAGGATGGAAAACCTCTAGATACGCCAGGTAATACCTATTTATTTGAACAACATTTAGGTAACGAAGTATCATTAAACTACTGGATTCAAAAAACGATTAATACCTTAGAAATCCCTGAACTAGACAACTGGAAAAAGCTCAGTGTCCCAAAGGCATTACAATAGAAATAACCGAAAACATAAAAAGAGCTAGTACATAAAATGTACTAGCTCCTTTTTTATAAACTATGAACAAGCTAAACTATTATAAATGATCATGAGGATAATATACGCAAAAGCCCCTATAAGCCTACATCGACAACGCCATGATCATAAGTTTCTTCTACAGTTTCTTGTACAACCATATCACTGCGACGTACCTTATCAAGCATCTTAGAGCGAGCTGTTGTAATCGCACTTTCACTATGTTTACCACCACGCCAAGCAAACTTGGATGTACCGATTGTATATTTCAAAGTTGCATAAGGACCACTCAAATGATGAGACGCTGTTTTATAACCCGCATCAAGAGTAAGATGTGGTGTAATATGGAATTCTGCCCCCACTTTAAAGCCTTTAATAGCATCGCGTTTAGGTAATTTATAATACCCTACTTTTACAGCCTCTCTACCACGCCAGTTATAATAGTCTGCATAGACACGAGCCCATCTAGCATTTTTAAATGTTCGAGCATAGCCAATATCATAACCTCTAGCTACAGTATTTTCACTTAGAGCCCAGTGATTTTCATAATCAACCCTAGCATAATCATAAAGACTTTGATCAGGATCCATTCCATATGGATACAATCCTGTAGGATCATACCATGTATCAGTTCGCCCATGAAGTCCTATATATTTTCTTTCATTAGATCCTAAATTTTTATAAATATTGGCATGGAATTCATTAAGCCCTACCACATATTCTAAGCCGCCACTAACACGCTTATAACCACCTTTAAACACATGGTCATAGAATGCATTAACACCAACGTAAGCATGCTCACCTTTACTAAGGCGACGATACCCTACACCAACATTAGCATTTACACCTAAGGACTCTTCCTTATCTGTTTGCCCATTATATACCGTAAACGTCCCTGCAGGTCTAGCTGGAACCCAATAATTATTTAATTTATTAGAGGATATCTTTTCTCCACTGCGTCCAATACGACCTTGTACAAAGACAACACTTTTAGCATTTTCATCGTAATGGGTTATAGGTTGTAATGTCTCAATGTATAACTTGTTGAGTTCTGTAGATTTGGATTTATCAGAAGTCCCCACAATAGGATGATTTTCCCAAGGCGTAAAATTATGGAAGTGATGGCTACTCGACTCTTCAGAATCTTTCATGCCAACACCGACTACGATATCTGTACGATCCATCCAGCTAGAACGAACTGCTTCATGCTTAGCCCCATTCACTTCTGTAGTAGAATCTGCAATACCTTGGCCATGTCCATTTTGTACATCTGCTGCAAAACCTGTAGCACTAAATGCACATGCTACAGCACCTAAAACCATTGCTTTTATCATTAATGTCTTGCTCATATAAATTACTTTCCTATTATTACATGTCTTATTTAATATCTATAATCTAAACTACAGTGGTATTATAGATGATCAATTGGCGCCAAATAATCGTATTCAATGTCATCAAAGGATTCTACAATCATGTCTTGACGACGTACCTTATCTAGCATTTTAGAGCGAGCTGTAGTAATCGTATCATCACTATGCTTGCCACCCCAGAAGGCAAATTTAGATGTACCTAATGTATATTTAAGAGTACCATACATCCCTTTCGACATATTATTGGCATTGTTATACCCAATATCTAAAGATATATGTGGTGTCAATTGTAATTCAGCACCGATTTTAATGCCTTTATAATGGTTAGCATTTCGTGCAGTAAACCACGGCACAGACCAATGACCTGGACGCCCCCAATTATATTCTTGTTTATGGCTAAATCCATTGCCGTTCCAACGATACCCATTTACATAGGCACGAGCCCAACGTGCATTTTTAAAGGACCTTACGATCCCTATTTCATAGCCATCTAACACGCCACCACCTACATAGGTATTATAATTTTCACTAGGAATGGTATTGTATGGGAATGTATCTGGATAGCCATTAGGATACAACCGTTTAGGATATGGATTACCGCCACCGCCTTTTACGAGTTCCTTATCACCAAGGCCTCTATACACATTGGCATACACTTCGTTGAGTCCATTCACATACTCTACACCACCGCTGATACGATTGTAATTTCCTGTGAAAGCACGATCTACAAAAGCGTTAACACCTACATAAGCATGTTCATGTTTACTAAGAATACGATAACCAACACCTAAGCTACCAACCGTTCCTAACGACTCAGATGTTTTTTCATCTGTATTGATTTCCGTAAAAACATCAAACCCAAATGGTGACATTACAAGGTCTGGAGTGAAATAACCTCTTACCTCTTTAGAGGAGATTTTCTCACCACCACGGCCAATACGACCTTGTACGAACACAACGCTCTTAGAGTTTTCATCATAATGGGTAATAGGTTGTAATGTTTCTATATAGGCTTTAGTGATATTCCCGTAATCTAATTTTGTATTGTAAAAGTTATTATTATAATCACTAGGGAACATCCCCTTATGCGAATCAGATGTACCACCAGTTTGAACACCTACGGCAATATCTGTTCGATCTAACCAACTAGAACGAACTGCTTCATGCTTAGCCCCATTTACTTCTGTAGTAGAATCTGCAATACCTTGGCCATGTCCATTTTGTACATCTGCTGCAAAACCTGTAGCACTAAATGCACATGCTACAGCACCTAAAACCAT
>CABSJL010000043.1 GCA_902478055.1 uncultured Veillonella sp. | reverse complement strand
GGTGGTTACACTCGTGTAATCAAAACTGGTCTTCGCAAAGGTGACGCTGCACCTTTGGCTATTATCGAGTTAGTTTAATCAAACTCATACGGTGTTGTAACTTATGTTGCAGCACCGTTTTTTTATTGTCAATTTTATGGTACAATCGATGAGTAAAATATCGTAATATATTAGCAGTTATCGTAAATATTAAATGTCTATTGTTAACCTTTTACAGAATACCTTAGATACTATTTCATTCTAAGTGTATGAACAGGACATATTATATTGATGCTAGTAGGCTCAATATGGGAATGATTGATTTGTAAATGGTTCTACTTTTATAGAAACGAAATTGACTAGAAAGATATGAGGTTATCCATGAACGAAAAAGACATTATGATTGAGGTCAATCATATGAGTCATATCTATACCGATGAAAATGGCAATGATGTACATGCATTAAATGATGTGAATTTATCTATTAAGCGCGGCGAGTTTGTTTGTATCATCGGTACGAATGGTAGTGGTAAAAGTACACTAGCTAAGCATTTCAACGTGTTATTACAACCTAGTGAAGGTCATATCAATGTATGTGGCTATGATACGCGTGATGAAGCGCATATTTGGGATATACGCCAACATGTGGGCATGGTATTCCAAAACCCTGATAATCAAATTGTGGCAGCTGTCGTAGAAGAGGACGTTGCCTTTGGTCCAGAAAACTTAGGTATTCCTAGCGCAGAAATTAGAAAACGTGTCGATGCAGCGTTAGAGGCTGTAAATATGACTGAATATAGAGAACATGGTCCTCATTTGTTGTCTGGTGGCCAAAAGCAACGTATTGCCATTGCCGGCGTACTTGCAATGAAACCAGATTGCATCGTCCTTGATGAGCCAACAGCTATGCTAGACCCTAAAGGTCGTCGTGAAGTGCTTGAAACAGTTCATAAACTCAATAAAGAAGAAGGTATCACTATCGTGTACATTACACACTTTATGGAGGAAGCTGTTACGGCTGACCGTGTGGTGGTAATGAAAAATGGCGTGAAGTTACATGATGGTACTCCTCGTGAGATTTTTAGCCATGTAGATACCTTAAAAGGCCTTGGCCTCGATGTACCTGTGGCGTCTGAAATTGCTTTCAAATTGATTGAAAAAGGTTATGAAGTAGGTAAGAGTATCATCAACAATGAAGAATTAGCAGAAGGTCTAAAACATTCTAAATTGGCTGATCAATTACTAAGTGAACATAAAGGTGCTAATACGATTAGTTCTCCTATCAATGAAAATTCAGATGTAGTAAGCGGGGAGGGCGTACACTAATGGCGATTGTATTAGATAATATTACCTATACCTATGGTGTAGGCACTCCATTTGAAAAAACGGCTCTTCATGGTGTATCTCTTACTGTTGAAAACGGTGAGTTTTTAGGCATTATTGGTCATACTGGGTCTGGTAAATCTACCTTTGTACAACATTTGAATGGCTTATTACATCCTACAACAGGAACCGTTACCGTTAATGGTGTAGATATTAGCGCTTCTACAGAGGAAGCTAAGAAGATGCGTCATAAGGTAGGCATGGTGTTCCAATATCCAGAACATCAATTATTCGAAGAAACCATTGCCGAAGATATTGCATTTGGTCCTAAAAACTTAGGCCTTAGCGCAGATGAAGTGGATGAACGCGTACGTGATGCTATGAAATTTGTAGGTCTTGACTATGACACTTATGCAGAGCGTTCTCCATTCCACCTATCTGGTGGTCAAATGCGTCGCGTTGCCATTGCTGGTGTAGTGGCGATGGATCCAGACTTCCTAGTTCTTGATGAGCCATCTGCAGGCCTTGACCCATTTGGTCGTGAAGAAATCTTTGAAGAAATTATTCGTCTTCATAAAGAAAAGGGGATTACAGTAATCCTTGTATCTCACAATATGGAAGATATTTCGCGCATGGCATCTCGCCTTGTAGTCCTTGATAAAGGTCGCATCGTTCTCGATGGAGAGCCGATGGATATCTTTAATAATCATCGCGATGAATTACAGGCTGTTGGTGTAGACGTACCACCAGTATCTGTCACTATGGAGTATTTGCGTGAACAGGGACTAGATGTGTCTAATCGTGTATTATCTGTAGATGATGCAGTACAAGCCATTCTAGAAGGAGGTAGCCATGTTAAATAATATTACTATAGGGCAATACTTCCCAGGAAACTCCTTCTTACATCGCATGGATCCTCGCGCAAAGATTATTGCTACCACAATATTCGTAGTAGCTATCTTCCTAGCGAACTCTCCTCTTGCGTATGGCTTAGTAGGGGCATTTACAATCTTTGCTATGTTGCTATCACGATTGCCATTACGCTTGATGTGGTCTGCTATTAAACCTCTTTGGATTATCATCGTATTTACCATGGGTATTCATATCTTTACAACACCAGGTAATACAATCTTCCAATGGTGGATTATTAATATTACAGATCAAGGCTTGGCTATGGGTCTACAAATGGCGGCGCGATTAATCTTTTTAATCTTGTTCTCCTCCCTATTGACCTATACAACATCACCAATTCGTTTGACCGATGGTATTGAACATTTGCTCAATCCATTCCGTTGTATTGGTGTGCCAGCTCACGAATTAGCAATGATGATGACCATTGCATTGCGATTTATTCCTACACTACTAGATGAGACAGATCGTATTATGAAAGCTCAATCTGCTCGTGGTGCAGACTTTGTGACAGGCTCTATCATTCAACGTGCTAAAAACATGGTGCCTCTCTTAGTACCATTATTTATTAGTGCTTTCAGACGCGCTGATGAATTAGCTATTGCCATGGAGGCTCGCTGTTATAGAGGCGGTGTGAATCGTACGCGCATGAAAGAACTACAAGTTACCTATGTAGATTATATCGGTGTAGGAGCTGTCATTTTAGTTACCATTGTACTCATCCTTTTATGGTGGCTTGATCTATGAGAAATATACGGATTATAGTCGCTTATGATGGCACTGACTTAGCAGGCTATCAAAAGCAACCTGACGATAAGGGCTTAACGGTGCAAGGTTGTTTAGAATATGGATTGTCAAAAATTTGTAATGAACCAATTCAAATCTACGGCGCTTCTAGGACAGATGCAGGGGTACATGCGAAGTTTCAAGTCTGTACATTCCAAACATCTGGAGCTATACCGGCAGAAAATATTCCTCGCGCTATGATTGCTCATATTCCAAAGGATATAGTTGTTCTTGAGGCGATGGAAATACCCCTCGATTGGAAGCCGCGATGGAATATATATGGTAAAGAGTATGTATATACTATCCATAATCAACTCATCGCGAATCCACTGACAAAACGATACCACTGGCACGTTAAGAAACCTCTTAATATCGAGCTCATGCAGGCTGCCGGTAATGAACTGTTGGGCACTCATGACTTTACTACCTTAAAGGGAACGAATTCAACGCCTGCTGATCCTGTAAAGACTATCATGGGCATCCATGTAGAGGCCGAAGGCCCTCTTGTTACTATTTCAGTAGTGGGCAATGGGTTCCTATATCACATGGTTCGCAATATTGTAGGATTACTTGTCGATGTAGGGCTGGGAAGACGCAAGGTAGAGGATATTAAGGGCTATTTAGCGGCTAAAGATCGCCGTGTTATAGGCAAAACAGCGCCAGCCCAAGGTTTGTGCTTAGAGGAAATCTTCTTTACCGAAGAACGGCAGCAAGAGGTATTACAGAATAAATATTCTATATAATTTTGTATAGACTACATTCTCCTATAATTTATTTAAAACGATAACCATTAATACTAAAAGGATACTACTTAGCATGTAGTATCCTTTTCTCTTATAATTTTTAGTTATAATACCTTAATTTATACCTATTATTATGTGAAATGATACATTGTAAACCTAAAATATACATGATACAATGGCGATATAAGACAGGTTCGTACTATAAAACATTAACATAGTAAGGTAGACTCTTGTCAGCAGTGTAATTTTTATCCTAAGGAGGGTGAATCTCTTGCAAAAACGTAAAGATTTTATCTGGAAAATGGGCGGCCAACAAGGTGAAGGTATTGAGAGTTGTGGCGAAATCATGGCGACAATCCTCGCTAAAGAAGGTTATTCCTTGTATAGCCAACGTTTGTTTGCATCTCGTATCAAAGGTGGTCATACTACATTCGCATTGCGCGTTGCATTAGAACAAGTTATGTCCATTGGTGAAGGCGTAGACTTCTTGCTTTCTCTTGATCAAGAAACAGTTGATATGCATGGTTCCGAAGTTCGCGATGGCGGTTACATCATCTGTGACAGCAAAGTAAATCCTGACTTCTCTAAATTTGAAGGTGCAAAGGTTAATTGCTTGTCCTTGCCAATTTCTGAAACAGCAATGAAACAAGGTTCCATGTTGATGCGTAACATCGTAGCACTTGGTATGTCTGTTGCACTTCTTGGTTTCGATACTAAGATGTTCAAAGATGCGATTGCTGCTAAATTTGCGAAAAAATCCCAAGAAATCGTGGATAAAAACTTGGCTGCTTTTGACGATGGTCATAGCCTTGTAATGGAAAAATTAGGCGATGTTGAAATCGATACATTGCCAGCTCCTGGTAAGAAAGATCAAATGTTCTTATTAGGTAATGAAGCATGTGCTTTAGGTGCTATCGCAGCGGGTTCCCGTTTCATGGCATCTTATCCTATTACTCCAGCATCTGAAGTAATGGAATATATGATTAAAAACATGGATAAATTGGGTGCTACAATCGTTCAAACAGAGGACGAAATCGCAGCATGCATGACAGCTATGGGCGGCGTATACGCAGGTGTTCGTGGCTTCACATGTACTTCTGGCCCTGGTCTTTCCTTGATGGCTGAATCCTTATCCATGGCTTCCATGGCTGAATTGCCAATGGTTGTTATCGACGTTCAACGTTCCGGCCCATCCACAGGTATGGCTACAAAGGTTGAACAATCCGATATTGATGCGGCTTGCTACAATGCACATGGCGATTACGCTGGTATCGTAATTTCTCCAACATCTATCGAAGAATGCTTCTATGAAATTCAAAAAGCTTTCAACTTGGCAGAAATGTACCAATGCCCAGTTATCTTCATGCCTGACTTACAACAAGGTTTGAATAAACAATCTGTTCCTTCCTTCGACTTGAACCGTGTGCCTATTAACCGCGGTAAAATGATGAAAGAAGCTGACCTTCCTGAATTGGAACAACCTAACTACTTCAAACGCTTTGAATTGACAGAAGATGGCATTTCTCCTCGTACGATTCCTGGTATGAAAAATGGTCTATTCCTTTCTACTGGTCTAGAACATAATGAAGAAGGTAAACCAGCAGAAGCGCCTACAATGCACGTAGCGCAAACTGATAAACGTTTCCGCAAATTGGAAACTGTAGCTGATAACTATGAACCATTCTTGAATAATGCTAAATACGACGAAGCAGATGTACTCGTTGTAGGTATGGCTTCTAGCCGTGGTGCTATTGAAGAAGCCGTTGCTGAATTCGATCAAGAAGGCGTTAAAGTTAATCACTTACAATTGCGCTTAATTAAACCATTCCCAGCAAAGCAATTACAACCGTTCTTTGATGCTGCGAAAAAAGTAGTTATTGTAGAACACAATAAAACTGGTCAATTGGCTAACTTATTTAAAATCAACATGCATAAGAAACATAAGATTTCTAGCTGCTTGAAATACGATGGTAATCCATTCACAAAAAGTTATGTGAAAAATGCGATTAAGGAGGTCCTATAATATGACAACAGCTAAAGATTACAGAAATGATATTCGTCCTAACTGGTGTCCAGGCTGTGGCCATTATGGGGTTCAAGCGGCGATTACTGACGCTGTAGTAGCGAAAAATATTCCACCAGAAAAATTAGCCGTAATTTCCGGTATCGGTTGTTCTAGCCGTATCGGTGGCTATTTCTACGCTTATGGTGCACATACAACTCATGGCCGTGCGCTTCCTTATGCGCAAGGTGTTAAACTTGCTAACCAAGATCTTGAAGTTATCGCATTCTCCGGTGATGGCGATGCGTTCGCTATCGGTATGGGTCACACCATTCATGCTTTCAAACGTAATGTAAACATGACATACGTAGTAATGGATAACCATGTATATGGTTTGACTAAAGGTCAAGCATCCCCTCGTTCTGACATCGGTTTTGTTACAAAAACAACTCCTCATGGTGCGTTTGAGTCTCCATTGTCCGTTTGTGAAACTGCGATTGCAGCAGGTGCTACATTCGTAGCACAAAGCTATATGGTGAATCGTAAAGAGCTCGTTGATTTGATTCAACAAGCCATGGATCATGAAGGCTTCTCCTTCATTAATGTATTCAGCCCATGTGTTACATATAACAAACGCAATAGTTACGATTGGTTCAAAGAACATTTAGTAGCATTGCCTGAAGGTTATGACCCAACAGATCGTGCAACAGCGCTTAAAACTTTGGGTGATACTGATGGTTTGGTTACAGGCCTTATCTATCAAAATACATCTAAACCTTCCTTTGAAAAAGCATTGGCTGCTGCAAATGGTGGCCCACATCCTCGTCCATTGACTGAAGATGTGGTTAAACCTGACCAAGCATTATTTGATAGTCTTTGCAATCAATTTAAATAATATTAGCATCGTACTCTTTAAGTAGGATGCAGATTAAAGAAACGTGTCACCTTCGGGTGGCACGTTTTTTGTATGTTATATGTTTATAATTTTATCCCATGTGGTTATGAACATGTTATAATAAAAACACTGTATGAGATTCATTGTTGAGGTTTTTATGAAAGCATACGAAAAAGGGATTAGCTTGATAAATTATATGTAGCATTATATGAGAGCGTATACATTCCTAGATAGTTTATGAAAGTAGGTTTATATGAGTAAGACCGTAGGTATTATTGGCTTAGGTTTATTAGGTGGATCCTTGGCAAAGGCTCTAAAGGAATATACAGAATATGAGGTAGTAGGCTATGCACGTCGTCAAGAGGTCTGTGATGCGGCCATT
>CABSJL010000042.1 GCA_902478055.1 uncultured Veillonella sp. | reverse complement strand
GGTTTATTGAATCTTGTAAAAAGATTTCCTATCTATTCCCACGGGCCCATGCGGTTGCTTATGTAATGATGGCTTTCCGCATTGCCTGGTTTAAAGTGTACCATCCATTGGCATTCTATGCGGCATACTTCTCCATTCGTGCAAAGGCATTCGACTTACGTATCATGACAGGAGACCTTAAAACTCAAATGACTGAGTTTAACCGTATTAAGGCTCTCGATCGCGCTGCCAGTCCAAAAGATAAAGACCTTATGAGCGCTTTAGAAGTATCTATGGAAATGTACCAACGGGGCTATCGTTTTATCAATGTAGATATTCAACACTCCGAAGCAAGACGTTTTAGCATTAAAGATGGTGCATTATTGCCGCCATTCTTAGCTATTGATTCCTTAGGTGAAACGGTAGCTGATGCTATCGTAGCAGAACGAGAAGAACGGCCGTTTACATCTCTAAAAGACTTGCAACGTCGTTGTAAGGTATCTAATACCATCATTGATCTTATGAAAGAACTCAAATGCTGTGGTGAACTACCTGAAGACGAACAAATGTCACTCTTTGGAGCATAATACAATACAAGATAAGACTTATATACAAAATAAGCACTATATCCCAAATGGGTTATAGTGCTTATTTTTGTATATTTTGCTACAATAATGTTAGATTGATTTGTATTTAAATAGATTCCTCTAATAAAGGGAGTGTTAGGAAATGATGGATAAAAACAAAAATCAATCTGTGGAGATAGAATTTTGGGACATTGAGCCTGAGGATGTACCTGAGTTAGAAGAATCTGATATTCCAGGTGTATATTTTAATGAATTCCGAGAATATGTTGATGAAGAGGGGAATGTATTATCTCCATCAGATCTAGATGCAATACGATATAAAGACGATTACGAGGACGATTACTATAGATAAAAGAGGAGTCATCATTTGATGACTCCTCTTTTTGAAAGTTTTGCAGTTTATTTAGTTTGGCAGATTTTGTAAATTGGCAATATTAATATAAGGATTTATACTTCATCCAGTTTGTTTTGGCCATTTCTTTAAGTTCTGTACCACGGCCATCAAGGATTGCATTGATCAAGTATTTGCTGAAGCCTTTAGCTTGTTGGTACGCAATTTTAGGAGGCATAGCAAGTTCTTGTTTATCTACGCGAACATTAACGATGACTGGACCATTATGGTTGAGAGCTTCCATAATTTTTTCATCTACTTCGCTAGAGTTTTGAATGCTTACACCTTTAATGCCAGCTGCTTCCGCAAGTTTACCAAAGTCTGGATTTACGAAGTCCGTAGCATAGTCTAAGTAGCCAGAGGCTTTCATTTCCATGGCGATGAAGCTGAGTTCTTCGTTGTTAAACACAAAGATTTTAACAGGTAAGTTAAGTTGTTTTAATGTTAACATTTCACCCATCATCATTGTGAAGCCACCATCACCGGAAAGGGAGATAACTTGACGATTAGGACATGCATTTTGAGCACCGATGGCATGCATCATAGCATTGGCCATAGAGCCGTGATTATAAGAGCCTAAGATGCGACGTTTACCATTTGTTTTTAAATGACGAGCGGTCCAAATTACTGGTGTACCTACGTCAAAGGTAAAGATAGCATCTTCAGCAGCTAATTTATTAAGACGGTTTACAAAGTATTGAGGGTGAATTGCCACGCCATCTGGTTCAGCTACAGCATAGCTATCTAAGTCGCCTCTAAATTTAGCATATGCTTTGCGTACAGTGTCGATGAATTCAGTATCACCGCGTTGACTAACAAGAGGTAATAATTCTTTTAATGTATCTTTTACAGTACCAATAATACCTTGTGTAAGAGGAACACGACGACCTAAAGCACTAGGATCTCTATCCACTTGGATTACTTTCGCATTTTCTGGATAGAATGGACGGTACGGGAAGTCTGTACCAAGCATTACCAGAGTATCGCATTGTTCGATAGCACGATAACCAGATGTATAGCCTAATAGACCAGTCATACCTACATCATATGGATTATCCCATTCAACCCATTCTTTACCTCTGAAAGCGTGTACTACAGGTGCTTGTAAGCGTTTTGCTAATTCTACAACTTCGTCATGAGCACCTTCACAGCCTGCACCACAGAAGAGAGTAATGCGTTTACCAGTTTCTAAATGAGCGGCCATTTCTTCAATATCGTCGCGTTGTGGCACGATATGAGGTAAACGAGGAGGAGTCCAAACAGGTAACTCATCAATTTCCATTTCCATAACTGCAACGTCCCCAGGAAGAACGATAACAGCAACATCTTGATTGCCTACAGCTGCATTCATAGCACGGAATAGAATTTCAGGCATTTGTTTAGGATTGGATACAAGTTCACAGAAACAAGAGCATTCTTTAAACAAGTTTTCAGGATGTGTTTCTTGGAAATAATTTAACCCTACTTCAGATTGAGGAATGTGGGAGGCAATAGCCAATACTGGAACACGATTGCGGTGGCAATCAAAGAGACCATTAATCAAATGTAAGTTACCAGGGCCAGAACTACCAGCACATACAGTTAATTTATGAGTTAAGGATGCTTCTGCACCTGCAGCAAAGGCTGCTGTTTCTTCATGTCGTACATGTTCAAAGGCAATCTTACCATTGCGGCGTAAACTATCGTTTACAGAGTTTAAACTATCGCCAGTGATGCCATAAATACGTTCAATGCCAGCACTAGCTAAGACATCGATAAGTACATCAGAAATTCTTTTTTTTGCCATATTATCACCTTAATTTAATAATTAATATCAATATAATATAGTTATTTAACTATATATTTCATGATAGTCCTATTCATATTGTAAATATGTGATATAAATCACCAACTTTTGTATACATAGTTTATAGAGTCTTAATCTAAAAAAAATAAATCACATTCATAAGTAAAAAAGAGAATATATTTTAAATATAAATGTCATAATTTAGTTAATAATATTTCTCAGTATAAATCTATACTTCTTGCATAACATTAATAAAAGTGTTACTATTAATTCATAAAGAAAATAGATGAGTCTTTGGGGACAGGTGAAATTCCTTACCGGCGGTATAGTCCGCGAACCTTATGGGTATGAATCGGTGCAATTCCGATACCGACAGTACAGTCTGGATGAGAAAAGACAAGGCACATTTGTTGTGCGCAATTATGATTACCCAAGGACTATGTATATAGTCCTTTTTTTATTGAGGTGATATGGTGGATGACGTAGCATATATGAAACGCGCCATTGCACTGGCAAAATTGGCCACAGGTCACACTTCTCCAAATCCTTTGGTGGGGGCCGTAGTGGTGAAAGACAATACAATAATCGGTGAAGGTTATCATCACAAAGCTGGTACGGCTCATGCCGAGGTGCATGCACTGAATCAAGCGGGTGATAATGCTAAAGGTGCCACTCTATATGTAACATTAGAGCCTTGTTCTCATTATGGTAAAACACCACCTTGTGCTCTTCGTATCATAGAAGCGGGTATAGCTAAGGTGGTAATCGGTAGCACAGATCCTAATCCACTTGTTGCTGGTAAAGGTATTGAGCTTCTTAAAGAAGCGGGGATTGAAGTTGTCGTTCCTGTTTGTAATGATGAATGTGCTGAGCTTAATGAGCATTTCTTTACCTATATACAGACGGGAAAACCTTTTATAACTATTAAGAGTGCTATGTCCCTTGATGGTAAGATTGCAACGTTTACAGGCCAATCCCAATGGATTACTAATGAATCCTCCCGTCGTGATGGACATGTACTACGTGCTACTCATGATGCTATGCTCGTTGGTATCGGTACAATCTTAGCAGATAATCCTCAGTTAAACTGTCGTCTTAGTGATGATGAATTAGCAGATGCTATATTAGATAGAAACATTCTTAATGAGCCTATCCCAGTTCATCAACCAGATGTCATCATATTAGACAGTCTTGGTAGAACGCCTACCACAAGTCGTGTATTTGAAGTAGATACTCGCAAGGTTCATATATTTGTATCTAAAGGTTGTCCTAAAGAACGGATACAGGCGCTAGAACACGTAGGAGCTCTTGTAACGGTTGTTGAATCAGTATCTACTCGTAAAAGTAAAAGTACAGATATCGTCATAGATATTAAGAAATTATCTATTGATGATATTCTTACAAAGTTGGGAGATTTTGGTTATACTTCAGTGTTAGTTGAAGGTGGTTCTGCTATTATCAGCTCTTTTGTAGAGACCATGAACTTTGATAAGGTGGTTACCTATATTGGTAATACTATAATCGGTGGTACAGAGGCTACACCTGCCGTAGGTGGTCGTGGTTTTGAAAGTTTAGACTCTTCGCCGCAATTAACCTTTACAAAAACAACTGTACTAGATAATAACATCCGTATTGAAGCGTATCGTCAAGGAAGGAGGGGCGCTTATGTTCACGGGAATCGTTGAAGAAATCGGCCGTGTAGAAAGCATTAAAAAGGGCCCTAAATCCTTAGCCATTACAATTCGGGGGGATAAGATTTTTAGCGATTTAAAAATCGGTGACTCCGTAGCTGTTAACGGTGTATGTTTGACAGCTACTACAATTGGTAATGGCGTATTTACAGCTGATGTAATGCCTGAATCAATTAAGATGACTACTTTCACAAATTTGAAAGTTCATCAACCTGTCAATTTAGAGCGAGCTATGCTTGCTAACGGTAGATTTGGTGGTCACATTGTAGCTGGACATGTAGATGGTACAGGCCGCATCATTGATCGTGAACAAACGGATAATGCCATTATCTTTACCATAGAGGCTCCAAAATCTGTTATGGATTATGTTATCTATAAAGGATCGATTACGATCGATGGTATTAGCCTCACTATTATGCGACGAACGGACAGCAGTTTTTCTGTATCGATCATTCCTCACACCTTAGGCGAAACTATTCTAGGTTCTGCCCATATTGGAACGGAGGTCAATTTAGAAACGGATATCGCTGGTCGATATATTCGTCATTTTATGAATCTTGGTAGCGAACCTACCGAAGAGAAACCTAAGAAATCTATGCAATCCCTCTTAGTAGAGAATGGATTTATATAAAGTAAGGAGCGTTCCTATGAGCGAACAATTACATTCTATTGAAGAGGTCTTACAAGACCTTAAAGCTGGTAAACCTGTTATTATCGTTGATGATGAAAGCCGTGAAAACGAAGGTGATCTTATCATTGCTGCAGAGTTTGCTACACAAGAAAATATTAACTTTATGGTTAAATACGCGCGCGGTATTGTATGTACACCAATGCGTCGTGAAGCTCTAGAAAAGCTTGGCATCCCTGCAATGGTTGCTAAAAATACAGACAATCATGAAACTGCTTTCACCGTTACTGTAGACCATGTAGATACTACAACAGGCGTATCTCCAGCAGAACGTGCGTATACAATTCAAAAATTACTAGATCCTAATGCTAAACCTGAAGACTTTCGTCGCCCAGGCCACGTATTCCCCCTCGTGTATAAAGAGGGTGGCGTATTAGTTCGCCAAGGTCATACAGAAGCATCTATTGACCTTTGTCGATTAGCTGGTTTGCAAGAGGCAGCTGTTATTTGTGAAATCACAAAAGACGATGGCGATATGGCTCGTTTGCCAGATCTTTTACAATTCGCTAAAGAACATGATCTTAAAATTGCATCTGTAGCAGAACTTATTGAGTATCGTAAACAACATGAAGATATGATTGAGCTCGGTGCTTGTTCTAAACTACCTACTAAATTTGGTGATTTTAACATCTTTGTATTCAAAAATGATTTAGACCATAAAGAACATTTAGCTATTGTTAAGGGTGATGTTCAAAACTGTAACGATGTTCTTGTTCGTATTCACTCAGAATGTTTAACAGGCGATGTATTTGGTTCTAAACGTTGTGATTGTGGTGAACAATTAGATCACGCATTGCGTGCCATCGAAAAAGAAGGCAAAGGCGTTGTGGTGTATATGCGCCAAGAAGGTCGTGGCATTGGTTTAACTAATAAAATTAAAGCCTACGCATTACAAGAACAAGGATTAGATACTGTAGAAGCTAATGAACAATTGGGCTTCCCTGCAGATATGCGCGAATATTCCTTAGCAGCTCAAATTATCCGTTTCTTAGGTATTAAAAGCATTCGTTTGTTAACGAATAATCCTGAAAAACGCCATGGTTTAGAACATTGGGGTATCGATGTAACTAGCCGTGTACCGCTTATCATTGCAGCCAATAAATTCAATGCAGGCTACTTGAAAACAAAAGAAGAAAAAATGGGGCATATGTTAGAAGACTAATTATTTAGTTTTATTTAACAAATTGTTCGGCACATAAGAATTTCCTTTAATGGAATATAGGAGGTCAACATAATGAAGGTTCAAGAAGGTAACTTATTAGGTTCTGGTAAAAAATTTGCTATTATCGGCTCTCGTTTTAACGAGTTCATAACATCTAAATTAATTGGTGGCGCTGAAGATTGCTTATTGCGTCACGATGTAAAAGAAGAAGATATTACAGTAATCTGGGTTCCAGGCGCTTATGAAATTCCTTTAATTGCTAAAAAAGCAGCTACATCTGGTCGCTTCGATGCAGTTATTTGTGTTGGTGCTGTTATCCGCGGTGCTACAACTCATTATGACTATGTATGTAATGAAGTGGCAAAAGGTATTGCTCATGTTTCTTTGGAAACAGGTATTCCTGTTATGTTCGGTGTAGTAACAACTGAAAACATTGAACAAGCTATCGAACGTGCTGGTACTAAAGCTGGCAATAAGGGTTACGACTGTGCTATGGGTGCTATTGAAATGGTTAACCTTATCGATCAATTCTAATAATTACATAGTAAACACTCAGTATCTCATGATGCTGGGTGTTTTTATATTATCGAAAATATGTTCTTTTAATTTGGAATTAGAGTAGACGAACATATATTCCCTATTATTGAAAAGTAATTCTATGACATGATATACTATATAAGCACTATTAAGTGTGTACGATTTATTAATTAGAAATAAGGAATGATAGAATGGATTATATAAAACGTTTTACGACCCGAGAAGGGGTTCGTATGTCTTTAGCAGTAACAACAGATACTGTTGAAACGGCTCGTGTACGTCATGATTTATGGCCTGTAGCAACGGCTGCTTTAGGTCGTGCTATGACGGGTGCTATTTTATTGGCTGGGGACTTTAAAAACCATGAAAATGTAAGCCTTCGCATCAAAGGTGATGGTCCTTTAGGCGTTGTTCACGTAGATGCTTTTGCAGATAATACAGTTCGTGGATATGTGGATGAGCCACATGTAGATGTACCTTTAAAACGAGCTGGTAAGCTCGATGTAGGTGCTGCTGTAGGCCATAATGGTGAAGTTCAAGTAACTCGTTTTACACAATTAGCACAAGACTATACCTCCACAAGTCCTATTCAAAGTGGTGAAGTAGCAGAAGATTTGGCTTATTATTTATATGCTTCTGAGCAAGTGCCTTCTACCATTAGCTTAGGTGTATTGGTAGATCCAGATTATCATACTGTTGTGGCAGGCGGTTTTATCGTTCAAGCTTTACCAGATGCTACAGATGAAGCGTTAGCACAAGTAGAAAAGAATATTAATGAATTAGGCCCAATTACAGAATATTTGAAAGCAAATCCAGATGGTAAAGGTCTTATGGAACGCGTTCTTGATGGTTTAACTGTGAATGAAGTATATAATGAACCGATTCATTTCCAATGTCGTTGTGGCCGCGATCGCTTTGGTGCCGTACTCATGACATTAAGAGAAGAAGATAAAGAGGCTATTCTAGAAGATGAAGTAACAGAGCTTGTTTGTCACTATTGTAATGAAAAATATCATTTCACACGTGAAGAGTTACAAGATATGTTTGCTCCTAAAGGTCCAATTCAATAAAACTTTATAATATGTTGAAAAAATACAGGCTACTAGGTTTTTCCTATAGCCTGTTTTTCTATTCTATGAGA
>CABSJL010000041.1 GCA_902478055.1 uncultured Veillonella sp. | reverse complement strand
CGCAAGGCTCTGTGTCTTTGTTGCCATATAAAATCACCTTTCTTTTGCATATAATGCGGCTTGAACACCTACATTATACTTAAGCAAGGTGATTTTTTTGTATAACTTTCGTTGCCGCACCCGCATAGCGGGTGGTTTTATGATTCGCGACTACGTCGCGAACCAGTCTAAAGACAATAATAAAAGCGTCAGGTAGGCCTGACGCTTCATTGTAATTTCCATCTTAAGTTTATTCAAATAAACTTAAGAAACGCCTAACGTAATAAGTACTGGTAATACTTACACGTTAGGCGCATCTTATTTCCCAAATTTTTAGATGAGCCTAACGCTTGCACACGTCAATGACTCTCTTTATGTTTATAGTATACCTCAATAACAACATAAAAACAACATAGGTATATAGTAACTTATAGTATAATAGTTTCTCCATCCTCAGGGACTGCTACATGGCTTTCGATATGGGTGCCTTTGATAAATTTGTGCACATCCTTACGGCTTGTTGCTGTATGATTAACTGTATCCATATGAACCGCGATGATTTTAGCTTCTGGTTTGCGTACTACCATGCGGCCAATATCTTTTGTCCCCATAATAATACTATCTTCAAAGCCCAAAACTTGAGCATATCCTGTATTCATAATAATAACATTAGGGTCGAAGCGAAGAAGGGCCTTCTCTACATCGCTTGTCCATACTGTATCGCCTACAAGGTACACAGTTGGTTCGCCTTCTGCTTCAAAAATAACGCCCATTGCATCGCCTGCTAATGGTGCGAGAACTGGATTTGCATACATTTCTACAGTGCCGTGTGAGCCACCTGTTTTTCTCAATGTGATACCATTAAACTCAAGACTTTCAAAAATGATGCGTACATCATTAAAGCCTTGGGAGATAATAAGTTCTTTGTCCGCTGTATTTTGCACAAAAATAGGAAGTGACTTTGGAATAGATTTAATTGCCGTGTCATCCCAATGATCGAGATGTGTGTGTGTAACTACTACCGCAGTTACATTGCTTAATAGATTGTCCATTGATACAGGTAAATCAACCATAGGCATTCTTTGTTGATAGTTAAATGTTCCTTCAAAGCCAGGATAAGTATCTTTTGGTGCTAAGAATGGATCAATAAGAAATGTTGTGTTTTTTATTGTTAATTTTCCTGTAGCATTTCTAATGTGAGTATATTGTGTCATAGGTATCTCCTTAATTGTATTTTGAAAATCTCATCAAATAGATTACTGTTTGTAATCCCTAGAATTAGTGTACCTTGTTTTGTTATACTAGTCTCAACAATAATTGACACTATGTTTGTTAATAGACACATTGTATAAATGTGTCTATGTAGGAGGTTATATGATAACTCGAAAAGAAATGACACGAATGTTGTTAAAAGAAGGGTTGCTTCGTTGTTTAGAAACAAATCCCTTTGAGTCTATAACCGTAACATTGTTGTGTAAAGCATCAGGTATAACTCGTTCTACTTTTTATTTACACTATAGCAATATCATGGAAATTGTTGATGATTTAGTAGATGATGCAATTGCTTATTCAAAGCCAGGAATGGTAGATAACAACAATTTACAAACTATAGCTCGAACCTTATCGGCTGCTTCTGATTCAGTGTCATTGAGAGAAGCATACGATTCTATTTTTGATAGATTGCCCTTATGTCAGCGTATTATACGACATAAAAAGTATTTACCTCTATTTTTAGATGAACAAATTTCAGAATATGTATTACAACGCATTATAGGATGTGAAAAAGATCGACAAGGGCTCGTTGTGGCAAAAGCCCTTGGGGTTTCATTTGATGTAGGGGTATCCGTTTTTGTTTTTTTAGTACACGGTCTATATGCTGTTAATAAACAATATAAGTGGTCCCAAAGCGATGAGTGGTTAGAAGCTCAGAAAACTATTTTTGAACTCGTTTATCGTGGCTTACAAAGAAAATAAGCATATAAAGTTTTCACATAGTTTCTTGGTGCATCTTAGGCAATACATGCTCTCCTAGAAATTAGAACAGGCCTGTTCTAATTTTTAGAAGAGGTATATGGATGAGGTCAAGGCCCTAGGCCGCGACCGTTCTGTCTATTTAGAACGCATAAATTCATGGGCGACCGTAATTGCTGTGGCAGAAAATATAATTTACTATGTGATGCTCTAATACAGATCTAAATTTCAATAAAAGAACACCCACAATTATCCGACTTTACTAGGTCAAGGCCCTAGGCCGCAGACCGTTCTGTCTATTTAGAACGCATAAATTCATGGACAACCGTAATTGCTGTGGCAGAAAATATAATTTACTATGTGATGCTCTAATACAAATCTAAATTCCAATAAAAGAACACCCACAATTATCCGACTTTACTAGGTCAAGGCCCTAGGCCGCAGACCGTTAAAGTAGCTGGAGGATAATTGTGGGTGTCTTTTATTACCAAGTTTAGATAGTAAATTATATTTTCTATACAGCTATAAGGTAGAACATGAATTTATACGTTCATGTTTGCCCCTTTTCTCACATAGAACCAGAAGCAAACTGCAACTGTTACGATGTTGAATGCTAGTAGTACTGCGAATGCAGGGTGAATATTGCCGAATGTGGAGTATACGAAACCGAAGATTTTAGGTGTAATGAATGCACCGTATGCAGCTACAGCAGCTACGAAACCTGTGATTAAAGAGGATAACAACGGATTGCCAAATACGTGAGGAATCATACGGAATGTAGCACCTGTTGCAAAGCCACAGCATACGAATGTCAATACGGACATAGCAAAGAAGAATGGGAAGTTGTGCATATCTACACCAACTGCGATCAATGCAGTGGTAGCACATAAGCCGATGAGGCTGACGAAAGTAACTTTTGTACCGCTGTTGATCTTGTCGGATAACCAACCGCCTACAGGACGAAGGGCACCTGCAACAAGGGGACCAACGAATGCGATGGATGCGAATGGAATTTCAGGGAATTCTTTACCTACCAAGAGACCAAGTGCTGCTGCGTAACCGGAGAAAGCACCGAAGGAACATGTGTAAAGTAATGTAAGAGCCCAAGTGTGTTTGTTGCCGAAGATTTGTACAAGGTTTTTAGGATTTGGTTTTTCCAATGGCAAGTTATCCATGAAACGCGTCATAAGTGCAAGGATAATTACGAGTGGCACAATCCACATGAAAGCCGCATTAGCAAGGTATACTGCGTTGCCTTTGATAATAGCTGGTGTAACACCGAAGACATTACCAAGTGCAGCGGAACCCATAGCGAATGGAGCTAAGAAGTAGATTACGGAAATACCAAGGTTACCAACACCACCGTTGATACCAAGGGCAGTACCTTTTTCGGATTTTGGGAAGAAGTTGCCAATGTACGCCATGGAGGACGAGAAGTTAGCGCCCGCTAAACCGATGAGGGCCGTTAAGATCATAAATGTCGTATAAGAAGTTGTTGTATCTTGTACTGCAAAGCCGAGCCATACAACAGGAACTAATAAAATAAGTGTGGATACAAAGGTCCAGTTCTTACCGCCCATAAGTGCAGGCATATATGTGTAGACGAAACGCAATGTAGCACCTACAAGGCCTGGCAAGGCTGCGAGTGTAAATAATTGTTCTGTAGTAAAGTTAAAACCTGCGCCATTTAATTGCGCTGCGATGGTGGCCCATAGATACCATACGCAAAAGGCTAAGGTTAAGGCAATAGTGGATATTACCAAGTTTTGTTTGGCGATTTTTTTACCAAACTTTTCCCAAAATTCGGGATTTTCTGGTTGCCAGTTCGCAACAATCTCTTTGCGACTTGCACCTACTTGAGGCATTTTCAGTTCTGACATGAGAGCTCTCCTTTAACTAAAACACATGTGATAAAGGGTAGATCTTTTCACACGAATATGTGGCACATCTCATTAAAAAGCCTTGTAAAATGTGGTACTATAATAGTAGAGAGTGTGCCTAAAATCACACCATTATTATATAAGACAGAATATAATGTGAATGTGACGAAAAACACACTTATATAAGAATTAATCGGTTATAATAGGGGTAATATACGTAAAGTATATAGTATATGTGCCTTTTGTGCATGTCTGATTGTGAAAGTTGCTTTCACAATCAATATGGACAAATGACACTGAAAGATGCACGGTGATAGTATGGAACAGGAGTTAATTAACCAGTTACTTGCATTGCCAGGAGAAACAATTCACCTCGAAAAAGGCGAATTTTTGTTTCACGAAGGTGATATAGCAGATCATTTTTTTATTGTCCGCGAAGGACGGCTTAGTATTAAGAAATTTGAGGCAAGTGGTCATATTTTTGCTCATCGTTTGGTGGGGCCAAATAATGTACTTGGCGAAATTCCTTTGTACGAGACGAATACCCGGACTTACGTGTTCAATGCGATTGCACGTGAAAAATGCTCGGTCTATTCCATCCGTTATGATGTGTTGGAACCAGCCATTGCAAAGGACCATTCGTTGGCCATTGCGATGATGAAAATCTATACACTTCATATGCGGCGACAACAAGCGAAGTATAGAGATTTGTTGTTGTATGGTAAAAAAGGTGCATTCTATTCAACACTATTGCGTTTAGCTAATAGCTATGGGATTAAGCGGGATGACGGCATTTACATCGACATCGCCTTAACAAATCAAGAATTAGCTGAATTTGCTGCCACATCTCGGGAAAGTTTAAACCGCATGCTCAGTGAGTTACGAAAATTAGGCTATGTAGCCTATGATAAACACCATCTGGTAATCTGTGACTTAGATGCATTAATCGGATTACTCGATTTAGATAGCGACACGATCGATCCTAATATCAGTAATATCGAATAATTGTGGATATTCGCCCTTGTTGTTGGCATTGCTAACGCAAGGGCTTTTTTGTAGTTTTAAGGAGGACACGAGATGAGTTTATTGTCTCAGAAATTCAAGTTTCTTCGCAAGAAGGACGTATCTCCAAGCGGCCATCAAATAACAGAAGATGGCGGTCGTGAGTGGGAAAATTTTTATCGTGACCGTTGGTCCTACGATAAAGTAGTCCGCACAACACATGGTGTAAACTGTACTGGTTCTTGTAGCTGGAACATTTACGTTAAAAATGGCGTCGTAGCCTGGGAAAACCAAGCTACAGATTATCCGGAAACACCGGATGATATGCCGGATTACGAACCACGTGGATGCCCTCGTGGCGCGACCTTCTCTTGGTATTTATACAGCCCATTGCGCGTAAAATATCCATATGTACGCGGCGAATTGGCTGAGCTTTGGAGAGAAGCAAAGAAAACAGCTAAAAATCCTATCGAAGCATGGAAATCTATCGTAGAAGACCCTGAAAAGGCGAAAAAATATAAATCTGCCCGTGGGATGGGGGGCTTTGTGCGCTCCACTTGGGACGAAGCGACAGAAATCACTGCAGCATCTTTACTATATACAGCAAAAACATACGGCCCTGACCGCAACGCAGGCTTCTCTGTAATTCCAGCGATGTCCATGTTGTCCTATGCAGCAGGTGCTCGTTTCCTTAACCTCATGGGCGGTACACCATTGTCCTTCTATGACTGGTATGCCGATTTGCCACCTTCTAGCCCTCAAGTTTGGGGTGAACAAACTGATACGCCTGAATCTGGTGACTGGTACAATGCTGGCTACATCATGACTTGGGGTTCCAACGTACCGTTGACACGTACACCTGACGCTCACTTCTTGACAGAGGTTCGTTACAAAGGTACTAAGGTTGTGTCCGTATCCCCTGACTATGCGGAATCTACAACTTCTTCCGATGCTTGGCTCAACGTGAAAGCCGGCACTGATGCGGCTCTTGCTATGGCAATGGGTCACGTAATCTTAAAGGAATATTACATCGACAAAGAAACTCCATACTTCACAGAGTATGCTAAAGAGTTCACCGATATGCCATTCCTTGTACGCGTTGAAGACATCAACGGTGCAGTACAACCAGGTCGTTTCTTAAACGCTAAGGATTTAGGTAGCAAAGAAGACGGTGCTGATTTCCAAACTGTATTGATTGATGAAACAACAAATGAAATCGTTGTTCCAAATGGTACAATGGGCGACCGTCACACAAATCCACAAAAATGGAACTTACGCCTTGAAAACCGCAATACAGGGGCTAAAATTGACCCTCGCTTATCCGTATTTGACCAACGTCAAGATGTGACTGTTGTTAAGTTGCCATACTTTGGTGATGAAGAGCACGAAGGCGTTATTGAACGTGCTATTCCAACGATTACAGTACAAACTGTTGATGGTCCTGTAAAAGTAACTACAGTTTATGACCTCATTCTTGCTAACTATGGTATCGACCGTGGTATCGGTGGTGAAGTAGCGAAAGCTTACACTGATGACACTCCATACACACCTACATGGCAAGAAAAAATCACTGGCGTAAAAGCAGATATCGCTATTGCCACAGCTCGTGAATTTGCTGATAATGCAGAAAAAACTAAAGGTCGTTCCATGATTATCATGGGCGGTGGTATTAACCACTGGTACCATGCTGACGTGATTTACCGTACAATTTTGAACCTTATCATGTTCTGTGGTACAGAAGGTGTTAACGGTGGTGGCTGGGCTCACTACGTAGGTCAAGAAAAACTTCGTCCTGTTGAAGGTTGGGGCGGTATCATGACAGCTAACGACTGGAGTAAAGCTCCTCGTTTGCAAAATGGTACATCTTGGTTCTACTTTGCTACAGAACAATATCGTTCTGATTGCATCGACTTGGCAGACCGCGTATCTAAATTAGCTAAGCCTCGTTATCGTCACCCTGGTGATTACAACGTATTAGCGGCTCGTTTAGGTTGGTTGCCATCGTACCCTACTTTCAATAAAGGCAGCCAAGAATTGATTAACGATGCTCGTGCAGCAGGTGCTGGTACAGAATCAGAGATTAACCAATATGTAGCGCAAGCATTGAAAAATAAAGAATTACAATTCTGCGTAGAAGATCCAGCGGCTAAAGAAAACCACCCACGCAACTTGTTTGTATGGCGTGCGAACCTTATCGGTTCCTCTTCTAAAGGCCATGAATACTTCTTGAAACATTTACTTGGTACAAAACATGGTGTTCTCGAAGATGATGACGCACCAGTAAAACCAGAAGAAATCAAATGGCGCGAAGCAGATGAAGCTGGTAAGCTTGACCTCTTAATCGACATCGACTTCCGTATGGCTTCTACAGGCTTGTACTCTGATATCGTATTCCCTGCAGCTACATGGTATGAAAAAGAAGACTTGTCTTCTACAGATATGCATCCATATGTACACGTATTCCAAGCTGCTGTTGATTGCGCATGGGAAACTAAATCTGACTGGGATACATTCCGTACCCTTGCAGAAACAGTATCTCGCGTAGCAAAAGAGTCTGGCTTCACAGAATACGAAGACATCGTAGCATTGCCTCTTGGTCATGACAGCCCAGGTGAAGTGGCTCAACCAGAAGGTAAGGTTCTTGACTGGAGCAAAGGCGAATGTGAACCAATTCCTGGTAAAACAATGCCGAACCTCGTTCATGTAAAACGCGACTATAGTAAAATCTTTGAAAAATACATTGCATTGGGACCTAATATTGAAAACAAAATGGGTGCTCATGGCATGGCTTGGGATGTATCTGATGAATATCAAACATTGTACGCACAAAATGGTACAATCGATAATCCAGAATTCATTTCTCATGGCCGTCCAAGCATTTACGAATGTAAAGAAGCTTGTAATGCTGTATTGACATTGTCTTCTTGTACAAATGGTAAATTGGCTGTTCGTTCTTGGAAGGCAATGGAAGAAAAAACAGGTCTTTCTAATCTTGAAAAGAACGCAAAAGGTCGTGAACAAGAAAAAATTACCTTTGATGACATGGTTCGTCAACCACGCTTCATCATTAGCTCTGTAACAAGTACTGGTAAGAACGATAAAAACCGTCGTTATTCTCCATTTACTACATCTACAGAAGATAAGGTACCATTCCGTACCGTAACAGGTCGTCAATCCTTCTATTGCGATCATGAAATGATGCGCGATTACGGTGAAGCTATGGCATTGTACAAACCTGTATTGTCCTATAAACCAGTACAAGGTGACTACAAACAAGAAGGTGTTCCTGAAATTACATTGAAATACTTAACACCACATCACAAGTGGTCTACACATAGTATGTATTTCGATAGCCAACAAATGTTGACATTGTTCCGCGGTGGTCAAACTATTTGGCTCAACGAAGACGATGCAGCAGAAATCGACGTTAAGGATAATGATTGGGTAGAAGCTTTCAATAAAAACGGTATTGTTGCAGCTCGTGCTGTAGTTTCCCCACGTATTCCTCGCGGTATTTCCTATATGCACCATTCCCAAGACCGTCACATCAACGTTCCTGGCGCGAAAGTTAAGAAACAACGCGGTGGTACGCATAATGCACCAACTCATATTCACATGAAACCGACACACATGATCGGCGGTTATGGCCAATTGAGCTATGGCTTTAACTACTATGGCCCAACTGGTAACCAACGTGATATGA
>CABSJL010000040.1 GCA_902478055.1 uncultured Veillonella sp. | reverse complement strand
AAACATATAAAAAGAGGGATTTAACAACCCCTCTTTTATATAGATTACTCTTTGTTCTTTTGTCTACCTTTACCGGCCCCATCTTCCGCTGCTTTTACCTCAGCTTCCACGAAGGTTTTCATATCATTCAGCATATGCATGGATGCATCAATAATGGATAGTCCCATTGTGGAACCCAATGCTTCATCAATTTGTAAGTTATAGTGTAAGCACGGTTTTACATCTAAGAATCGACATTGCTCCTTATGGATTGGTTCCTCATATGCGGCGGATGGGAATATATAGTCCTTAACCAATGGCTCAATAGTAACGGCAGTCAATACAGCTGCACCTGTTACAGCATTATCAAATACTACTGCCATACGGTGACTAGCAGCACCTAAAATAAATCCAGTTAAAAATGCAATATCTAAGCCACCTGCGACATGAAGCAAATGCAACACCGCATCACGGCGCTCGCTTTCACTCAAAGCAGACCAATCATCAACGGCAATGTTGAAACGATCTACAAAGGAATGGATATGAGCAGCTCGTTGCTCAATGGTAGGTCCACATTTAGTATGAACTAGAATATCGTCATAAGCACAACCTGTAATAGTTGCAGTCGTTACAAGGGAATCGAGAAATGCCCGCTCCCCTATATTACCAATAGCAACGACTTGTAATCCTTCGTTGTGCAGTTTATCAGCATAGGAAAAGCCTAGTTCAATAGCCTCTTCTAACTCATCACGAGAAATAACAGGTTCTACACCAAAGAAGTGAGAACCCTTACGGATAACCTTTTGGTCAATATTCGTCAAATCCGTTGTATCTTGTTCAAGGCCTATATTTACTACATGCACAGGTGCTTGTAACTTAGATGCCGCACCTTGCGTAGCCGTTCTGCCTTCATTAAAACGCTTGATAGCTTCATAGCTTTCACAACCATGCTGACTATTTTGTGGACCATCTACCAAGTGATCCGATGCCACAATCAGTACACCATAGCGCAAATGATTTGGTTGAGGATCTGCCAGAATGCCCGCAAAGCGCTCAGCTATTAACTCTAGTGTAGCAAGGCTATAAATAGGTTTTGTTAAATTATCGATTCGTAATCGGCATGCTTCCATGGATGGCGCATGTAATGGTTCGATTGTAAATGTTCTCATGCCTTACCTCCTGTAACAGCCAAATACATATGAACGGCAAGGTCTAGCATGCCCATTTGAATGGAGCCACCAGATGCCTCACCGAGGCAAAGTCCTAAGTCAACATAGGCTTCAAGGCCTAGATTTTCTAAGGAGGATTTAGCCGCTTTTTCAGCAGATAAATGAGATGCCATCACATAGTCCATCGCCTGTGGCACTAATGTCTTAGCAACTAACGCACAAGCAGATGTATTGAAGCCATCAATAATAACCAATGCATTATTCGCTGCAGCACCTAGAATAACACCTACGATACAGGAGAATTCAAAGCCTCCCACAGAGGATAAAATTCCGATGGCATCATCTTTCGGTATATCCTTATATTTTTCTAATACATCATGCACAATGCGTTGCTTTAATTTTAAACGTTCGTCGGAAATATTAGTGCCTCGACCTGTCGCTTCCTCTGCAGTGAGTCCTGCAAATTTAGCAGTCATAAGCGCACTCGCTGTAGTATTGGAAATACCCATTTCCCCTACTAAGAAGACATTAAAGCCTTCGTCGATTTTTTCTTTTACAAGACGAATACCTGTTTCAATACCTTCAATGGCTTGCTCACGTGTCATGGCCGGTTCTTCAACAAAGTTTTTTGTGCCCATACCAAGTTTATGACTACGTAGTCCTGGTACCCAGCTCATATCTGCATCAATGCCCATATCGATGACTTCCATTTGAGCCCCACAGTAATTAGCTAAGGAATTGGCACCCGCCCCTTTAGGAATTAAGTAGTTTTGTGTCATCCCTACAGTTGTTTCCTTTGGATACGCACTTACACCCATATCGGCCACGCCATGATCGGCAGAGGCAATAATCATACAAGGCTTTGGAACCGTTAAGTGTTCCTGATTTGTAGCCGCACCATATTGAGCCACCACGTTTACAAGTCGCCCATATTGTTCTACAGGTGACCCTGCATTCCAATTATCGATTATATGTTGTTCAATTTCATGACTGCGACCTCTAATAGCGTCACAAGTTTCTTGTAACAAACTCATGGTATCTCCTTAACTAAATAATATGTTAAATGTATATTCTTTACGAACCCTAGTATACACATTATACTGCATAAACCGCGTTGCTTCAGCTACATAAATATACATCAAGCTCAAATGAATGTTAATTATTCATTATTAGTACTCTATGAGTGCTAACCAATGTATAGCCTTAGCTAATAATTATTTATCATTAGCTATTCTTTATTTGTCCTGTTAAATATGGTAATTTACCGCGGATTTCTCTTCCTCGTTCAAGATAGGATTCTAAAGCTTGACCTTCATCTTCTTGTGAAAGTATCTCTTTTACCCGTTTGATTTCGGATTCGATTTGTGAAAGACCTTCAATTACATTGTGTCTATTACCATAAATGATTTCACGCCACATAGATGGCAAACCACCGGCAACACGCGTGCAATCACGGAAGCCACCGGCCGACAATTTCATGCGCAACTCGCCTAACTCATCGCCACCGGAAACTTGCGTTAAAATGGATGCCAACAAATGTGGCATATGGCTGACCATAGCTAAATATGCATCGTGAGCATAGATATCTACAAATTCAATACGGGATCCTACAGCACGACCCATTTCAGCTAACTCTTGAGCAACCTCTTCACTATATACATCAGAGGCTTTATCCTCAAGGACAATCCAGCCCATCCCTTTAAATAGGTTTTTATGAGACACTTCATAACCGCCCTTTTCAGAGCCGGCCATAGGGTGAACAGACACAAAAATGGTACCTTTAGGAATGGAACTGTATACAGCTCGTACAAAGTTTTCCTTTGCACTAGACACATCTGTCACCACTTGTCCTGGTTTAAAGAGATGTGCAGTTTCTGTAAATAATCTTGCATTTGTATCTGGAGGTAGTGAAAATACGACAATATCTGAATTTTCAATCAATGGTTCTACCTCCGTCCAGGCAGCTTTTACCACACCATCTTGAATGGCCGCATCACAAACCTCTTGGCGACGCGCATAGCCTACTACCTCATAATCGGTATAGGCCTTTAAAGCCTTCGCCAACGAACCACCTAATAGACCTAAGCCAATAATGCCTACTGTCTTACTCATATAAACCTACTTTCACAAATAATTAGCCTTACACTCTCTAATGTAAGGCTAACTATATCTACAAACGACTAAAAGTATATTGAAATCGTGTAAATATAAGACTATGCCTCTATGAGGCGTCTATTTTTCCACTTCCCACTATACCATCGATATACAAATAATAAACCTCGTAAAATTTCATCTACCGCCATGGCAATCCAAATGCCTACGAGCCCCCATTCCCAGTAAATTCCAAATAGATAGGACAATGGTACAGCACATAACCACATGCCAAAAATGCCTACGAGCATCGGTGTTCTAATATCCCCTGCTGCTTGTAAGCAGCCAACCATAACAATATTAACGGCACGACCTAACTCAAGAAAAATCTCAATCAGTAATACATTATGTGCTAACGATAGGATTTCTGGATCCGTAGTGAATATAGATAAAACAATATCACTGGTAATATAAAAGAACGTAGCCAGTCCTACACTAATGGCAATGGCTAACAACATAGAATGCCATACGCGATTTGTCACCTCAGCTTGTCGTTTAGCCCCCATCAGGTAACCCACAATAACTTGAGATGCATTTGCTAATGCTATGGTATATACATAGCAAAGCATGGCTATAACCGAAACATACACCTTAGTATTAATAACAGCCAGTCCCAAGATATTGACCATTTTCATAATCGTTGTCTGAGATAGCTGATAGCTTAAGGTTTCGCCACCGGAAGGAACACTGATGTTCAGCAAGGACTTAACCGTATGCCATGGGAATGGTTTTAAGAATCTAAAGCTTACCTCTAATGTAAGCAACTTCTTAAATGTATAACCGATAATCAGGAGGCCAACCACCTTAGACAACCAGGTAGAAATTGATACCCCTAGTACACCAAGGCTTGGTATGGGACCATGACCAAATATTAATACATAGTTAGTTGTGATATGGATAACATTCATAACTAACGCGATATACATAGTAACACGCGTTAATGAATGGCCTCTAAATACGGCAACCAGCGCATAATACATAGCCTGAATCGGTAATCCTGCGGCCACAATGGTCGTATATATCGACGTATCGCTCATCGTTTCTGGTGGAATACCAAGCCATGTAAAAATCCATTTGTGACAAGTAATAAAGAATACGGCCGCTATCGATGAGAAGAAAAAGTTCAGCACCAAGCTGACCGTACACACCTCTGATAGCTTCGACTGATTCCGAGCTCCTAAATATTGAGCAATCAGAATCGTCGTAGCTGTGCTCATTACAATGATGAGCATAATGAAGATATTTAAAATTTGATTGGCATTAGCTACTGCTGCTACTGCTTCAGGCGAGTAGTGACTCATCATCACTTGGTCTATATTACCTACTAACAGCTGTAGGAATACTTCAATAAATATAGGCCAGCTCAATGTCCAGATGGACAAGCTAATCCCTTTTTCATAAGACTTCATAGTATCCCCTTATATACTAATGTCAGATTTTATAGTATGCCCTTCATATACTAACGTCCAATTGCCTATCCCTTAAAAGAAAACGCCCTTAGCTTTTTCTTTAGTTTCTTGATCAGCAATAAATGGAATTCTTGTAGTTCTACCTTCTTTGGCCGCTACAATCTTTTTAAATGGGAATTCAAAGATTTCTCTATTCCAAGTATTTACAGCATCATTATACAACGTTCTAGCTGCAGTAATTTCTTTTTGTAAGTAAGAATTTTGTTGCATTGCATCACGAATTGTATCTTGGCTTTGTAATTCTGGATAATTTTCTATAGCTACGTTGAGGGCTCTTGTAGCCTTGTTAAGTTGTGCATTCACATCACTTCTTGATGCTTCAGAAAAATTACCACTTCTATACTTAGCAATGTCTACAAGGATATCCTTATCAACTTCAATAGATTTTTCCACAAGTTTAGCCGCATTAGAAAGAATCACAACACGTTGCTCCATATAGTTATCAATTTCGGATGCAGCATTTTGAATTCTTTGTTCCATCATATTAAACTCTGAGCTAATTTGTTTTAATCGCCACCATGGATAAATCAATACAATGGCACCAATAATAGATACTAGATACTTGTCTATAACTATGCCTAAAACGATACCGATAACACCAACTGCCATAAGGATCGTTGGAAGAAGTTTTTCAAAGCCACTAGTTTCAACAGGGATTACCTTAGCGATAACATGCACATCTCTGCCTTCAGACATAATTTCCGGATTCATTTCGTCGAGTTGGTTAGCCATTTTGGGTACCTCCAAATTCTTTGTAAATAGTATTTAATAAATCGTCGAGAGACTGATTTTGTCGATATAGTTTACCTGCCATAAAGTGATCATACGCAAAGGATCTATCCCTATTATCTTCAGATTTTTGATAATGATCTAAACCTTTAATATGGTTGAAATCATCTCCTGCAGATGGTATATCGGTCACCTCTATAAATTCTTGTTTTGTTACAGGAACATACTCATCCCAGCGGACTGGCACATAATAGGTCCTACCATTACCCGCTCGTACAGGTACTTCATCTATGTGTTCAATCGCTCTATACGAATAGGCATCTACCTTAATCACTTCCGAGTCACCTTCATTTTTATGGTGACTAGTCTTAAGGATTGTTTTTACATTATTACGCTCCGACGCATTAGGGGGAACAAATAAATTGAGTCCCATTTTATTCGCCAGCATTTCTGTAATGTAATCATTATATTTGAAAGCATAAGATTTACCATAAATATAATCATTAGATGCCATCTGTTGATACACAGGAATTGCTAAAATTGGTAGGAATGAGAAATACATGTGATCAAAGTAACTGCAGTTGTAATTAATGAACTTCTCTTTAATCTTTTCAAATGAAAAATCATAATACTGAGATGGTGATGTATCAAAGTCCCAATTTTGAGAATTGTCAGCTTTAATCTCGTTAATTTTGCACTCTTTGTTAAACACAAAGTCATCTCCATATGGGGAGTTTTCAAAGATATCCTTGTAGTTGTTTTGTGCTAATGGCGTAAATAGTACGCGGAACTCAACCTCATTGTTGCGATCTAATGCATTAAATTGTGCATCGAACTCTTCATTGGCTAAGGCCTGAAAATTACTACCCGCCTCCAATGAGTCCTGACTCTTCTTTCTAAGACTAGCTATTCCTTTAGCTAATCGACTCTTAGCACCACCGAAATTAAAGAATCCTTTTTCCGGTGGTTTTCTATGGAATGTTAAATTAGGTGCCGCATGATTACCATACACTAAAGATACTCTATTTGCATAATACGGACCAGGTTGTCTTATGACTGCACGTAGTGTTTCGTTAACATCTCTAGTCTTCAAATTCCCATTAGAATCTACATACTCCTCTGTATAGGTAACATCTAATGTTCCTTCATAGGTATAGTCGTCCATCCAGTGGATTATGCGCTTAAGAAACACAAAGGGATTGCCTAAGATATCGCCAGACGCAATATCCAATGTGGAATGATTCACATCACCTTTTTCCAAGAATCCATAGTCTTTAACGAGCTGTTCATATCGTTCAATATTAAAGTTAGAATCCATATGAATAAAAGGAATCGCCTTTTTTATGAGTTCCATAGTCATTTCACTATGAAAGAGATTATTCAAAGGCGCCATCATCTCATAGCCTTCTTGACGCATTTGAGCTAAGGTCGCATCTAGGTCTTTAAGCTTTTCCTCAAGGCTCTTACTATTGGGCTTAATCCAGTACAGATATAAACCTACACATAGAACTAGAACTGCAATACAAATAATGATAGATACAATATCTACATGATTTTGTGAAAACTGATAAATACCATAAATAATGGCCCCTATACCGATAACAATATCAATCTTCTTAATAAGTCCAAATCGTTTATATGATGTATTCGATTGATCTCGATTCTCCGATACAGAGGTATATTTATCTATCAATACTTTATTGGTATCTATATCTACCTTGGATTGATCGACTAAATCTTGAAAGTACTCCTCGGTGACTTGCTGAAAGGCATCCTTTAACTCTTCCCGATAATACTTAAGCGGCTCTAGTAATGCTTCATTATATTCATTCGACACGTTACTCATTCCCTCTCCTTAATGAATCGCATAGTAAGTAATACATCTATACGTTTCCATTATGCCTCATATTCTGAAATAACAGCCTCTTATACTTATAAGCTTTCAAATTTTTACTTAATTATAAATATCCTAAATTATAAATTAGTATATCAATTAAGAAAACCTGCGTAAAGTAATAATACTATTTATAACACTTTAAGGTAATAATACTCTCCATTGCACTATAAGGGAATACTACTATTCATAATCGTATAAAGCAAAAACCCCTCTTTACTGGACATCCAGTAAAGAGGGGTACAGATCATATATGATCCAATTTAAATAAGATTATTTAAATTGATTGCAAAGGCTATCAAATAGCGCTTGATCTGGTTTTACAACATCTTCAGTCAATGGGCGAGGATGTGGACCACCATTTGCTGCAGCCATAGCTTTTTCGAAGGAAGGTTTAGTAGTATCTTGATAAATAAGACCTGTAACCAAACCATCTGTTTCACCCAAAGTTTTAAGTGCTGTTGCACGATCTGTTGGGTCATAACCTTCTGGCAATGCAACTAGGTGTTCTTTGAACCAGTCATAGCTGTTGTGTTTATTATAAGTAACACATGGGCTGAATACGTTAATGAAGGAGAAACCTTCGTGATCCATTGCTTGTTGAATCAAATCAACAAGTTCTGCACGGTTAATCATGTAACCTTGGGCTACGAATGTAGCACCTGCAGCAATTGCAGTTTCACAAACGGACAATGGAGATTCGAATGCCCCACGAGGAGTTGTTTTTGTAACAAAACCGATGTCGGAACGAGGGGATGCTTGACCTTTAGTCAAACCATATACATGGTTATCCATAACGATGTATGTCATGTTTACATTACGTTTGAAAGCATGGATAGTGTGACCCATACCAATAGCGAATGCATCACCATCACCGGAGCAAGCGATAACTTCTAAGTCTTGGTTAGCAAGTTTAACGCCTTGTGCGTAAGGAAGCGCACGACCATGAGTTGTATGTGCACCATATGCGTAGAAATAACCACCGATACGGCTAGAGCAACCGATACCGGAAATTACTGCTAATTTTTCTGGTGGAATATTTCTTGCTGCTACAGCATCAGTAATTGCTGCTTGAACCCCATAATGGCCACAGCCAGGACACCAGTTTGGACGAATATCGTTTCTGTAATCTTTAGCTGTTGTCATATTATAGGACCTCCTTAATAGCATTTTTCACATAACTTTTTGTGAATGGATTACCATCGTATTTCAAGCAGCTGGAAATTTTAGATTTCTTATGCATGTTGATTTTAAATAAGTTAGTCAATTGGCCTGTTGCATTGTGTTCAACGATAACCACTTTTTTCGCAGCATCCATGAATGGTTGTAATTGTTTTGCTGGGAATGGTTTAATCAAGCGCAATTGTAAATGGTTAACTTTAACGCCTTCTTGATCGAATTCAGCAACTGCTTCTTCG
>CABSJL010000039.1 GCA_902478055.1 uncultured Veillonella sp. | reverse complement strand
TTTACAGGATAGCTAGTTGGTTGAATGATAAATACATCTTTGCCACGTACGCTTTCATCAATCATAATTTGTACTTCGCCATTATTAAAGCGACCTACAAATGCTTCACCTAAAGGCAAACCTAAATAATCACAAATTTCCTTTGCCAATGCAGGATTCGCATTACCTGTGAAAATTTTAAGTTTTTTGCCGTCTTCAAATGCCATTTTGTTACCCTTTCATTTGTTCCTATACTGGTTACTTATCCATAATCATCCATTACAGATACACACTATTGCCTTTTTATTGTATACTATTTTGCCCTAATTGTGTTAAAAAAATATAATATTTTTTTATTTCTTTTTGAAAGTATCATCAGTTACCCAATTTTCTTTCACAATTTGCTTGCTACGGCCTACGGCTAACGCCTTATCTGGTACATTTTTAGTAATGGTAGAACCGGCACCTACATAGCTATAATTACCTACTGTTACAGGAGCTACTAAATTACTATTACAGCCTACAAAAGCACCATCGCCAATTGTCGTACGATGTTTAACTTTACCATCATAGTTTACAGTAATCGTACCGCAGCCAATATTAACACCAGAGCCTACGTCGCTGTCGCCGATATAGGAAAGATGTGGGAACTTAGTACCTTCCCCAACATTGGAGTTTTTAACCTCTACGAAGTTACCTACATGAACCTTATTACCAAGCACGGTATTAGGGCGCAAGTGAACATATGGACCTACATCTACACCGTCTTTTACTTCGCAGTCATGACCATATGTGAAGTGAATAATCGTATCATTACCTACTTTTACATTCGTCAAACGAGTATGTGGACCAATTTCACAGCGCTCACCAATGACAGTATTTCCTTCGAGGATTGTGCCAGGATGCAAGATTGTATCAGCTCCTACTGTTACCTCTGGAGCTACATATGTATTGGCTGGATCAATAATAGTAATACCAGCTGTCATTAGCTCAACATTTTTACGATGTTTCAAAATAGCTTCGGCTTCCGCTAATTGCAAGCGAGAGTTTACGCCTAGAGACTCTTCAAAGTCCTTTGTCATATATGCGCTTACCTTGTCGCCACCATTTACAAGAATACCAACTACATCTGTGATATACAATTCACCTTGTGCATTATCATCAGATAATTGGTCTAAGCAAGGCCATAATTTTTTACTATCAAAAGCATACATGCCTGTATTAACTTCTTGAACAGCTAATTCCTCTGGTTTACCATCTTTTTGCTCTACAATGCGAACTACAGAACCTTCTTCATTGCGGATAATACGACCATAACCTGTTGGATTCGGCATATGAGCAGTTAAAATTGTCGCTGCTGCACCAGAATTTTTATGTTCTTCTAACAGTGCTTCTAAACTTTCTTTTGTAACAAGTGGTGTATCGCCACAAAGTAATAAGATAGTACCATCATAATCGCCAAGTACTGGTTGAGCCATTTTTACAGCATGACCTGTACCATTTTGCTCTTCTTGACGAACAAATTCAGCGCGGTCCCCCAAGTAATTATGTACCGCATCACCGCCAAAGCCTACGATAACCACATCGCGATTTGTACCGATAGACTGAACCGTTTCAAGAACGCGCTCTACCATCGCCTTACCGCCAACCTTGTGCAATACCTTTGGCAATTTAGACTTCATGCGCGTGCCCTTACCAGCAGCTAAAATAAGGCTTGCAATATTCATAGTAATCTCCTATCTGTTATCTCTCATATATCTGACTTTTTAATAGTACTTACATCATATTAGCTCATTGTCCAATATGCGATATAAAGTCATTATATCTAACTATAATGTATCTAATATTAATTGTTTATTCTTCATCAAATACTGGTTCTATATTAATTTTCTTTGTATTTTCATCAATACCATAGAAGGTAAATAATGATTCATAATCATCGATTAATTTTGGATTTGGCTCTGCAGTTGCTACAAGAACACCGGTCCCAACAACGACACCACTCATTTCTAAAACAAGTTCTTTAAGACCTTTTGCTGTGCCCCCTGCTTTCATAAAATCATCGATAATTAAAACCCTAGCATTGGGGGGAATCGCTCTCTTTGTTAGCGTCATAGTCTGAATACGACCAGAGGATCCTGTTACATAGTTGATACTAATAGCAGACCCTTCTGTCACCTTACTATCGCGACGAGCAATGACGAGAGGTTTGTTGAAAGCTCGTGCTACCATAACAGCTAAAGGAATCCCCTTCGTTTCAACGGTCAAAATATAATCAGGGTTGCTGTCCATAAAACGGGTCATAATGATTTCTCCAAGGCGTGTCATTACATGCCAATCATATAAAATATCAGACATGTAAATAAACCCACCAGGAATGATACGGTCTGGCTCCATCAATCGAGTTTGCACATCTCGTAGAATATCATTAGCCTGAGTCCCCTTACGATGAGGAATAAAACGCACTCCGCCTGCTACGCCAGCTACGGTTTCTAATGTACCAAGTTGAAAATGCTCCATAGACTGTCTCACACAGGTTAAGTCTTCACTAACTGTAGACTTTGCCATACCAAAGAAGTCACAGAAATAATTTAAAGGAATCAATTTTTGCGGTGAATCAACTAACAATTTTGTCATTGCCACCATGCGTTCCACGCGCCGTACTTTATCCATAGAATTTCCTTTACCATTCATCATTTAACTATTGATTGCACTCATGTAACAAACGTCATGAGTTAGTTGAAATATATCTACGTCTATTATACCATAATTTCCGAATATTCGATGTTATATAAACATTATAATTCGGCAAAATAAAAAACTCTCTAGACCTCATATAATACTGTAAAACTAGATCTTATAGTCTATTACAATAACATATGAACTAGAGAGCTTTTATTATAAAACGTAAACCTTCACAGTTTGACGACCAAACTGCAATGCTTCAGAACGAGAATCATAAGCTAAGTCAATTCTATGACCTTTGATAGCGCCACCAACATCATCAGCTACAGCATAACCATAACCTTCAATGTATAATCGCGTACCTAATGGAATTAATTTTGGATCTACAGATACGATGCCCTTCTTTAAGCGACTACCTGTAGCCGTATAATTGCCATTGCCAGGATCTTGAGCAGAATAAGCACTAGCTTGCATAGTTAAAACTCGAGAGTATTTATTTGGCACACCATTATGACTTAATTCTGTACCATGTCCACCATAACGAGTCTCCATCTTTTCTAAAGCATTCATGGTGCTAGGACCAACGCGACCATCTACAGCGAGTCCCTTTGACTTTTGAAATTTCCGTACAGCTTGTTCCGTATTATGACCATAAATACCATCTACAGAATCATGTAAAAAACCTTGATGCTTTAACATGGTTTGCACCTTGCTAACATGGTGCCCCCGTTGTCCCCGATCAATCGTTTTTGCCAATGATACGGAAGATACCATTGTAGTCATACAAACAAGCGTACATGCGATAATTATTTTCTTAACCATATACACCTCACCTTACATCAGTAGTATACTATACAGTTTTAAATAATCTATAAACCATATCGAGATAGTAATACAAAAAATGCATATATAATGCACGTTTTTAACTATATCTCAAATCTAGTACTACATATATAGCATAGAAATATAGTATAGCAATGAAAAATCTCCATTATAGTCTGCCCAATCAAGTAAAGTTTTTACGTTTTGATTATATAGACAGTCAATAATGGAGACTTTTATAATAACTATTTAATTTTAACAGTTATGATATACACCTATATGGCATTCCTTACGCTTAGCACCAATAATGCGTAAGTAAGTATAGCCAATAACAGCAGAAATGATGGAACCTATTAATACGCCACCTTTAGCCATCTCTTGAGCATGACCTGGATCAAAAGCTAAAACGGAAACAAATATACTCATAGTAAAACCAATACCACATACAATGGAGGTACCATAAATAAATTTCCAGTTAGCTTCTGCTGGCATAGGTACAATACCTAACTTAATCATCCCAAACATAGCACCAAAGATACCGATTTGTTTACCTAAAATAAGGCCTAGTGCAACACCTAAAACAACAGGATGTGTTAAATCTGCTACACCGAATCCAGCAAGACTTACACCGGCATTAAAGAAAGCAAAAATAGGAACAATCACAAAGCTTACCCAGTTAGATAAATAATGTTCCCAATGTTGCATTGGTCTAACATATTTACGACCAATCTTACCACGTTCTGGAATTGTCATCGCCAAGATTACACCGGCCATAGTAGCATGTAATCCAGAGCGAAGTATACAATACCATAGAATCAAACCAAGAATGATATAGGATAAAGATCTAACGTAACCAGACCGATTACAGTAAATCAATAAACCCGTTACAACAACGGCACCAAATAAATAGAAAAGATTCAGATTTGATGCATAGAATATAGCAATAACGATAATAGCAATCAAATCATCAATAACAGCTAAGGCGGTCAAAAAGACCTTCATAGAGTTAGGAACTCTAGATCCCAATGCAGTTATAACACCTATAGCAAAAGCAATGTCTGTCGCTGTTGGAATAGCCCAACCATGAACATACACTTCACTAGAGCCTGCAATAAGATAATAAATAATAGCAGGTACTAACACACCAAATAATGCAGCAATACCTGGCATAATACGCTTTGCATTCGTATTAAGCTCGCCACTTACCAATTCACGCTTTACTTCTAACCCAACAAAGAGGAAGAAAATCGCCATTAATGCATCATTTACCCACTCCATAGTTGTTAGTGGACCTAGTTTCAAATTAACAAGTGACATATACTGTGTCGCCAATGGAGAGTTTGCTACGATTAATGCAATAAGTGTAGCTCCTAGTAGAACAGCAGTCGCCGAACCAGGAGAACGTAAAAATACAAATATCCGTTCCATATGATTCCTTCCTAATATAATACGTTCATTATTTATGCTTAAAAGTTCTTATTTTATATGCCAAAATTAAAACTATAGCACCTAATAAACCAGAAATAATAGAACCTATAAAGATACCAATTTTAGCCATTTCTTGATTGACACCAGGTGGAAATGCCAATGTAGCTACAAATAAGCTCATAGTAAAACCAATACCACAAACGATGGCAGTACCATAAACCTCTGGCCATGTTGTATTAGTAGGCATCTTGATAATCTTAGATTTAACTAAAACGAAAACTGCAGAGAAAATACCAAACTGTTTACCTAAAATAAGGCCTAATGAAACGCCTAGTACAACAGGATGGAATAAATGATCTACAGAAACATCAGCAAAGGATACCCCTGCATTTAAGAAACTAAATAAAGGAATAATTAAAAAATTAACCCAATGCTTCAGTTTATCTGCCCATTTATGCATAGGATATACTGTTTCACCATCAAGTTTACCTGTTGCAGGAATTGTCATAGCTAAGACAACCCCAGCAATAGTTGCATGAACGCCAGACTTTAATACAAAATACCAAAGAACTGCACCCAATACACCATATAATACAGGTCTCACATACCCCTGTTTATTAGTATACCACAATGCGCCTGTTACGATAGCAGCACCAATCAAATACGGGAAATCTACGCCGGCACCGTAGAAGATAGCTATAACGATAATAGCAATTAAATCATCAATAACAGCTAAGGCAGAAAGAAAAGCTTTCATAGCTTGAGATACACGTTTACCAAGCATCATAATAACACCTATGGCAAATGCAATATCTGTAGCTGTTGGAATCCCCCATCCATGGGTATACTCAGGGACAGAACCAGCAATTAAGAAATATACTAAAGCAGGTGTAACAACACCTGCAAAAGCAGCTAAGAGTGGTAATACTCTTTTTGAATTTGTATTCAATTCGCCAGAAATCATTTCTGATTTAATCTCTAGCCCTACATATAGGAAAAAGAGTGCCATTAACCCATCATTAACCCATTCCAGTATATCCATAGGTCCCCAATACACATGCATTAAGGCGAAATACTGTTCTGCTAGAGGAGAATTTGCTGTAATAACACCAAGAATAGCGGCAAGTAAGAGCATAATACCGCCAGATGATTCAGACTGAATAAATGCTTTTATATAATTCATAGTAACTACCACTTTCTCAATTATAAATATAAATACAGAATTTTATACATAAAAACTATTTATTTAAATTTATTATATCATTTCACTTCGAAAATAATCAATAAACTAATGATGAACCATGCGGATTAAGTCTAGAGTAATCAAACATTTGCGACATACTTATACTTATGGAGCAAGCTAATAAAATACTGATTAATAATTATTCCCTCTGATCAGAGAAATTAAGAATCCAATAAGTGGAATGCTTAAACAAATGGCAGCTATACTATTTGTGATTGGATTAGACCAAAGAGGCACAATAAAACCTAGGAGAACTAAAATACTATAAAGGATAGGTTTACGCCAAACATGTTGTATCTCAACGGGTGCTCTAGATTCCATAGCACGAGATTTAACAAATTTCTTTATAATAGTCATCATAATGCCTGTTATAATACCTATAATAAGAACTATATCCCAGATGGCCCATAATATTTTAAGCACCATTGTATTATGATTATGAATATGGAGATTAATCATTGTAGTCATACCAGTAAAATACCATGGTATTGTTTTTGTAGAATACATATCCTTAGCAGAATCAGCATGTAAATTAGCATAGACAGGCTGTCCCAAAAACATAGCAGGATCATCATCATTTTCAGCACCTAAATAAAATGCATAGTGATGGTCATTAAATTTGGATGGATAATCAATAGATATAAGCTGACGATCTGGATAAGCTTTCATAATGCGAGAAATAGCTTCGGATGGTTGTAAAATTTCGGATTGATCCGATGAAAGCTCTTGCTTTGCAGTATGTAGTACATCTGCATTATAGCTGTCATTGGCAATAAAAAATCCACCTATCCATACACCTGTAATACATAAGATAAATCCCCATACAGTAGCAACCATTGCAAACTCTCGATGCAATGAACTTAATTTCATATGATTTGACAATACTGCAGATTTTGCAAAACTTTTACGAAATGGACCATATAAGAAAATACCAGAAATAATCGATAAAGCACATAAAAAAGATAAAATTGTTACAATATAAATCCCAGTTTTTCCGAGATCTAATCGCGTATGTAGTTGATGAAGAGTATGTAATATACTGCGCACCCAAGGATGAGCAGATGTTTCATGATGCGTAGTAATGAGAGCTTTCGTATTAGGATTATATAATGCATAGTCACCACCCATTCCCATACGTGCTGGAGGAGCTATGGTAGCAGCTGAATCAATAATACGATAACGTAAAATATGTCCAGCCCCCATAGCAGGAGAAATATTTAAAATATCCTTAGATGGATAGGTTTGCTTAACTAATGAAGCTCCTTCATCAGCATAATTAAAAATTGACATTTCTTGTTGACTCATAGCCATAGATGATGAAGTATTGTGTGTTCCTCCTTGAGCCCATGCATTTAACTCAGTCCTAAACATAAGGATAAGCCCAGTAATACAAAACATTAAGAAAAACACTACAGATATTATAGATAACCATTTATGGATTTTATAAATCTTTGACATACATATGCCTCCTTTTCTATTACTTTATACCTCTATTGTTATAACAATACAATACAACTACCACTATAGGTATATTCATGACGACTAACTTTACTTGAATGTATAGATACATATATGATACAATATGTACATCCTGCGGGCGTAGTTCATCGGTAGAATGCGAGCTTCCCAAGCTTGAGAGGAGGGTTCGATTCCCTTCGCCCGCTCCATGCATAAAAAACCATGATGTGATATACATCATGGCCTTTTTTATATATAATGATATAATAAATATAAATTTGAATGTATTATATAATTCTTATAAGGAGCCAAATATGAAATTAAGCGCAAGAAACCAATTAAAAGGTACTATCGTAGAAATTCAAGAGGGTGCCGTAAATGCAATTGTGAAAATTAATGTAGGTAACGATAATATCATTACTGCTGACATTACAGTTCAATCTGTTAAAGAATTGGGCTTAACAGTAGGCAAAGAAGTATATGCTGTTATCAAAGCTACTAACGTAATGGTTGGTATAGAATAATAAACCTAGAGCTGCTTAGGCGGCTCTTTTTTGTATATATAATTAATAATATAAGTTATAAATAAGCTCTGTGATTTTATGATCATGGGGCTTGTTATTTACATACATTTAAAGTAACTCAACGGCTTTACGGTTCGGTAACATTGGCACGTTGTGCCTATATAATGCTATTTATTTACATATATCTGAATTTACTCAACTGATTTACGGTGCGATACCATAAGTGCTACGCACCGCGGTATCGGTTAGATAGGGTTTATATCTACCACTAGCCGCGGCTTCCTATCACACTCGCCCATGGCAGTAGTTAACACTATGATCTAAATTAAAATATATACCTTAAGGGCTTCGTCGAACCTGATGCAATGGACGTATGCGTCGCTGCGCTCCTTTACGCCCTATTGCCCTAGGCTTCCCACGCCGCCTGTATTGATAAATACACATAGATATTACTTGTACAACCTTGGCTGGAAACGGCTCTAGAAGGAATTAGAATGTGCTCGTTAGAGCACAAAAATAGAGGGCCAACCCTTTAGGGTTGACCCTCTATTTTATGCTTTAATCAGCGGCTTCCTATCCTCCCAGGCCGTCTCCAGCCAAGTACTTTCGGCGTTTATGAGCTTAACTACTGTGTTCGAGATGGGAACAGGTGGATCCTCATAGCTATCGCCACTGAATCTGTCAGAGTTTGTACTCTGAAAACCACATAGAAGTT
>CABSJL010000038.1 GCA_902478055.1 uncultured Veillonella sp. | reverse complement strand
GGAACTTTGTGTTTGTGCGATTTAGTGCATTTTCACCGCTTATTTTATACCATCTTAATAGATTAATCAAGGAAAAAAGCACATCTCCCGCTTCTTTTTCCATATTTTCTCTATCTTCTTGGGCAATAGCCTCCTTAAATTCACCCATTTCTTCGGAAACTTTCGCCCAAACTGGATCGAGCTCATCCCAGTCAAAACCTAGCTTTGCAGCCTTTTCTTGTAGTTTGTAAGCCGCTACTAATGCAGGTAAACCTTTGGATACACCATCCAATACAGATTTTTGTATATTTTTCTTTTCTTGCGCCTTTAATTCATCCCAACTGTATGATTTTTCATTATTTTTAGGGTCAAAAACATGGGGATGACGACGAATCATCTTTTCTGTCACATCGTGAATTACATCTTCTAATGTAAATTGACCTGCTTCCTCAGCTAATTGACTGTGAAAGACAACTTGTAATAATACATCACCAAGTTCTTCACGAAGATTTGGCATATCTTTATTATCGATAGCATCTACTACTTCATAGGTTTCTTCGATGAAATATCGACGCAACGACTCATGAGTTTGCTTTTGATCCCAAGGGCAACCATTCGGAGCACGCAAAGCTTTTACCACATCTACTAATGGTTGTACCGATACTGGCTTATCAGTATTGTTCTTCATATAGCTTAGCCTCCTCCTTATCTCGGCGAGCTTGTAAGCGCTTACCTATAACAGGGAAATGATACATATCAGCTTTCACAACGGCCTTTGTTAACCATAGGGATAAACCATACACAAATACAGCCACAATAATAGCCGCTGCTACGGCACCACCGTTACCGAACAGTTCTACGGTCGTCACATATACCACCTGTGTGGCACCGCCCATAGCCATGGCAGATACCACAATTTTTAATAGTTCTAATTTATTCAGTACGGAGCCTACATATTTTTTAACAAATATATAGTTTATAAGTGCAGCAATGGCAAAGTTTAAATTCGTTGCCCATGCAGCACCATTAATGCCAAGTTCAATAGTACCTGTCAATTGATAGTCCAAGAATGTCTTAGCCAACAGACCAATAAAAATGGCTACCATTGGAATAACCGTTCTACCTAAGCCCTGCAAAATACCTGCTGTAATCTGTTGCCACCCTAAGAATATAATACTCAAGCTAATAACAGCAATAACAGGGCCAGCATGAGGCGTTGCATATATAAATTTAGATATAGGTGTCGCTAATACGCAGAGCCCAATGCAAGCTGGTATGGTAAACATATTGGCAATTTTAATGGCTGTACCGGCGCGCTGTACAATCCGGTGCACATCGCCTTGAGCATGGGCCTCAGATACGGCTGGTACAAGGCTAGCAGCCAAGGATGTAGTCAAAATGATAGGTAACCCAATTAACGATGTAGCCATCCCTGTGAGATAGCCAAATTGTGTTGTCGCTTCATTGAGGTAATACCCGATATCCATCAATCTCTTTGGGACGATAAATGTATCGATAAGAGATACCATAGGCAACATAATATTGGCCATTGATACTGGTATAGCCAAGCTAAATAGTCGTTTCACTACAGAGCTATTGCTTTCACCGATAGCATTTGGATTCTGCTGCGCCAACATTTGCGCCCGTACACGACGCTGACGATAGTAAAAGTAAATCAATACGAGCAATCCAGCTAATACACCGGGGAATGTAGCAAACGTTGCACCACCTGCCGCCAAGTGTAGCCCTCTATCAATGAAATAATAGGCTAAGCCCACCATAGAGGATACGCGGAAGATTTGTTCAAAGACTTGGCTAGTTCCCGTAGGCACCATGTATTGGAAGCCTTGGAAGTAACCTCTAAAACAGCTCAAAATTGTAACGATGAAGATAGCTGGCGACAATAGCTGAATCGCTAAGAGTGCACGAGGATCTGTAATAATATGGGTATCTATGAGCCACTGTGCACTGCCGTATAAAGCTACACTAAATACAAGGCCTAATAGTGTTAACACCTTTAACGATACGGAAAATACCTGTTGTACGCCCCGCATATCATCATTAGCTAGCTTTTCCGCAATCATAATAGATATAGCAACAGGAATGCCTGCAGCGGAAATACTAACGATAATTTGATAAATCGGATAGGCCATCATATATAGGCCAATCCCTTCACCACCGAGAACGCGTGCAATAAGGACTTTACTGAAAGCACCGATAACCTTAACGATAATCCCAGCTAAGGTTAAAATCATAGCCCCCTTTAAAAATCGATTCATAGGCCCTCCTTAGACGATGATTTTTGGCTCAAAGCCTTCATCACCGCTTCCGTAATGGTCAAAATAGAACCTTTCATACCATTGAGGCTCACATATAATGTAGCCGGCTTAGTATCTGCAAATTTCATCTTCTTCCAGAGATCTTCCCGTACAGCCCCCATATCCCAGTCAGCCATCTTGGAATCGTCATGCCAATGAATGGTAAGCTGCTGACCTCTACGGACAATACTTTTAATGCCCAGTAAACGTGCTTGTTCTTTGATTTGAGCAATGCGTAACAAACGATCTACCGGATCTGTTGGCGTACCAAAACGATCGATGAGTTCATCCGTCATATCATCAAGCTGTTCTTTCGATTTAATATGTAATAATCGTTGATATACAGAAATCTTACGGGCACTATCTTTGATATATGCATCGTCGATAAAAGCATCTACCTCTAGGTCGATGGCTGGGTCAATAGATACTTCCCGTTCAACCTCTTTATTTTGAGCCTTCGCAATGGCTTCTTCAAGCATGCTCACGTACATACCAAAGCCGACAGATGCAATATTGCCATGTTGCTGTGAACCTAAGAGGTTACCAGCACCGCGAATTTCTAAGTCGCGCATAGCCAATTTAAAACCAGCGCCGAGCTCTGTGAATTCTTCAATAGCTTTTAAGCGCTTTTCTGCCGCTTCAGAGAGCATTTTATCAGGTCGATACATAAAGTATGCATAGGCCCGTCTACGAGAACGTCCTACACGGCCACGCATTTGATATAGCTGAGATAAGCCTAAGCGATCCGCATCATAAATGATGATGGTATTCGCATTTGGTATATCTAGACCAGTTTCGATGATACTAGTAGACAATAATACATCATAATGGCCTTCATAGAAATCAGTCATGATTTCCTCAATTTGACGGCCTGTCATCTGTCCATGAGCAATGGCATAGCGCAAGTCTGGTAAAGCTTCTGCTAGTAACTCACCCATATGATTAATGGATGCTACGCGGTTATATACAAAGTAAACCTGACCACCACGTGCCAATTCGCGCTTAATCGCATCGGCCACGAGGTTCATATCATATTCCACTACATAGGTTTGAACAGGTAAACGTTCTTCTGGTGGCGTATTGATAACGGACATCTCACGAACACCAACGAGGGACATATGTAATGTCCGAGGAATTGGTGTGGCACTCAAGGTGAGTACATCAATATTATTGGCCCACTCTTTCCATTTTTCCTTTTGAGCTACCCCGAAACGTTGTTCTTCATCTACTACGAGCATACCTAAATCTTTGAAGACAACCTTTTTATTAAGCAACGAATGTGTGCCGATAAGAACATCAATAGAGCCATCCTCAACGCCTTTTAGAACTTGTTTTTTCTCTGCTGTACTGCGGAAACGATTGAGTACATCTACCTTGACACCAAATGGAGCAAAACGGTTCAAGAAGGTTTGGAAATGTTGCTGTGCCAAAACAGTAGTTGGCACAAGTACCGCTACTTGTTTGCCGCTCATAACAGCCTTAAAGATGGCACGCATGGCCACTTCTGTTTTACCAAATCCTACATCACCAGCAAGCAAACGATCCATAGGAACTGGTTTTTCCATGGACTCCTTAATTTCTGCTGTGGCTTGTAATTGGTCTTCCGTTTCCTCATAAGGGAATGCATCTTCAAATTCCTGCTGCCACGGTTGGTCAGGCAAGAATGCAAAGCCTTGCGTTATTTCACGCTGTGCATAGAGGTCAACTAACTTATCTGCTAAATCATCAATAGATTTCTTTGCCTTTGTAACAACCTTAGCCCAGTCACGGCCACCCATTTTATTGATGCGCGGCACATCACCTTCATTACCAATATACTTTTGTAATTGATCTAAGTTGTTGGCAGGTAAGAATAATTTATCTGATCCCGCATAATCAATTTCAATATAATCCCGATGAATACCTTCTGTTTCTATCGTTTTAAGGCCAATATATTTACCAATACCGTGCATACTATGTACAACATAGTCACCAGGCGTTAAATCGGTGAAATAATTAATTTCTTGACCCTTTTTAGGCTTGTTCCGAAGTTTGCGTTTTTGTTGTCCGTAAATATTACCTTCTACGACAACTACTAAATGGCTATTTGGTAATTCAAAGCCATCGGTCAATAAACCTTGTAAGATAACTACCGTATTAGGCTTTGCAATCCATTCCGCACTATGAACAAAATCAATGTTTTCCCCTTCAAGGGCACGTTCAATCCCTTCTCTTCGTTGTTGATTATTTAATACCAATACAACTTGATGATTGAGGCGATGCCATTGCTTAATTTCATCTGTTAGGAGTGGAATTTGACGCTCAAAGCTCGTCATCGTCTTACCTTGAATACCGATTGGGTTAAATCCAGGTAGCCCGATAGAGCGTTGTTGCATAAATGTGAAAGCTACTTGATTTGTAGCCTCTACAGTACGTTGTAATTCACTCCAGTCGCAATGATTTTTACGATGTGTTGGATCCTCCTTAAGGAATTTCTTTAATGCTTCCTGAATACGACCAGGCTCATCGTAAATAAGAATGCCTTCGTTCACATAGGATAATAAGGTGCAATCTGCATCACTTTTACCAAGAAAGAAAGGTGTCACTGTATAAGAATCAATTTGTTCAATGGAACGTTGGTTCTCCACAGAGAAGAACCGCAACGTATCAATTTCATCGCCAAAGAATTCAATACGTATAGGATGTTCACTATTAACAGGATATATGTCTAAAATATCCCCGCGCACGGCAAAATGACCACGTTGTTCCACCTGGTCTACACGTTCATATCCAATTGTAACGAGCTGTTCAAGAGCTATATCGCGTTCAATCGTATCATTCAAAGAAAAATGTAACGACTGCCCTTTTAAATATTGTGGCGATACCACATATTGTGTAACCTCTTCAGCATTCGCTATGACTACGGCAGGTTCTTGCCATGCAAGCAATGCTAAGGCACGCATTTGTGCCCCTTGGTCCTCAAGGCTACGAGCAATCGTTGTAAAGTCCACATGATCTGTTATAGGAAATGATAGGACAGGAATATTAGGCCAGAAAAAGGCTAAATCCCGTTCCCACATCTCTTTATGGTCCTTATCATGGACTACGATAACTACAGGCTTTGTAAGACCCGTAGAAAAAGCTTGGTTTAAGAGGAAACTCTTTTGAGATCCACTAAGACCATATATGACTGACTTTCCTTTCCGCTGAAATGCGTTTAGCCCATCCACAAAGGATGGGTTCTGTGAAAGCAGCTGTGTTAATGTATTATCCATACTGCACCATATAGTATTACTATGATTATATTAATTAAATAGTTCTAACAATTTATTATAACACATAACGGCATAGTTAATTTTCTATCTATTTTATACCTTACTAATCACGCTTGTTTGTACCTAATAAAAAGCGCCTAGTCTTATGTATGCCCATTAATAAACCTAATTTTAGGCAAAAAAAATAGCACCTCAAAAGGTGCAATAAAGTTGGTGCGGGAGAAGGGACTTGAACCCCCACGCCGTAAGGCGCCAGATCCTAAGTCTGGTGCGTCTGCCAATTCCGCCACTCCCGCGTCTCAACTGAAATAATAATATCATGTATAGAATTCATCGTCAATCATTTTTTTAGAATTAACTTAAATTTCATGTATCCCCTAAAAATAAAAAGAGACTGACCCAGAATCCGAACTACTAGAATCCTGGGTCAGCCTCTTTTTTAGGATGATGATGAATAAATGCATGCCCTACATTTACCATAAAATATATTAACAGTCATAACACATGTCATGCTGGTAATACCAAGAAGGTATTATTCACCATGACCATGCCATCGACATTAAGGTCTTTCGAATACAATTTAAATCATCTCTGATAAAAATCGTATAGAACTAAAAAATCCTTTTTACGGGTACGTAAAAAGGAGCTACTAACTTCTCCTCCCTATCTCTCGTAGGTCAAATGGTGAATGTTGAATAGGCAGTTCTCCTGACTCGGCGTCATCGCTCATCTAGCCTTCCCAGTTTCCCAGTGACTTAATTTAGACTCGCTCAACCATACAGTGGCGGGACCGTGCTGGCATTTAACCAGCTTCTCTATTATGCTTTTCAGCACCTATTCCCAAATATGATGTTTTCTATGAGTTAATATTAACACCACTATCGTATTAAGTCAATTTATTTTTGTAATTTAATTTATTCATCTTTTATTCATCTATTGCCATATATGATATTTTTAATTACAATATAAAGGTATCTAAAAATAGGAGGAATCTATGTATATCGGAGATTTCATTAAAGAATATCGCGAAGCTAATGGTGTATCCATCGAAGATTTTGCGAACAAAGCAAACTTAACAGTTACTGAAATTGAAGCATTAGAAAAAAACGTACAAGAAGATGGTACTGTAGTGCCTGTTGCAATGCGCCAGATCAAAGGTATTGCAGCAGCTATGAATGTACCAATGCCTGTAGTCATGGCTCAGATTCCTTCTGATCAAGAATTAGTTGTACATGTGGTTGCTGAATCCGATCAGCCACATGCGAAGTAATAAGGAGAATACATGAAGCGTAGTTTATTAATTGCAGCGGCTTTCACAATCTTAGGTATCCTCCCCTCTCAAGCAGTTAATATTGCTGATTTAGAGAATGCCAGAGGTTATGCCTACTTGTATCGTATGAATGGCCAAAATTATTACGCAGAACAACGCGTTAAAGTCATCGCAGGAGAAGGTAATAAATTTGAAATTGTAGCCCGTACATATAGTCATCAAGGTGCTCAGTATTATATGACAGAGTATATAAACCATTATTACTTTGATCAAGATGCCGATACGATTCAATGGGTTCAAGAACAACGTAATATCATCAATGCCCGTACAGGCAGAGTATTACGTGAGGAAAAGCGACCTAAAGCTAAATTAATTACCTTAAAACCAGATACGTATGGTTATATGCAAGCTATCTACTGGAGAGATCTTGCTGTAGCTGCAGGACAGCTAAAATAAGGTAAAACACTTAAACCACAATCTAATTAGATTTAAAGTGCTAAAACTAAAAGACTCTACACAATTATGTGTAGAGTCTTTTTAATAGATAAATGGTTTTTGCAAAAATAAAAAAGCACCACATTACTGTGATGCTTTCATTTGGTGACCCAGAAGGGATTCGAACCCCTGGCCTTTTGATTCGTAGTCAAACGCTCTATCCAGCTGAGCTACTGAGTCATGTACTTGGTACTCACTTATATTAACATAACGCTTACATCTATGCAAGCATTTTTTTAATATTTTTTGAGTAATTTTATGGACATGCGGTCCGAAGACCGCAATCCAAATTTGGCAGGGGCAGTAGGACTTGAACCCACAACCAACGGTTTTGGAGACCGCTACTCTACCAATTGAGCTATACCCCTATGTTCATCAAGCTGTGCTTGATACTTGATTAGTTTAACAAAAATTAGGTCCCATGTCAAGAAACAAAGCCCTTTAAAATAATGAAATAATAGTGAATTTAAAAGGAAAAAGAGCCCTTTCTCAAGGGCTCTTATGTCTACCTAACTTTTACCTTTATATATACGGGAGATGGTATATATAATTAGAGAGTTTTGTATATGTATTGTTTTGTTTATACACAGGGAGAGTATTGTTGTGTATTTAAGTGTTGTTTTATGTGTTGTATTGTTTTGTGTTGTGTTGTTTGTATTATTTGTAAAAGGGACAGGTAAAAGTTATTTGCAGTAGACCTCCATTTCCTTAGTTGATCTCAATCAACTATTGCTAGTATAAAGATTATATGTGAAAACATAGTGAAAGTTATATGAGATATAAATGAAACGAGTAAATTTTGGTACATATTTAGACAATACTAATATAGGTATAAACCCAGTATTTATCTATATTTAAAGCTTTATATGTGAATTTCAGATAAACCTATGCATGAATAGAATATGTAGTAGATAGTGATTATTAAAATTTAAAATTAAAGTAATATTAATTACATAAAGATGATTAATTAGTAAAGTTGATTAAAGAATAACTTGTATAATGATCTATTAAAGCTGTTAAAGATAAAAGACTATGTATAGATATAGCAGTAAAAAGAGTAAAATTAGGGCTATATGGTAGATATTCGACCATAGATAAGTAAATGTCCATTGAATAATGTAGTGGTTATTTAAGGATAAATATTAAAAGATAGATATGAATGAATAATGTATATGTTACATAAATTGAGATGAGCCTTATATGTATTTACATGTATTTGGAGCTACTCAACTGGTTTGCGGTGCGATACCGTTGGTGCTACGCACCGCGGTATCGGTTAGAGGTAATCTGTTTACATAAATTTGGAGCTACTCAACTGCTTTACGGTTCGGTAACATTGGCACGTTGTGCCGCGTTACCGTTTTGTAAGACTTTGACTACCACTAGCCGCGACTTCCTATCAATCCTCACTGTGGATTTCCCTGCGCTGCTCCGCAATTCGGTAAATCTTACGTTCGGAAGCATTCATATGGTTCGTCTGCGTCGAGTGACTCTATGTCATCTGCGGTTGCCCTACTTGCTTCCTCACTGTGGATTTCCCTGCTCTGCTTCGCAGCTTGGTAAATCTTACGTTCGGAAGAAAGCGATGCAGTGAATCTGTCGTCGTTTCACTCCTCCATCTTCTACTGCCCTGCTTTTCCCAATGCCGTCTTACACGGACACGTACATAGATAATACCTCTACAACCTTGGCTGGAGGCGGCTCTAGCAGGGTTTAGCTAGTCGAAGACTAGCTAAAAGAAAAAGGGGTTATAGGACAAAACGTGTTGGTACTTTAATCCCAATCATTGAAAGATAATTT
>CABSJL010000037.1 GCA_902478055.1 uncultured Veillonella sp. | reverse complement strand
ATTTGTAAAAGTTCTGTTAAAGCTGTTCTCATAAATCCTCCTATGATAACAATATAAATGACGATTTCTCTGACCGATATTTCATATTAAGATCGTGAAGTTCTTATTATGATTATATCGCATAGAGAAGTAAGTGTTCATAAGTACATACTTATATAATAAGTTATTAATTAAGTTCTTTTAGAATATATAATATAACAATATTCTCTTCTATATATAATAGTATAATATATAAATTATGTACACCTTAGGGCTGATTTTAGTTAATACTTTAAAAACTATCGGTATAATAATGGCCATTATTTATATTAATAGATATATTGACAGATAAGTAGCAATAGGGAAAGGGATTGAGGTAAATTTAGGTCATAATCGGTCTAAATGATAATACATTTCAAATTATAATGTAGCACAAATCCGCATATTATATATGCTTTTTAAATATTAGAAAAATGAGAAATTAAGAAAATGAGTATTGAAAAGTTTCGATATCTTTGATATACTACATTACAGATAGAGTATCTGAATTATAAAAGATAAACATTAAACAATAATTTTCAAGTGAAGGAGGAAATACACATGGAAAAATATGTATGCGTAGTATGTGGTTGGGTTTATGACGAAGCTGTTGAAGGCGTAAAATTCGAAGATCAACCAGCTGATTATGTTTGCCCAATTTGCGGTGTTGGTAAAGACCAATTCGAAAAAATGTAATTGACTTACCAAAAAGACTATCTTGAGTCCGCTTAAGATAGTCTTTTTTATTTGACAAAGCACTATGTCATGTTTATAATATTATGAGTCGAGGTAAGATTATGAAACTGCAAGTAGAGCAAGCAAAAGAACATATAGGAAAGAAATTTCCTTATAGCTATACGATACCAACCTCTGAGCTTGGTGACGTAACTGCTTTTCCTTGGAGCCGTCATGATATAACCATTAATGGTGAGTTTTGGTTTGATGGTCAAAATTACATCGTTCAAGGTTCGATAGAGTCTAAAGGTGATTACGAGTGTTCTCGTTGTTTAACTACAACAGAGCATGATCGTAAGGATTCCTTTGAGGAAATCTTTAGTGATTCTAGAGACGCTGCTGAAGATGTGATTCCTTTCGATGGAGAGGAAATTGACTTAACCGAACTAATTAGGGATACATTAATCATCAATGAGCCCTCTCAAGTGTTATGTCAGGATGATTGCAAAGGATTGTGCGTTCATTGCGGAGCAAATTTGAATGTTTCACCTTGTTCTTGTGAATCCTTTGTGGTGGATCCTCGATTTGCAGAGTTACGTGCTTTGCTTGATGAGAAAGATGATAGATTGTCCTAATGATTGTACTAAGGAGGTGCAGATAATGGCAGTACCTAAGCGTAGATTGTCTAAATGCCGTCGCGATCGCCGTCGTGCTAATTGGAAATTAGAAGCTCCTGGTTATGTAGCATGTCCACAATGCCACGAACCTAAGATGCCTCATCGTGTTTGCCCTACATGTGGTCACTATAAAGGTGAGCAAGTAGTAGCTAATGCTTAATATGTGAGCGGAAAAAAGACGCCTACTGTAGTAGTAGGCGTCTTTTTTGTATGCTTTTGTATACTTTTAGTAATATATATAACTTAATATACTTCATATGCATTAGTCAGTGCCGCTATTTTATAGTAATATAAAGCTGTAGAATAGTGGCATTTTTTTATACTTTTATAAACAAAACGATACTTAAATATAAAATAATATCTATATTTAGTATATATGAGGAAAATCTGTTACTATATGTATGAAAAGCCTTGCCAATAGGGGAATTATTGTATATACTTAGGATGTAATATTAATACTAGGTCATAAAAGGTGGTCCCATGAGTCGGTTAAAGAAGCAAGAGCGCCAAAAGCAGTTACAAGAAAAACTGAATATTACGCCATTTCTTACTGATGAAGAATTGGCAACACACTTTAATGTAAGTGTGCCAACTATTCGTCTTGATCGACTAGAGTTGGGGATTCCTGAATTGCGTGAACGCATACGCGTCATGGCTACAGGTCAATCACAAGAAACGGTAGAACATGTACCGTACGAAGTGGTTGGTGAATTGATTGATGTCACGGAAGGGCAACAAGCATTATCAATGTTGCGTACTACTGCAGACATGGAAGATCGATTTGGATATGTAGAGCCACAGTATTTATATGCTCAAGCGAATTCCCTCGCAAAGGTAGTCATGGGGACTACTGTTTGTTCTGCGGAGGTTGGAAATATAAAATATAAAAACCCAGTAGGAGCTGGTACTAATTTGGTGGCAAAAGCAGAAATTGTGCGTCGCCGTGGTAATAAGTTCTTTATTTGGGTCATTATAAGAGATAAAATAAAAGAAGTATTTCGCGCAAAATTTATTATGGAATCCGTAGAGAATAGGGTGTAGATTATGAAAATTGCAATAGACGCCATGGGTGGCGACTTTGCTCCATTGGAGACTGTACTAGGATCCATTGAAGCCGTACGAGCAAATGAACACATTGAAGTGGTGCTCGTCGGCGATGAGCAGCAAATTTTTAATATATTAGAAGCTAATAATGAAGCTAAGAATCCACGCATTTCTGTACATCATGCCAGTCAAGTCATCGGTATGGATGAGCATCCAGGACAAGCATTGCGTAAGAAAAAGGACGCATCTGTTGTGGTAGCAACATCTTTAGTTCGTGATAATATTTGCGATGCCGTAATTGCTCCTGGTAGCACAGGTGCTGCTGTAGCAGCTGCATTGTTTGGACTCGGTCGCATTAAAGGGGTCGATCGCCCAGTTATTGCTACTCCGATGCCAACAGTGAGTGGTATTACTGTTATGTTAGACTCAGGTGCTAACTCCAATAGTAAACCAAAACATCTTGTACAAGGTGCTTTGATGGGCTCTGAATATGCAAAACTTTTATTAGGTAAAGAGAATCCTACAGTAGGATTGTTAAATATTGGCGAAGAAGCCACAAAAGGGAACGATGTCGTTCTAGCCACATATCCAATTTTGGAACGTATGAAAACCATCAATTTTAAAGGTAATATTGAAGGCCGTGATATTCCTAAAGGGGCCGTAGATGTTGTTGTATGCGATGGCTTTGTAGGTAATGTGGTACTTAAATTTGCGGAAGGTCTAGTAACAGGTCTTGCACAATTAGTAAAGGATAGCATCATGGCAGGGAGTATCTTTGCTAAGATTGGTGCTATGCTCGTAAAGCCAGCTTTGAAGAAGATGGCTAAACGCTTAGATCACACAGAAAATGGTGGTGCTCCACTCTTAGGGGTTAATGGGGTCTTTATGATTGCCCATGGTAGCTCTAAATCAAAAGAGATAAAGACTGCTATTGAAATTGCTGGAGATTTAGTAGAGCGTAAGATTATTCAACACATAAGAGAAACAATGGATATTGAAGGAGCCTTGAAGTATGACTATGATGAGTAAACCGGTAGGAATCATTGGTACTGGGAGCTTCCTTCCTGACAATGTAGTAACAAACTTTGATCTTGAAAAAATGGTTGATACCAATGACCAATGGATTAGAGAACGTACTGGTATCGAAGAACGACGCATTGCACCGGAAGGTATGAATACATCCTATATGGCAACTGAGGCTGCCAAGAAAGCTATGCAAATGGCTAAGGTTACCGCAGAAGACATTGATATGATTATTTTTGCTACCTTAACACCGGATATGATTATTCCTTCAGCAGCTTGTGTATTACAAGCGAATTTAGGAGCTAAAAATGCAGCGGCTTATGATTTGCAAGCTGCATGTTCCGGCTTTGTTTATGGATTGATTACTGCAGCTAGCTATATTAGCTCTGGCTTATATAAAAAGGTACTCGTTGTAGGGGCAGAAATTCTTTCTCGTCGAGTGAATTGGAATGATCGTGGCACATGTATCCTCTTTGGTGATGGTGCAGGTGCTGCAGTTGTATCTGAAGTTCCTGAAGGTTATGGCATTAAAGGTATTGATATGGGTGCTGATGGTACTGGTGGTCCATCTCTTTGTATTCCTGCAGGTGGTACAGCTGTAGTTGCCAATGACCAACGCGTTGAAGAAGGTTTAACATTCATTCATATGGATGGTCCTGAAGTATATAAATTTGCTGTTAAAACGATGGGGCGTACGGTTCTAAGATCTTTAGAACGTGCTGGAATGGAACTTAATGAGTTAGATTTCTTCATTCCACATCAAGCAAATATTCGCATTATTGATTCGGCTGCAAAACGCTTACATATGCCGATGGAAAAAGTATTTGTTAATTTACATAAGTATGGTAATACATCTGCCGCGTCTGTAGCGATAGCTTTGGACGAAGCTAATCGTGAAGGACGTTTCAAACGCGGTGATAACGTTGCGTTTGCAGGATTTGGTGCAGGCCTAACTTGGGCTAGCCTTGTCTTGAAATGGTATTAAGGAGGACACATCAAGATGATTAAGACTGACATTTGTGATTTATTGCAGATTGAGTACCCGATCTTACAAGGTGGTATGGCTTGGCTCGGTACTGCAGAATTAGCGGCAGCTGTTTCCGAAGCTGGTGGCCTTGGTATCATTGGGGCTGGTCATATGCCTCCTGATATTTTCCGTAATGAAATTCACAAATTGAAAGAACGTACAAGCAAGCCATTTGGTTGTAACATCATGCTCATGTCTCCATTTGTAAAAGAAGTTATGGAAGTAGTTGTGGAAGAACGCGTTCCTGTTATTACAACAGGTGCTGGTAATCCTGGCGTGTACATTCCAGCTTTAAAAGAAATCGGTACAAAGGTAATTCCAGTAGTTGCTTCCGTATTACTTGCAAAACGCTTGTTGCGTGGCGGCATTGATGCAATTATTGCTGAAGGTACAGAATCCGGTGGTCACGTAGGCGATATTACAACTATGGCATTGATTCCTCAAGTGGTAGACGCTGTAGATGTACCAGTTATTGCAGCTGGTGGTATTGCTGATGGTCGTGGTATGGCGGCAGCATTTGCATTGGGTGCTCAAGCAGTACAAATGGGTACGCGCTTTGTATTATCTGAAGAATGTATTGCTCATGAAAACTATAAAAATGCAGTATTGAAAGCAAAAGATCGCGCTACAGTTATGACTGGTTTAACAACAGGTCATCCTGTACGTATCATTGATAATGCATTGGCACATAAATATAAATCCCTTGAATTTAGCGGTGGTTCTAAAGAAGAGTTAGAAAACTTGGGTGCAGGTACACTTCGTAAAGCTGCTATTGATGGTGATGTAAAAGAAGGTTCCGTAATGATCGGCCAAATCTCTGGTATGTTAACAGATGTTAAACCATGTGCAACTATTATCAAAGATATTATGGCTGAAACTGAAACTGTAATTAAAAATCTTCAAGGTCTTGGTAAATAAGGAGGCCCTTATGAAAACGGCATTTGTTTTTCCTGGTCAAGGTTCCCAAAAAGTAGGCATGCTACAAGATTTGTACAATGCGTATCCTATTGTGAAACAACGTTTTGAAGAAGCTGACGAAGCACTTGGTTATTCTATTTCCAAATTGTGCTTTGAAGGTCCTGATACTGAACTTGTTAAAACTGCTAATACACAACCAGCTATTTTAACTGCATCCGTAGCTTGCTATGAAGTTCTTAAAGAACAAGGTTTTACACCTGATATCGTAGGTGGCCATAGCCTTGGTGAATACAGTGCTCTTGTAGCAGCAGGCGTATTGAACTTTAAAGATGCTGTATATGTTGTTCATAAACGCGGTGAATATATGCAAGAAGCGGTGCCATTGGGCAAAGGCGCTATGGCAGCAATTTTGGCATTGCCTCGTGAACAAGTTGTAGCAATTTGTGATGAAGTTAATGCATCTGTTGGCTCTGTACAAGCGGTTAACTTTAACTGCCCAGGTCAAATCGTTATTGCTGGTGAAACAGCAGCGGTGGAAGCGGCTGCAGAAAAGATGAAAGAAGCAGGCGCAAAACGTGCTGTTATGCTTCCTGTAAGTGCTCCATTCCACAGCCGTTTGATGGAACCTGCAGCTCTTCGTTTAAAAGAAGAGTTGGATAAAATCCAAGTGAGCGATGCTCAAATCCCTGTAGTAGCAAATGTTACAGGTAAAATTTTGACTAATGCAAACGATATTAAAGAGTCCTTAGTTACACAAGCTGCTAATCCTGTATTGTGGGAAGACTGCGTAGCTGAAATGGTTAACTTTGGTGTAACTCGTTTCGTTGAAGTTGGTCCTGGTAAAGTACTTACTGGCTTTACTAAAAAGATCAATAAAGATATGGAATTAGCCAATGTTGAAGACATTGCATCCTTAGAGAAAACGCTTGAATTTTTGAAAGGGGTTCGATAAAATGCATTTAGAGGGTAAAGTAGCCATTGTAACTGGCGCATCCCGTGGCATTGGTCGCGCTGTAGCTATCAATTTAGCACAATCTGGTGCTGATGTTGTAGTTAACTATAGCGGTAGCGAAGGTGCAGCTCAAGAAACTGTTGAAGCTGTACAAGCTTTAGGCCGTAAAGCCATTAAAATTAAAGCCAATGTAGCCAATGCTGATGAAGTTGCTTCTATGGTAGAAGAAGCTCATAAAGAGTTTGGTCACATTGACATTCTCGTAAATAATGCGGGTATTACGCGCGACGGTTTGTTGATGCGTATGAAAGATGAAGATTTTGATGCTGTTATTGATATCAACCTTAAAGGTGTATATTTAGTAACTAAAGCAGTATCTAAAATCATGATGAAACAACGTTCTGGTCATATTATTAACATGACATCTGTTGTAGGCGTTATGGGTAATGCGGGTCAAACTAACTACGCAGCATCTAAAGCTGGTGTAATTGGTTTCACTAAATCCTGTGCTAAAGAATTAGCAAGCCGTGGCATTACTGTTAATGCTATTGCACCAGGCTTTATCAATACTGATATGACTGATGTATTACCAGAAAAAGTTAAAGAAGCTATGGTTGCTGAAATTCCATTGGGCCGTATGGCTGATGCTGAAGAAGTAGCAACAGTAGCAACATTCCTTGCTAGCGATTTTGCTAACTATATTACAGGCCAAGTCATCAATGTAGATGGCGGTATGGTGATGTAGTTTCAAAATTAGACTATATATAAATACACTTTGAAAGGAGGTGAACCACCAATGAACACTTTCGATAAAGTAAAAGCAATCGTTGTGGAACAATTAGGCGTTGATGAAGCTGAAGTTACCATTGATTCTACATTCATCGACGACTTAGGCGCTGACTCCTTAGATATCGTTGAATTGATCATGGCATTCGAAGAAGAATTCAATGTTGAAATCCCTGACGATGTTGCAGAAAAAATCAAAACCGTTAAGGATACAGTAGAATATATTGATTCTGCTAAATAAGCTGTAAAGCTGACAATTCAGCCGCACGGGAGGCCGAGTGGCCTCCCAACCGGTTTTATTTACAGGAGGATTTGATAGTGAAGCTCCCTGAACTTCGCATTGGGAATCTAGTGGCCAAAGTACCTATTATTCAAGGTGGTATGGCGATTAGATTGTCTACAGCTCGCTTGGCAGCAGCCGTTGCAAATGAAGGTGGTATCGGCCTTATTGCAGCATCCGGTTTGCCATTTGATGAATTACGATACGAAATACAATTAGCTAGAAAATTATCACCTACGGGTATTATTGGTATAAATGCGATGGTAGCAGCAACTCAATTTGCTGGCTTAGTAAAGACTGCCATCGAAGAAGGCATTGATCTTGTAGTAGCAGGTGCTGGTTTTTCAAGAGATATGTTCGCAATGGGCAAAGAGTCTGGTACTCCTATTGTACCAATTGTTTCGTCCGCAAAATTAGCTCGCATTTCTGAAGGTTTAGGTGCAGCAGCAGTAATCGTAGAAGGCTGCGAAGCTGGTGGCCACTTGGGGACGGATCGTTCCGCTCGAGAAATCGTTCCAGAGGTTGTAGCTGCTGTTAAAAACATTCCAGTTATTGGTGCTGGTGGTGTTCTTGATGGTCGTGACATCGTAGAAATGTTGAAATTAGGTGCTAGTGGCGTTCAAATGGGTAGCCGTTTTGCTGCTTCTGATGAATGTAATGCATCTGACGAATTGAAAAAAATGTATGTACGGGCTACTAATCCTGAGGACATTGTATTAATTCAAAGTCCTGTAGGTTTGCCTGGACAAGCAATTAAAAATAAATTTGCTGAATCTGTATTAGACGGTACTGTAGCACCTCCAACGGTGTGTGATAACTGTTTGAAACATTGTTCCCATAAATTCTGTATCATCCGTGCTCTTTCTCGTGCACAACAAGGTGATGTGGAAACAGGTTTGGTGTTCTCTGGCAATAATATGAGAAAAGTCGACAAGATTATGCCAGTTAAAGATATCTTTGCTCAACTAAAACAGCAAGTAGCAGAGATTGATTAATTTAAAAGGGCTGTATAGCTATAAGAGGTGGAATAATTGGAAAAACGTGTAGTAATTACTGGCTTAGGGGCAGTGACTCCTGTAGGTATCGGTAAAGAGAACTTCTACAATGCGTTATTGGCAGGTCAATCTGGTATTGGGCCGATTACACGCTTTGACGCATCTGACTATGCAACACGCATTGCGGGTGAAGTAAAAGACTTTGATATTACAAACTATGGGGTAGACAAGAAAGAAGCTCGTCGTATGGACCGTTCTGTAGAATTTGCTATCGGTGCAGCTGTTCTTGCTTGTGAAGATGCTGATCTTGATTTAGATAAAGCAGATTTAGATCGCTGTGGTACTGTAGTTGGTACAGGTATAGGCGGCATTGACTCTATCCATGAGGTGTATGAAACATTATTCGAAAAAGGTCCTGGCCGTGTAAGTCCATTTGCAGTACCTATGATGATTGCAAATATGACATCTGCACGCGTATCTATTCGCCTTGGTCTTAAAGGTCCAGTTATTACAGACGTAACTGCTTGTACTTCTGGTACAAATGCGATTGGCGATGCATTCCGTATCATCCAACGTGGAGATGCTGATGTGATGTTTGCTGGTGGTACTGAGGCTGCGGTATCTCCGGCTGCTGTAGCTGGTTTTGCGGCTATGAAAGCTATGTCTACACGCAATGATGAGCCAACAAAGGCGTCCCGTCCATTTGACCGTGACCGTGATGGTTTCGTAATGGGTGAAGGTGCTGGTATCGTAGTTCTTGAAGAATTAGAACACGCAAAAGCACGCGGTGCGCATATCTATGCTGAAGTTGTGGGCTATGGTAGCAATGGTGATGCTTACCATATCACTGCACCAGCTCCAGGTGGTGTTCAAGCTCGTAAATGTATGGAATTAGCAATTAAAGATGCAGGTATTGATCCTAAAGACGTTAACTACATCAATGCTCATGGTACATCTACTGGCCTTAATG
>CABSJL010000036.1 GCA_902478055.1 uncultured Veillonella sp. | reverse complement strand
TAATTTTTACGGTATACGTTCTCGCTACAGGGTCAGGAACTGGTGAAATTTCACGCACTACGCCTTGTACTGTTACATCTGGTAAGGCCCAGAAGGTAATAGTAGCAGGGCTTCCTACATGAATTTTACTCAACTCTTGTTCAGGAAGGGCAATGACTGCTTCTGGGTCGTGACCAGCCGCTAAGGTGCCAACGCTTTGACCGGCTGCTACGACTTGTCCTGCTTCAATATTGAAAGCTGTAATAATACCTGTATCAGGAGCCGTTAAATTAGTATAGCTATTTTGATTGCTGCTCAAATTAAGGCTTGCTTGTGCTTGTTGTAATTGAGCAGATGTGGCATTCAATTGGTTTTCAGCTTGGTCTAATTGCAATTTACTAATTGCTTGTTGTGCATAGAGCTCGCGGTATCGTTTAGCATTGGTTTCTGCCAATTCGTAGGCCGATTGAGCAGCTTTTACAGCACCTTCAGCATTTTGCACCTGAGCTGATGTATCTGAACCATTGACTTGAGCAATGACTTGGCCTGCTTGCACTACATCGCCAACATTTACAAATTTGTTGATGACACGCCCTCCAATTTGAAAGGCTAAGTTTGTTTCTGTTTTATTATGAATGGTGCCTGCATAGCCAGCATCAGTAGTTCCAGACTCTTCACCTATAGTGATGGTACGCACCTTGAGACTTGTATCTTCAGGGGGCTTTTCTGATCCACAACCACTTATGATGGCGGTCCCTATTAATAGGGCTCCTATGGTTGCTATGATTCGTTGATTCATAGAATCTCTCCTTTGACTACCGCATATAAGCCCTATGACACAGAACTACATATAGGTAGTAATCATAGGACTCTATATGTATATTAGAAAACTCTAATTTCTAATTATATATTTTATAGAAAAAACTAATTATATATTTTATACAATTTAATAATACTATATTTATATTGAAAGTTCTAGCCTTTATGCAGAAAATAAAAGAATTATATAATTAATTTATATAATTGATGATATATTTTAACGATAATTTTTAAAAGTAATCTATATTTTGCTAGTATTTGCTAGTATATGTATTACTCATTTTATGAATACAAAAATGTAGCAAAAAAGTGAGTCCTCTATTGATTGAGCTGTATCCAAAAATATGTACAATTTTTGGGGTATAGTTCATAGTAAGAGAACTCACTTCTTTAGATTTTGTCTATATAATTTGAACTTTATTTTTCTTCTTCTTGTTCTACAATAGGTTCTTCATAGGTTACAAGGATTTTATCGATACGAGTATGATCCATATCGATGACTTCAAAGGTATAGCCGTTCCATTTTGCCTTGTCTAATTCTTTTGGAATGCGACCGAAGAGGACGTTTAAGAGACCGCCCATAGTTTTGTACAAATCGTCTTCTTCACCTGGTAATTCTTGATCGATGTGAAAGAATTCTTTAAATTCATCTACGTTGAGAAGGCCATCTACGAGCCATGCACCATCGCGTTCGATGATCTTGTTTTCTTCTTCCTTGATTTCTTCCTCACCGGAAGGCATAAGGCCTACGATTTCTTCCATGATGTCATGCAAGGTGACAAGGCCAGTAAAACCACCATATTCGTCGAGGATAATTGCTTCATGAACGCCTTCTGTACGTAGAACGTTCAATAATTTCATGAGTGAAATGGATTCAGGAACGAGAACAGGTTCTTTCAAACAAGCTTTGATGATATCGTGAATGGAACTTTCACTAGGACGTTGCATAATTTGAACTAATACATCGGATACGGTAACGAGACCCTTTAATTCATCCAAGGAATCGGTACCTACAGGAATGCGGTAATGGTTGGCATTCTTGAGGACCTCCATGATCTCGTCTTCCGTGCCATTAAGATCAATCCATTTGAGCTGTGTACGAGGAGTCATTATATCACCTGCGTTCATATCTGCAAGATGGAAGATATTTTCTACGAGGATAGGTTCTTCCTCTTCGTAAGCACCCATGGCAACGCCTTCGGTGAGCATCTTGTTGATTTCAGACTCTGTAACAGGGGCTTCTTCTTTTACGGTAACGCCTAGCATTTTTAAGAGGAATTCTGTGGAAACGCCGAGGAAGCTAACGATTGGTTTTAACGCTACAGATAGCCAGTAAATTGGTTTTGCTACTACAACGGCAATGCTTTCAGGGCTATTTAAGGCCAAGCGTTTAGGCACAAGTTCGCCGATAACGAGGGATAAATAGGTAATGATAGCAACGATAATGAAGGAGCTCACAGAGGCTGCGTAGGGTTCGATGCTTGGAATATTTGATACTAAAATTTCTTCTAATGGACTAGAGAAGGTGGCACCAGAATACAAACCAGTTAAAATACCTACGAGGGTGATGCCGATTTGAATGGTAGAGAACATTTCATTTGGGTTCTCCGATAATTCAAAAGCTGTTTTCGCGCGTTCATTGCCTGATTCTGCTAACTCTTCAAGTTTACGTTTTTTCGCATTTACAATGGCTAACTCCGTCATGGAGAATAAACCATTTGCGATGATTAATACGATGATAATGATAAAATCTAAGGTCAGATCACTGTCCATGTAAGTAGATACTCCTTTTTAATGATATATAATTCTGCACATGAGAATAATAGAAATATTACTCCTAGTATACCATATCGGCATTAATAAGTGTTTCATATAATAAAAGCACCCAATGTGGGTGCTTATGTTATATACTAGTATTATTACAGCTCTAGTAACTAATACCCTAATAAAGGTATAGTATGTATAGAAATTAAGATTAGTATCAGTATTAGGTCATATAATTTAGGCCTCATAATAGGATTATATAGATGGCAACAGAGCAAGAGTGGGAAAGTGTATTACAAATTAAAACCTCTGGCCGCGATGATAGTCGTTCCGATACGGAGCATCATCCGTACGAGCCGACAGATTATTGCGTGCTGGAGCGCTTGGCAAATAGCGGTCATATTCGCAAGAAAAATACGCTCATCGATTATGGTAGTGGCAAGGGCCGAGTGAGTATTTTCATGGCTTACCAAACGGGCTGCCATTCTATAGGCATCGAATACGATGAACGGCTCTATGAAAAGGCTTTAATTAATGGTGAAAGCCCGGCAACTCGCAATCGTGTAAGCTTTGTACTAGGTGATGCAGCGCTGTATGAATTGCCAGATCAGGCTGATCGATGCTTTTTCTTTAATCCCTTTGCACTCCATACGATTAAGCGGGTATTAGGAAATATTTTTGATTCGCTATATCATAATCCTCGGGAGATTAAGTTATTTTTCTACTATGTTAATGAAGAGGTGGAGAACTTTTTAAATAACCATGTTCGCTTGGAACAAGAGGAAGCTATTGATTGTAGTGACCTCTTTGAGGCTAGCGATGCAAAGGAGCGAATTCTCGTCTATTCAGTTAACTTGTTTTAGTGCAGTAATGTAAGACTTTTATGTAACAATTAGATATATTTTAATGTAACAGTTAATTAAATAACCTTGGTTTGAATAGTGTTTTAGTAGTATGAAATGCATACTATTAGGGACGTATTTAAATTGAGGTTTTATTCTATTTTTAAGGAACTTTTACACATATTATTAAGGAAAAAGCAGATAAATTCTGCTATAATAATATATTAGAGATTATAAAATCAAATTATTTTTTATGGTTCTATACATTGATTCGTATGCACTAAGTTAGTGGATAGGGCTGAGTGTATTGAAGACTGGAGGTACCCGTGGAAATCATCGATACAGCATTGATTGAACGTATTCGCAAGGCCTTAATTAAACGTTATGATCGAGATCAACAGATCCAACAAATGATAGAAGAAATCGGTGCCGAAGAGGGACTCAATGAGTCTGAATTGGCTATCGTTTACCAAGCTTATTTAGAGGTTAAGGAACGCATATACTATACATCCTCTCTCGTTGATTTGTGGAATCAAATTGAAGAGGTTCAAAAACGGATGTCCATGTTGCATACCTATGATTCTCTTGAGGAGGATTTGTTTGGCAATGTGTTAGGCGACGATAAAGAGAATATCATCATTTCTGATGGATCTTATCTTGGCAAGGGTGCTAGTCATAATAATGATGTGTACGCTATGGAACAGGTCCAATTATCGGATATTCCTGTGCAGCATGATTCTACAGTGGGCATGAACCATATTAAATTGAACGAATTGCATTCTATGGGCGGTCTTTTTACAGGATCTGGTGAAAGCTCCCAACATGAGATATCGGACCTTGATGAAGACATTGTAGAGCATATGGATGTAAATCCACTAGATGGCGTGGAAAGCTTAGAAGTCCATCACTTAGATGAAGAAAATAAACAAAAATCTTTAGATGATGATGTTGATGAAGAACAAAATGATATGTCCTCCATCGATCCCTATACAGCAGTAAATGCTTTATTATTTGGTAAGTCTGGCTTAGATTCAGATAAAGCCAATAAGAAGATGGAAAAGCTTCTTAAAAAGCAATTGAAACGCGTTGATGATGAATGGGCGCGTATCAATGGAACTGACGATACATCTAAAAAATCTAAGGATTTAAAAAAATTAAAAGACGATAAGAAATCTAAGGGTGACAAGAAATCCAAAGAGGATAAAAAGGATAAAAAGGACAAAAAACATAAAAAGTCTAAGGAAGACAAACATTCTAAATCCGAAGATAAGTTAAAGAAAAAGAAAGACAAGGCTGAAAAGAAGCTTAAAGTCTTAAATGATAAGTTAAAAACAGTATTTTTGGCGGATACTTTCAAGAAAAAAGATAAGAAGAAAGATAAGAAAAAGGATAAAAAATCCGAAAAGGATAGATCCGAAAAAAAGCAAAAACGATAGTTTCTGTACGGAATAGTAAGTCCTCTGAACAGAGGTCCAAGGAGAGTACTAGTGCGAAGAAATCGGCCAGTGCTGGAACTATCGACCGCGGATGCGGTAAATGCAAGCGATGTAAGGGACCTAAATGTAAGAAATATCCAACATAATTACAGTTAGGTAGTATAGAGTAGTTACGTTATATGAACGAACAGTTAGGGGTTAATGATGAACCGATGGCAACGATTATTTGAAGGCATAAAGACAGAGATTAAGGTATTTATCTTTTTCTCTGCTTTGTTGACTGCATTTAGAATCGTGTTTCTTGCAGTATTTCAATCACAACTGGCTTCCGTGACGATGGAGAATATCCTCACGTCCTTATGGCTAGGCTTTAGATTGAGTCTCAAGACCGTCGGTTCTTTGTGTTTATTGGGATTTTTAGTGGGGACGTTGGTACATACCTTTGTGCCAAAATGGCCGTCCTTGCGCATTAAACAGGTTATCTACTCCATTGCGACTATATTGTTGACTTTCCTATTTTTGGGACGCATTCCATTCTATAAAATTTTCAACTCTTCCTACAACGCAATGCTTATCAATGGTAAAAACGATGATATCGGTGCCATTGTAAATACCGCTATCAATGAATATAATGCCCTCATGTACATCATTGGGGCCGTTGTATTGAGTGCAGCTCTTTGCTGGTTCCTAGTTCGTTTTTTAGCGTGGAACACGAAGAAATATAGTGACTACGCTGTTGACCTAAGGAATGGTGATGATGCGGATAATCTAAGAAATAGTGATTCTGCAGATCATCAACGACTTTGTACTACTTGGTATCCTAAAACGAAGAAAACACAATGGATGACGGGCATTGGATTGACTGTCGCTATTGGTGTACTAGGTCTATTCTTTAGATTTGGCGGTGCTTTCAGCTATACGAACTCCATCAACTGGGAAAGTGCGGCTCGCCTCAGCTCCAATCTGTTGAATGAAAATATCCTCGACGATGTGCAGGCTCTCTATCGTGTTAAAAGCATTGCTAAACGGACGGCTGAGCTTGAGGTTATTAACTTAACGCCTCAAGAACTAAACGAAAAAATCACTGCCGTTGGTGGTAAGTTTAACGGTACAAATTTTGACGGCTCTTTTACGAGAACCATTACGACACAACGATTAGCGGATCAACCGCAGTCCATAAACCTCGTTCTTGGAGAATCCTATGGCTTGTGGCCGTTTCTCGCTGAATATAACGAGCCTGGTGCGTACCTCGTTGAACAAGGTCGTAAATACGCTGCCAGCCCTCAAGCGATGAGCACACAGCTAGCCCTCGCCCAAGGTACAGGCACGATGCCGGCCATCAATGGTTTGTTGACGGGGATGCCTGACACAGGGTTATATCCTAACTATGAAGGTGAAAGTTTCAAAGAGCCTTATGGTTTAGGCATTGGTCCTGTTATGAAAAAGCTAGGCTACAAGACTGTATTTTGGTATGGTGGCTTTAGTACTTGGCAAAACGTTAAGAACTTTGCTTTATCTCAAGGCTTCGATGAATTCCACGATGCTTCAGAAATGCCAAGCGAAGACGGCAACGCTTGGGGTGTAGGCGATAAAGATTTGTTTAAAGCTATTTCTGCCTACATGGATCAGCATAGAGGGGAAAAAATCCTCAATGTGATTATGACCACTTCTAATCATCCGCCGTATAGCATCAATGTGGCTAAGGAAGGCTACGATGTGAATAAGGTAAAAGGTCATTTGCCAGATTCTATCGAAGAAAATGATAAGCAATTGAACGAAATGGGCCATATTTGGTATGCAGACCACGTAATGGGCAATTTTATTGCTCGCGAAGAAACAGCAGATCCGTCTGCACTCTTCGTCATTACAGGTGACCATAGCGAACGCTTTAACTTTGCACGTGAAGTAGGTCCTAATGTGGCATCTACTATTCCTATTATTTTTTATGGTCGCGGCATTCATAAAGATTGGCTTGCGCCTAATGCGTTCGGCATGAGCATTCAAATCATTCCAACCTTGGCTGAATTAATAGGACGACCTGGTCAAACCTATGAAGCGATGGTACCAAGCTTATTTACACAAGAGAAATTTGTATTTAATCATAGACTATATCTAGATAAAAATGGAAAAGTCTTAGAACAAAGTGCGAGCATGCCTCAATCCTATGGGGATATGATTAAAAATATGCGTGAACTTGCGGCATGGCGTATTAAACATGGAAATAACATTAAGTGAGGAACATTTTAGCTAATGATATGTAGCTAAAACGAACTATATAAGTTTGAGAGTTTGTAAAACTAGTTTGGCTAGTACATGTTGTAAGAGGAGCATGGAATGGAGTTAATTTCGGTCATTGTACCCGTCTATAATGTGGAATCTTATGTTGCAGAATGTATTGAATCTATTCAAAACCAAACCTATATGAATTTAGAAATCATCTTAGTAGATGATGGTTCTAAAGATATGAGTGGTGACATTTGCGATCAATATGCAGCCTATGATGAACGCATCAAGGTCATCCATCAAGAAAATGGCGGTCTCAGTGCAGCTCGCAATACGGGGATAGAAGCGGCTAATGGTGACTATATTTCCTTTGTAGACTCCGATGATTACATTGGGCTTACCCTCTTTGAAGATATGTTGCAGCTTCTAAAAGAATATGATCTTGATATTATCGAGTTTACTGCTTTCAGAGATAAAAGTGGCGATATTATTGAAGGTTGTAATGATGGACAATTAGAAATTTATAGTAAAGAGGATGCCTTGCGATTAGCCATGCATGATTGTTTTGTGGCTGCTTGGAGTAAGTTATATAAACGCAGTGCTATTGGCGATGTGCGGTTTCCTGTAGGTCGAAAATTTGAGGATACTGCTACATCCTATCTCTATGTGGCCAATGCTAATCGGGTGGGTCATATCAATCGTTGTTACTATTACTATCGACTCAATCCAAATTCCATAACTCAAACCTCTTTTGATGCTAAATCTCGATGGGATTTTGTGCTCGGTTACGAGGAACGCTTGCAATACGCTATAGATCATCAATTATCATATATTGATGATTGCAATAGTTTATTGATGAAAGCCGTATTATCCTGTTTAACGGCTTATTATGCAAAACCAACGGGTAATCAGGTGTATTACGATAAATGTAAAAAAATGATTGAAACTTATCGTAATGATGCATCCTACAAGCTATTAAATTCTAAATATAAGCTCTTTTTATGGTCCTTCGGTCGTGCCGATTGGATTCATAAAATAGGGGCTCGTTTATCGTATTTAGCAAAACAAGTACGTTCGTAAATGAAAGGTAAATCTATGGCAACTGTATCTGTAATAATCTTAGCGAGAAATGAAGAACACAATATTCATGACTGCATTGAGTCAGTGCAGTTTGCCGATGAAGTTTTAGTTATCGATGATTTCAGCACCGATGATACCGTAAAAATTGCCAAAGAAATGGGTGCTCGTGTTGTGCAACACGCCATGAATGGCGATTGGGGTGCACAACAAACCTTTGGTATTGAACAGGCTAAGTCCGACTGGATCTTATTCCTCGATGCGGATGAGCGCATTTCTGAGCCTCTAGCAAAAGAAATTCAAGAGATTGTTGTAAATGAACCTAATAAAGCATATTGGATTCAACGGCGTAATAAATTCCATTATAATCATGCTACTCATGGTGTATTACGTCCAGACTATGTGCTTCGCCTCATGCCGAAAGAAGGCAGCTATGTAGAAGGCTACGTGCATCCGGCCATAATTACGCCGTATCCAACAGAAAAATTACGACATCCCATGTACCATTACACCTACGATAATTGGCATCAATATTTCAATAAATTCAACAATTATACCACATTATCTGCGGAAAAATATCGTGATAATGGTAAAAGCTGTTCTTTTATCAAGGATATAATTCTGCGTCCTACCTGGGCTTTCATCAAGGTGTACTTCTTACAAGGCGGTATTCTTGATGGGAAGATGGGCTTTATTTTGTCCGTTAATCACTACTTTTACACGATGACTAAATACGTAAAGTTTTACTATTTACTAAAATCCAAGGGTAAATTGTAATAGAGGGAGCATTATGTTAGGCAATTTTGGAAAACATTGGCACATAGGCCGTACTATATATGGCAAGCGCACATGGCGTGAAACGAGACGAACCTTCTTACATACAATGCGCTCTTGTCTTCATGACTCAACGGTTACGGAATTTGAAAACTTCTTTAAATCTTATACTCCAGATCCAAAGCTGTTGGAAAAACATCCTAGTCTCTATGAATTGATGAGTCGTATGTTTTTGATTAAAAACTCTACGCCACAATGGCGTTTGGAAGCTCTTCGTCAGCATTTCACCATATTACAAGAGGTGTTTACGGATAAAGCGATTCAGCTCATGTATGTAGACGAAGCGGAGTTTGATTATTTCGATAAAAAACGGGGTATTACCCTTTGGAGTTCCGATGAGCTCGATATGTCTGCTCATCTCTATTATGAGCCAGGTCAACGTAAAGAAGGTTTATTAACAGTTATGCTCTTGCTCGAAGATAAGGGTGTGTATCATGCAAATATTCGATTTGCTAAAGGCCCTAACGGAGAGCGGACTCTTGTTATCGGTACTATTCAAGGTTATAAAGATGGACTTGAGCGAGCTAAGAAAATTACAAAAAAGATGTA
>CABSJL010000035.1 GCA_902478055.1 uncultured Veillonella sp. | reverse complement strand
ATCCATGTGTTTAGGCTAGTAAATAATATGTGTCCAGGAAAATGGGTACATATCAAACTTACTACCTTTTTTTACGTAAAAGAAAGGAGCGGAACACATGTTCCACTCCTTTAACGTATGAGATTAACGATCTTTTTTACTAGACTTTTTACTTTTCGATGAATTAGATTTCTGTTCAGTTGCATCATCTTTTGAGCCACTGTCATCTTTTACAGCTTCATCTTTCGATTTGTCTTTATCGTCTTTTTTGTCTGCTTTTTCGTCCTTAGCAGCTTCTTTTTTAGGCTGTGCTTTTACAGGATTATAATAACCTTCAGAAACAGCTGATTGAGCGCTAGCAGGAACGGAGAAGTCAGAAGCAGGGGTATTGGCAAGAGCATTTGCCATGAATTGGCCCCACATAATAGCAGGTGTGTCACCACCGGTGATGCCTCGTAATGTTTCCGAGCCATAGTCATCACCAATCCAAACGGCAGCTACTAAATCAGGCGTGTAACCAACGAACCAAGCATCCTTGGAATCATCTGTTGTACCAGTTTTGCCTGCTGCAGGACGACCGATTGCGGCATTACCACCAGTACCGCCATTTATAACGGATTCTAGCATATTTGTAATGATTGCTGCATCTTTTTCGTCTACAACGCGTTTTTCTTGAATGGAGTTTTCTTCCACAACTTGACCATTGCGGTCTACAATTTTAACGATTGCCGTAGGTTGAACCTTGATACCACCATTAGCGAGTACACCATAAGCTTGAACCATTTCAAGAGGTGTTACACCGTGAGTTAAACCACCAAGTGCAGTAGACAAGTTATTATCTTGATCTGTAAGGGTAGTGATACCCATTTCTTTAGCAAGTTTAATAATCTTAGACATGCCTACTTCATCGGCAACTTTTACGGCAGCTACGTTACGAGAATGTTGTAATGCGTAGCGGTATGTAATATTACCTACGAAGTCGTTTTCATAGTTTTTAGGGCTCCAGCTACCAAATGTAACAGGGCTGTCATCTACGATAGAACCAGGAGTTTTACCAGATTGAATAGCTGCTAAATATACAAATGGTTTCATAGCGGAACCTGGTTGACGTTCTGCTTGTGTAGCACGGTTAAATGCATCATCGCCACGACCACCAACCATAGCCATAATATAACCATTATGAGGATTCATAGCTACAATAGCACCTTGTGGTTGATGTAAACCATTGCTATCTGTGTAGTAGTTAGGCAAGTTTTGCATTGCTGCTACAGCCGCATTTTGTGCATCCATATCGAGAGTAGTATAAATTTTTAAACCATCTTTATAGATTGCATCATCACCATATTTTTCAGAAACTTGTGCAATAACATAGTTAATGAAGTAAGAAGCATTAGATTTTTCATGCGTTTGTTCTTGTTTTGCCACTAAGCCTAAATCTGCTTGACGCGCTTCATCGGCTTGCTCTTGTGTAATGTATCCGTATTTAACCATTTGGCCTAATACAACGGCTTGACGTTTTTTACTAGCTTCCAAATCATTGAATGGAGAGTAGTAGTTAGGACTTTGTGGTAAGCCAGCAATGAGCGCTGCTTGGGCAAGCGTTAATTGGCTAGCATCCTTACCAAAGTACACATGAGCTGCAGATTGTACACCGTATGCACCTTGACCAAAGTAAATTTGGTTCATGTACATTTCTAGGATTTCATCTTTAGTGTAATGTTGTTCAATTTTTAGTGCTAGTAATGCTTCAGAAATTTTACGTTTAAATGTTCTGTCTTGGGATAAGAATGCATTACGTGCTAACTGTTGGGTGATAGTAGAACCACCTTCAGAAACGCCACTATGAACTAGGTTAACCCATACAGCACGCAAGATACCAACTGGGTCGATACCGTGATGGGAGTAGAAGCGAGAGTCCTCAGTAGCAACAAAAGCATTTTGTAAATCCTTTGGTACATCTTTTAAAGGTACTGGTAATCGATTCTCTGTGGAATGAACCGTTGTGATGAGATTACCATGGACATCGTAAATTTGAGACGATGCGGAAGGACGTACATTGGATACATCTGGTAGGTTAGACAGTGTGGCACTGATAAAACCACAGCCACCTCCGGCTACGATGAGTATAAGGAGAAGGGCACAAATCCAAAATAGACGCTTCGGACTTGTTTTCTTCGGTGTAGAGCCGCTACCGTTAGAACGGCGGCTGCTTCTCGCATTTGAGTTATTACTCATAGAGTCACCTCTTTTTTCTTTTGTTAGTAAATATAACGTAAATTCTATTACGCAGTTATAAATATTATATCATAAATGGCTTAAAACCAATACTATATATATAATTGTGAAAGTTTTTAGATAATGGTATACTAAAACAATAGTATTTCGAGGAGGATTATCATGGTTAGTGCTCAAGAACAAGTACGCCAAATTAAACACGGCGTAGCAGATTTAATTAATGAACAAGATCTTGTAAAGAAAATAGAAAAATCCATTAAGGAAAATAAACCTTTAGTTGTAAAACTAGGTTTGGACCCAACAGCGCCAGATATTCATTTGGGTCATACTGTACCACTTCGTAAATTACGTTTGTTCCAAGAATTTGGTCATCAAGTAGTGATTGTTATCGGTGGTTTCACTGCACGTATTGGTGATCCTACTGGTAAAAGCGCAACTCGTCCACCACTTACAAAAGAAGAAGTATTGAAAAATGCTGAAACTTATAAAACACAAATCTTCAAAGTGTTGGATCCTGAAAAAACTATCGTTCGCGACAACAGTGAATGGCTTGAATCCATGAATTTTGCTGATGTTCTACGTTTGGCAAGTTCTTACACTGTAGCTCGTATGATGGAACGTGATGATTTCAATAAACGCTTTAAAGAAGGTCGTGCTATTGGTGTTCATGAGTTTATGTATCCATTGATGCAAGGTCAAGATTCTGTAGCATTACATGCTGATGTTGAATTTGGTGGTACAGACCAAACGTTCAACTTGTTAATGGGCCGTCATTTACAAGAATTAGAAGGTCAAGAACCTCAAGTTGTTATCACAATGCCATTGCTTGAAGGCCTTGATGGTGTTCAAAAAATGAGTAAATCTTTAGGTAACTACATCGGTATCGACGAAGAACCTAAAGAAATGTACGGTAAAGCAATGTCCATTCCTGATGAATTGATGATGCGCTACTTCATGCTCGTTACAGATATGCCAATTGAAGAACAAGAGGACATGGATAAACGTCTTGAAAGTGGTGAATTACATCCACGTGACGCTAAAATGCAATTAGCTCGTACCATTGTTCGTTTGTACCATGGTGAAGAGGCTGCTCTTGAAGCAGAAGAGGAATTCAAACGTGTATTCCAACAACGTGCATTACCTACAGATATTCCTGAGTACGCTATGGATGCGCCAACAGAACCAATCTTTGTGCCACAATTCTGTACAGATGCTGGTTTGACTGCTTCTAATGGTGAAGCACGTCGTTCTATTAAAGCTGGTGCTTTCAAAGTAAACGGTGAAAAATATACAGAAGAAAACCTTACCCTTGAAGATGGCATGATCGTTCAAGTTGGTAAACGTAAATTCGTAAAAATTAAATTTAACTAATATAAAACTGTGATGAGATAGAAACCTCATCACAGTTTTTTTCTGTCTATTTGGTCTATAAGATTATTTATCTACTATATCTGTTGTTTGTGAAGCAAAAAATGACTTACAAGTTCATGTATAATGAAAGTAAAATATAAATTTAAATTCAAATATAAATACAGATACAAATATAAAATACAAATTTGACACATAAAAGATTTATATAGATATCGTATAGTATCTATAAAGTAAGAGGACCATATATGGATAAAGAACTAAGCAACTTTTTAGAACAACGAGAACATACTGTTCTTACCGATATTGATGTTATAACTGCAGCAGTAGCTGTACCATTACTAGAAATCGATGGGGAAGATCATGTAGTATTTACCGTACGCAGTAATAAGCTACGCCGTCAACCCGGAGAAATTAGCTTTCCCGGTGGACATTGTGAGCCTAATGATAAAAGTGGTGCCCATGCTGCCATGCGTGAATGCTCTGAGGAACTGGGAATTAATCTAGATCAAATTGAACTATTAGGGAATTTAGACTGCCTAGTATCTGCTATAGGTGTCAAACTATATGCCGTAGCCGTGCGCCTACATACAAGCGATTTGAAACCAAATCCAGACGAAGTAGGAGAGGTTTTCACAGTTCCATTACAATATCTATTAGATATGGAACCGACAGTGGGGCATTTAGACATTGGAACGAAACCATTAAAAGACTTTCCGTTCCATTTATTAGAAGGCTACAATATTGATTGGAAAATCAGACAAAACTACTCTGTCTATTTCTATCCTTATAAACAATACACCATATGGGGGCTAACGGGGCGAGTACTGAAGAACTTTTTAGATATATATAGGGAGATGCATTTGTATAATAATGCCTATAAAAATTGACAGATTGTAAATTAAGGTATACTATTTATGTGTAAAAGGTTTAATGTGTTGCACTAATTAATCTAGGAGGTTCTCACATGAATCGCGAAACAGCATACGTACTATGGTTTGATGAATTACGACGTGAAGATGTTAATTTAGTTGGTGGTAAGTCTTCCTCCTTAGGGGAATTGACATCCTCCACTAATGTGCCTGTACCTTACGGTTTTGCTACAACTGCTCATGGTTATCGTGAGTTTATGAAAGCTACAGGTTTGGAAGATAAAATCCGCGCTGAACTTGATGCGTTAGATGATGTAGAAAATTCTGCATTATTGCGTGAAGTATGTGCTAAAATTCGCCGCATGATTTGCGAAGCAGAAATGCCTAAAGACTTGGCAGATTCTATCCGTCATGCTTATGAAGAGCTTGGTAAAAAAGTAAATGAAGAAAATCCATTCGTAGCAGTTCGTTCTAGTGCAACAGCAGAAGACTTGCCAGACGCAAGTTTCGCAGGCCAACAAGATACATATTTAAATGTACGTGGTGCTGATGTTATTATTCAAAAAGTAAAAGAATGCTACGCATCTACTTTCACAGACCGTGCAACATATTACCGTGTAAAACAAGGTTTCGATCACATGACAGTAGCATTGAGTGCAGCTGTTCAAATGATGGTATTCTCTAAAGCAGCTGGCGTAATGTTCACTGTTGACCTTGTAACAGGTAATGACAACAACATTCTTATTGAAGGTTCTTGGGGTCTTGGTGAGTACGTTGTACAAGGCACAGTTACACCAGATAATTTCCATGTAGATAAAGCAAAAATGGAAATTACAGATCGCATGATTAATGACAAAAATATCCGTTTAGTTCGTAAAGCTGACGGCGACTGTGTTGAAGAGGTTGTTCCAGCAGATGAAGCTAAACAACAAGTTATTACAGATGCTCAAGTGTTAGAGCTTGCTGAATATGCAAAAGCAATCGAAAAACATTATGGTTGCTACATGGATATGGAATGGGGCGTAGATGAACGGGACGGTAGAATTTGGATTTTACAAGCTCGTCCAGAAACAGTTTGGTCCCGTAAAGAAAAAACAGAAGTATCCGAAAAACCTAGCACATTAGATGCAGGTAATCGCGATATTATTGTAAAAGGTTTGCCAGCATCCCCTGGTAATGCAGCAGGTAAAGCTCACGTTATCATCAATCCTGAGGATATTGATGAGTTCAAAGAAGGCGAAATCCTTGTCACTGCTATGACAGCTCCTGACTGGGTTCCAGCAATGAAAAAAGCAAAAGCTATTGTTACAGATGCCGGAGGTATGACTTGCCATGCATCCATCGTTAGCCGTGAGCTTGGTATTCCTTGTATTGTAGGTACTAAGAGCCGTAGCCATGAAGCGACTACATCTATTAAAGATGGTCAAATGATTACTGTAGACGCTACAAATGGTATCGTATATGATGGCGTATTAGAAGATATTGTTAAAAAGCCAGAAGCTCAAGCTTCAGCAGCTGTAGCTACAGAATATGTACCTGTAACAGGCACTAAGATTTATATGAACTTAGGCGACCCTGATTTGGCTGAAAAACATGGTGTATTGCCTTGCGACGGTATCGGTCTTATGCGTGAAGAGTTCATTTGGACCACTTTCATCCATGAACATCCATTGCACCTTATCGAAACTGGTCGCAGTGATTTTGCTGTAAATACATTGGCAGAAGGTATGCGTAAAGTTTGCCAAGCATTAGCCCCTCGCCAAGTTGTAGTTCGTTTAAGCGACTTCAAATCTAGCGAATACCGTGATCTTAAAGGTGGCGACAAATACGAACCACATGAATCCAGTGCATTACTTGGCTGGCGTGGTGCTTCTCGTTACTACGATCCTAAATACACACCTGCTTTCAAATTAGAATTAGAAGCAATCAAAAAAGTACGTAACGAATTTGGCTTCAAAAACTTACAAGTTATGATTCCATTCTGCCGTACTGTGGAGGAAGCTGAACTGGTAACTAATTTGATGGCTCAAGAAGGCCTTGTACGCGGTAAAGATTTCAAAATCTGGCTCATGGCTGAAATTCCAGCAAATATTATCTTAGCTGATCAATTCAATAAATATGTAGATGGTTATTCCATTGGTTCTAACGATTTGACAATGCTTGTTCTCGGTTGTGACCGCGATAATGAAACAGTTCAACATATTTATGATGAACGTAATTTAGCTGTTCGTAGAGCTATTCGTCATCTTATCGAAGTAGCACACAAAGATGGTAAAACTGTATCCATCTGTGGCCAAGCACCAAGTGTATATCCTGAACTTTGCGAATTCCTTGTGAAGAGCGGTATCGACTCCATTTCTGTTAATCCAGATGCGGTAGTAAGCACTAAGAAAATGGTGGCTCAATTAGAACAACGAATCATGCTTGATGCTATGACTGGTCGTGGTCGTCAAGAAACTGATGATTTAACTTGGTAATAATATAGTTATATTAAAAGAGGAGGCCGGTAGGTCTCCTCTTTTTCTGAATGGTAACTTAGGATATAATACAAACAGAGATGAAAGGGGGTTACCGTGTGAAACTGTCGAAACGACAAGAACAAATTGCTCAAATCGTTCGTGAAGAAGGACCTGTTACAGGCAGTGCTATTGCTGAACATTTAGAGGTTACACGATCTGCATTGCGTTCAGATTTATCTGTTTTAACTATGCTAGGTGTCTTAGATGCACGTCCTAATGTAGGCTATTACTATGTGGGGCTTTCAAAGGAAACACAAACAGCGGAGCGATTAAAGTCATTTCTGGTAAGTGATGTATTATCCCAAGCAGTCGTAGTCAATGGGGATACAAGTTTGTATGACACGATTGTTACTATATTTACTGAGGATGTAGGGACCATTTTAGTGTGTGATGATTCCTATTTAGTAGGTGTCGTATCCCGTAAGGACTTGTTGCGTGCCTCAATGGGGCAAACAGATTCGCACACCATGCCTATATCTATGATTATGACCCCTGTAAGCAAGGTTATAACTGTGGAGCCTACAGATACATTGGTAGAGGCTGCTCAGAAGATGATAGATTATGAGGTAGATTGTTTACCTGTCGTCGTTCGCGAGGATGTGGAAAACAAGAAACGTTTAAAGGTTGTAGGCCGCGTATCTAAAACGACGGTAACAAAAGTATTTTTAGAATGTAGCATACATTGAGGTTGATAGAATGGCAGAAAAAATTATTTATGCAATATCGGACTCCCTTGGGGAGACCGCTGAGGCTGTAGCAAGGGCTACGGCGAGTCAATATGATAAGGAACAAATTGAAATTGTTCGCATTCCATATATTGATAGTGAAAGTCAAATTGATGAAATTATAGAAGATGCAAAACGTGGTAATCATGTTATTTGTCATACCATCGTATCTGAGTCTTTGCGCAAATATCTTCATGAAAAAGTAGCAGAATACAACATTCCTGCTGTAGATATTATGGGCCCAGTTCTCGATGCAGTAGGTACTGTAGCATCTACAAAACCTCGTATGACTGCGGGCATGGTTCATAAGCTCGACCAAGAATATTTCAAAAAGGTTGAAGCTATTGAGTTTGCTGTAAAGTATGATGATGGTAAAAATCCGTCTGGCTTTGAAAAGGCTGACGTAGTCATCATTGGTGTATCTAGAACAAGTAAGACACCTTTATCTATGTTCTTGGCATACAAAAAAATTAAAGCTGCTAACTTGCCATTAGTGCCAGAGGTACCATTGCCAGAGGAATTATTTAAAATTCCAGCCAAGAAAATCGTGGGCCTTATTATCGACCCATTTAAGTTAAATAATATTCGTAGTGAACGTTTACGCGCTATCGGTTTAGAGGACGAAGCAAATTATGCTTCCATTGAGCGTATTCAATCCGAACTAGAATACGCGAAGGCTATTATGCGTCGTTTGCATTGCCAAGTGTTAGATGTTTCCAATAAATCTATCGAAGAAACAGCATCTCTTGTTATGCAACTCATCGACCGTAACCGCGCATCGGAGGGTAAATGAATATACGGGAACAAATAGAGGAGAGAGAGGCATTGCTTCTATCTCCTTATGCTGCTAAAAGCCGCGATGCAATTCGTGATATTGAGGAAGCTCCCGATCCACTTAGAACTGCGTTTCAACGTGATCGGGATCGCATTATTCACAGTAAATGTTTTAGACGGTTAAAGCACAAGACACAAGTTTATATTGCGCCAGGTGACCATTATCGTACACGCATGACTCATACCCTTGAGGTGGGCCAGATTGGTCGTACAGTGGCTCGTGCATTACGCCTTAATGAAGACTTAGTTGAAGCTATTGCCATGGGCCATGATGTGGGACATACACCATTTGGTCATGTTGGAGAATATGCGTTACGTGATATGGTAGGTCATTTCAATCATAATGAACAAAGTTTGCGAATGGTAGAGGTGTTAGAAAAGCATGGTGAACATCAAGGCCTTAATCTAACAACAGCTGTTCGCGATGGTATTGTAGGTCACACAGGGGCTACAATTCCTGTTACATTAGAAGGTCAAATTATTCGTATCGTTGACCGCATTGCTTATTTATGTCACGATTTTGATGACGCGCAACGTGCCGGTATGTTGACGGCTGAGGAATTACCTTTTGAAGTGCGTGAACACTTTGGTATGACGCCATCTAGCATGATTACGGCCATGGTTGAAGATATGGTGCGAGAGTCTTTAGATAAACCTGTTATTTCTATGTCCTCCGAAATCGAAATGACCATGAATCTATTCCGTCAATTTATGTTTAAAAATGTCTATTTGGCACCAGCTTTAATTCCTGACCGAAATAAGGCGTCTCATGTGGTGAAAAACTTATTTACTCATTTTATGGAACATCCTGATGATATGGAGGGCTGTGAAAGTAACCGTGAGTTTTACTCCACTCGCGATGTAGTGGATTATGTGGCCGGCTTAACTGATCAATATGCTATTAAGTTGTTTAAACAGTACTATATTCCAAATATTACCTTGTAAAACTTTTAGTAATAGGTATATAGATAGCAAAAAAAGCAGTTAGTTCAAATGAACTAACTGCTTTTTTTGGGGCTCTAGAACCCCAAAGAGTACATGTACTT
>CABSJL010000034.1 GCA_902478055.1 uncultured Veillonella sp. | reverse complement strand
AAAGCGTACGTGGCAAAGATGTATTTATCATTCAACCAACTAGCTATCCTGTAAACGACAATTTGATGGAATTAATGGTTATGGCTGATGCGTTGAAACGCGCTTCTGCACGCCATATTACTGCTGTAGTACCTTACTATGGCTATGCTCGCCAAGACCGTAAGACTCGTGGCCGTGAACCAATCACAGCAAAATTAGTAGCAAACTTGATGCAAACATCTGGTATTACACGTCTTGTAACAATCGACTTGCATGCAGGTCAAATTCAAGGCTTCTTTGATGTGCCAGTAGATCATTTATATGGTGCTTCTATTTTGGCTAAATACATTAATGAAAAAAATCTTGAAGATGTGATTGTTGTATCTCCAGACCTTGGTGGTGTAACTCGTGCTCGTGATTTGGCTGACCGCATCGGTGCGCCAATCGCAATTATCGAGAAAAAACGTCCTGAACCAGGCGTAGCTAAAGTTATGAACCTTATTGGCGATGTAAAAGGTAAAAACTGCATCATCGTTGACGATATTGTAGATACAGCAGGTTCCCTTGTAGAAGGCGCTAAAGCATTAGAAGAATTTGGTGCAAAATCTGTTATGGCTGCTGTTACCCATGCTGTATTAACAGATCCAGCAAGTGAACGCATTGCAAACTCTAACATTAAAGAGCTTATCGTAACAAACACAATGCCATTACCAGAAAATTGCAAATTAGACAATGTAACGCAATTATCTGTAGCTCCATTATTGGGCGAAGCAATTATGCGTATCTTTCATGAAGTTTCAGTAAGTAATTTATTTGATAAATAATAGGTGATTCTTGAAATTAGTAGTAGGCCTTGGTAATCCAGGCAAGCAATATGAAGCGACAAAACATAATATTGGATTTATGGTTATTGATGCCATTGCCGATAGCGTACCTCACACGCCTTGGAAAGAGGAACAACGTGCAGAGGTGTGCAGTATTACTGTAGATGGTGAGAAGGTATTGCTTGTAAAGCCACAAACATTTATGAATGCCAGTGGTGAATCTGTAGGTCCGTTGATGCGGTATTATAAGATTGACCCATCTGACGTGTATTGCATTTATGATGATATGGATTTACCGGTAGGCAAATTACGTATTCGACCAAATGGTAGTTCTGGTGGTCATAATGGGATTAAATCTTTAATCTCCCATATAGGCACAGAAAACTTTCCACGTTTCCGCGTAGGCATTGGCCGTCCGTTGCCACAATGGACTGTCATTGATCATGTGTTAGCACCATTTAGTGAAGAATCACAAGAGAAGGTACAAAAAGGTATCAAGGATACTGTGAAAGCAGTCTTAGGTACTTTAGAGGTGGGCATCGATAAAGGGATGAATCAATTCAATCCTAAGCGTCGTCCACAGCGATAAATAACATGCATAAGGGCATGAGTCTCATTGAGATTCATGCCTTTTTTACGAGGTATATATGAGTAATCAAGAAAGAATGCCTTTTGTAGAGGCCTTAGAATCATATAAAAAACAACATTTTGTGCCTTTTCATACACCAGGCCATAAGATTGGTGTAGAAGCACCTCAACTACTAAAAGACTGGATGGGACCGGCATTACCATATGACCTAGGTGTTATGTATGCCTTAGATGATTTACATGAACCTGAAGGTGAATTAAAAGAGGCTCAAGACTTAACAGCCCAGTTATATGGAGCTGATTATTGTTGGTTCTCCATTAATGGTACTACTGCTTTGATTGAAGCGATGATTATGGGCACTGTAGGTCCTGATGAAACGATTATCATTCCTCGAGAAGCACATCGTTCCGTTATTAGTGGCCTTGTGTTATCTGGTGCTAAACCGGTCTATATGGATTGCCAATTCGATGAGCGTTGGGGCATTCCCTTAGGTGTATCGTTGAACGATGCTGTTAAAACCATGGATGCAAATCCAGAAGCAAAGGCGATTCTCTTAGTGTATCCAAATTACTATGGTGTAGGTGTCGATATTGTAAATATCGTAAAAGAAGCACATAAACGAGGCATGATTGTTCTTGTTGATGAAGCGCACGGTCCTCATTTACCATTTTCAAAAAATTTACCTATCGAGGCCATTGCAGCAGGTGCAGACTTAGTGGCACAGAGTACGCATAAATCGGTAGGCTCATTAACACAAACATCTTGGTTATTAGGGCAAGGTGAAAGAATTAATAAACGCCGCATTACACAAATGCATCAAATGTTACAAAGTACGAGCCCAAATTATATCTTTTTGGCATCCTTAGATATGGCGCGCCATCAATTGGCTACAGTAGGTGAAGACCTAGTTCGTCGAACCGTGGAATTGAGCTTATATTTACGTAGTGAATTACATAAGATTTCCGGTATTACTACTATGGAATACAGAGACATAGAAGATCGAGTGGTAAACTATGACTGTACCAAGGTACTCATCGATGCTAAAGAACTAGGTCTTACAGGTGTTGCATTTGAACGGATGTTACGAGAACATCGTATTGAGGTGGAGTTAGTACAAGCTCATCATGTACTAGTACTCATTACCATTGGCGATACAAAAGAGTCAATAACGGCTCTTATTCAAGCTGTACGGTCTATCAGCGATACGGTGTTAAGTACATCTCATGAATCAAATGATACGAAGGATGAGAATTTGCAAAACCTTAGCAAAGATTCAGCTTTATTGCCTGAGCCTATTGTAAGAGTAACGCCTCGTAATGCTATGTATGCCAATCGGGAGCAAGTACGGTTACAAGACGCACTTCATCGTATAGCAGGAGAGACAATTGCTTATTATCCTCCAGGGATTCCTTGTGTAGCAGTAGGTGAAGTGATTAGTGAGTCTGTGTTACAATATATAGAGAATCGTAAGGCTCTAGGTTATGTACCGAATGGGGCTGATGATATGACATTGGAAACAATTTGGGTGTTACAGGAGTAATTATGGGGACTTTAATCATACTAGAAGGTGGAGATGGCAGCGGTAAGGCTACACAAACTAAACTATTAGTAGAGCGATTAACCAAGGAAGGTCATGCAGTTAAATCTGTAAGTTTTCCGAATTATGATAGCGGTGCTGCTATGCCTATAAAAATGTATCTAGCTGGAGAATTTGGCAAAGATGTGCATGATGTAAATCCTTATGTGGCAAGCTCCATGTACGCTATCGATCGCTTTGCTTCCTTTAGAACTGATTGGGAACAGTTCTATAAAAATGGGGGCATCATCATTGCAGATCGTTATACGACATCTAATATGGTGCACCAAATGGTAAAATACGACGATCAGAAGGAACGTACTGCATTTTTAGATTGGCTTGAAGACTTTGAGTTTAATAAATTTGGCTTGCCTACACCTGATGCAGTATGTCTCTTAGATATGCCTCTTGAAGTGAGTGAAGCCCTTATGGCAGAGCGCACTGGTAAAACGGGAGGTAATACAGGGGATATTCATGAAGGAAATCACCAGTATTTAGTAGCTGTTCACGATGCTTATGAAGAGCTAGTAGAACGCTATCAATGGCACCGTATTCCATGTGCTATTAAAGATGGTGCTGGTCAATATGGGTTACGTACCATAGAAGATATTCATAACGATGTATATCAAGCAGTAGTAAATCTACTACCTTAGGATAGGGCGACTCTTTTAAAAGTCGCCTTTTTCTTATATAATATTAATATTGAGCATGTATTGATAGGAGGGGCTATGACATATTTTGATTCTATAATTGGTCAAGATTCGATCAAGGCACACCTATCGGAACTTGTAAGTCGTAATGCATTACCGCATAGCCTTTTGTTTTATGGTGAAGCAGGTCTTGGTAAGCTAGATATGGCCATAGGTCTAGCGTCTCTATTGTTGGGACGCCAAGTATTTTCTCAACCAAAGGGAGAAGCGTATTTAGCAGATGTAAAAGAAGCACGTCTTGCCAATGGTGAGACGGAAAAACGCATCGAAGCAGAAGGTTTACCTATCTATATGGATAAGGGGGATGCCTTTTGGATTCGCCCTGTAAAGACGACACTAAAAGTAGAGCAGTGGTATTCATTATTGCAAGATCATCTGTCAGTAGCGGGGAATGGTAACCGCGTTGTCATTGTGGAGGACTTTCACACGGCCAATGCAGTCATGGCAAATGCTATGCTTAAAACCATTGAAGAACCGCCTGAGCAGGTATATTTCATTATTATTACGAACAAGATTAATACTGTATTACCAACCATCATTTCAAGATGTATGGGCGTAGGCTTTAACAGTGTTGATGTAGATACAATTCGCAAGGCCCTCGTGGCGCGTGGCATCACAGGTGATATTGAACAAGCTTTATTAGCTGGTCATGGTAATCCGCAGTTAGTAGAGAAATTAGCAACTCAAGGTCGCATTGAAATGCTTGAGTTAGCGGTTAAGGTAATGGACATCCTCGCCTTTGAAATGCGCTGGTTTTCTATGATTTCCTTAGCTTGTGAAAATTTGCCTCGTGAAAGCCTAACAGAGTTGATGCACTGGTTGCGTCTCGTAAGTAGAGATATGATGGCTCTTAAGATGGGTGCACAAGATGGACAATTACAAGTACCTATGTACAAAACTCAATTATTACGATTATTACCGCGCTGGTCTATGCAAGCATTGGCTAAGGTTATTACTGAAACATTGCAAGCAGAACGGGCTTTGCGTTTACATATAAAAACCGCTCTCGTGGTGGACGGTCTTTGTATCGCCCTTCATGATGCTCGGGAGGAGGACTAAATGCTAACCATAGTTGGCGTACGCTTTAAAAAGGCAGGGAAGATTTACTATTTTCTGCCTGAACAATTAGAACTATCCGTTGGTGATGGGGTTATCGTTGAGACGGCACGTGGCGTTGAATACGGTACTGTTGTGATCGGACCTAAAGAGGTCTTTGAAGACACTGTTGTAGCTCCTGTTAAGCCTGTTATTAGAAAGGCAACACCAAAGGACTTAAAACAAATCGAGAAGAATAAAGAGCGCGAAGAAAAAGCCTTTGAAATTTGTCTCGAAAAAATTGGTAAACGTAAGTTACCTATGAAACTTATCAATGTGGAATACACATTTGATATGAATAAAATTATATTCTTCTTTACAGCGGATGGTCGTATCGACTTCCGTGAGCTTGTTAAGGATTTAGCCACCGTATTTAGAACACGTATTGAGTTACGCCAAGTAGGCGTTCGAGATGAGGCTAAGGTTCTAAATGGTATCGGCGCTTGTGGTCGACCTTTATGTTGCTCTAATTTCTTAGGTGACTTCACACCCGTATCAATTCGTATGGCTAAGGACCAAAATTTGAGTCTGAATCCTACAAAAATCTCTGGTGTATGCGGTCGTTTAATGTGCTGTCTTAACTATGAAGATGATTTATATAAAAAGGGTGGCGACCTATATGTGAAAAAGGAACGCCCTCAAGCTCCTCAAGATGTAGCACCTCCTGGAATTGGTAAAGAGGTCGTTACCGATGAAGGTATTGGTAAGGTCTTAAAGGTAAATCACCATAAACATACTGTGAAGGTACAGCTTGAAGCGGGTCGCACTATCGATTTAAAATGGTCCGAGGTGGCATTGCCTGATGAATGATCAAGAACGACTTGATGATTTAATTATAGATGGTCTACAGATCTATCAGCGCACTGATATGTTTCGCTTTTCCTTTGATGCTATAGCACTCATTCATTTTTGTCGTTTCAATAGTCGTCATACTTATGTTGATCTTGGAACGGGAACAGGTGTTATGCCGCTCATAGGTACGTCCTTAGGGGCAGGCCACATAACGGGCATTGATATTAATAAAACTCTTATCGAGTTAGCTCAGCGCAGTGTAGCTCACAATCACAAACAAGATGTGGTAACTATGGTATGTAGCGATTATCGTCATATGTCATATCGCGATATACAAGACAAACCATTTGATGGTGTTATTGTAAATCCTCCTTTTTATGATTGTGAAAGCGGTGCAAAGCCTACATCTGAAGAACGGGCCTTGGCACTTCATGATGAACATACCTCATTAGAAGATGTTTTGAAGGCTGTACAATCTTTTATTAAGTGCAAAGGGCGCTTGTGGATGATTTATAGTGCTAGTCGCTTACAATATGTGCTACATGAACTGGAAGCCGCTAACTTTCAAGCTAAGCGCATTCGGTTTATCCACGGTATGGTAGATAAGCCGGCAAAACTTGTGCTAATAGAGGCTCTCTATCAAGGACAGACTGGCCTTGTATTAGAACCACCACTCATCGTTTATGAGAAACCAAATGTGTACACAAAGGAGGTGGCCTCTTGGTATGAACGATAACGAATGGGGCACCTTATACTTAGTGCCTACACCGATTGGTAATTTAGAAGATATGACGTATCGCGCAGTTCGTATCTTAGGCGAAGTAGATGCTATCGCTGCTGAAGATACGCGTCATACGGGTATATTATTAAAACATTTTGATATTAAGAAGCCTTTGATTTCGTATCATGAACATAATAAGGAAGAAAAGGGTACTTATATTATGGAGCTTTTATTAGAAGGCCAGTCCATTGCTTGCGTTAGTGATGCGGGTATGCCTGCTATATCTGATCCAGGGGCTGACCTAGTAACGAAGGCTATTGAAAAAGACATAACGGTAGTACCATTGCCTGGTGCTAATGCGGCACTGACCGCACTTATTGCATCTGGCTTAGATACTAAATCCTTTACTTTTGCAGGTTTCTTACCGAAGCGGGGTAAACATCGAGTTGAAGAATTACAACGACTTTCACAAGTAACGGGCACCTTGATGTTTTATGAAGCACCCCACCGATTGCAAGAGGTCTTACAAGATATGTATGAAGCCTTTGGCAATCGATCCATAACGGTGGCAAGGGAATTGACGAAGAAGTTTGAAACCTTTGTGCGCACCGAATTGGAAAACCTTGTAAATGATTTGGATCAGCTCACCTATAAAGGGGAATTTGTTCTCATCGTAGGTGGTGCTGATACGGTTGAGTCCGATACTAGTGAAGTTTTGGATGAACCAGTATCGTATGTAGATGCTGTACAAGCCCTTGTAGATACAGGGATACCTAAGAAAGAAGCAATTCGCCAGGTGGCAAAGCGTTTTAACGTTTCCCGCCGGGATGTATATAATATTGTAGAACGTTAAACCTTCCCATTCGAAGGTTAGAAGGAGGCTCATCATGGGAGACACAAAAAAAACGTATTATATTACGACACCAATTTATTATCCAAGTGCCAAGTTGCACATTGGTCATACCTATTGTACATCTGTAGCTGATACAATCGCTCGTTTCAAACGCTTAGCTGGGTATGATGTACGTTTCTTAACTGGTTCTGATGAACATGGTCAAAAAATTCAACGCGCTGCAGAAGCACAAGGTATTACACCTCTTGAATATACTACAAATATCGTAAACGGCTTTAAAGCATTGTGGGAAAAAATGCATATTTCTAACGATGACTTCATTCGTACTACTGATGAACGCCATGAGAAGGTAGTACAAGAGCTTTTCACTAAAGCGTATGAAAAAGGCGATATTTACAAGGCTGAGTATGAAGGTTGGTATTGTACACCTTGTGAAACATTCTGGACTGAGCAAAAACTAGGTGAAAATCATACATGCCCAGATTGTGGTCGTCCTGTAGAAAAGGTTAAAGAGGAAAGCTACTTCTTTAAACTCGCTAAATATACAGATCAATGGTTGAAATTTATCGAAGAAAACCCTGATTTTATTCAACCTGAATCTCGTCGTAACGAAATGATCCAATTCGTAAAACAAGGCCTTGAAGACTTAGCTGTATCTCGTACATCCTTTGACTGGGGTATCAAGGTACCATTTGATCCTAAACATGTCGTATATGTTTGGTTCGATGCGTTAGTAAACTATATTAGTGCACTTTCTCCATTTGATGGTGATGGTGAATTATATAAAAAATACTGGCCAGCAGATCTTCACTTAGTAGGTAAAGAGATTGTACGTTTCCATACAATTATTTGGCCTATGATGCTCATGAGTCTTGAGTTGCCATTACCTAAAAAGGTATTTGGCCACGGTTGGATGATCGTTGACGGCACAAAAATGAGTAAATCCTTAGGTAATGTTATCGATCCTATTCCATTGATTGATACATATGGGGCAGACTCCTTGCGTTACTATTTATTGAGTGAAATTACACTCGGTAATGATGGTAACTTTACATTGCCTAACTTTGTGACAAAAATTAATGCGGACTTATCTAATGACTTAGGGAATTTGTTGAACCGTACCATTGCGATGATTGAAAAATACCATGGTGGTGTGATTACAAAATGCGATGATATGGATGATTTGGACCGCGATGTATCTACACTAGCTGTTCAAACTGCAAAAGACTTTGAAGCAGCTATGGAAAATATGGAGCTTAATAAAGCGATTAAATCCGTATGGGCCTTTATTGGTCGCATGAATAAATACATTGATGAAACAATGCCTTGGGTATTGGCTAAATCTGAAGATGCTCATGATAAAGCGCGCTTGCAATCTGCTATGTATCACTTAGCAGAAGCATTGCGTATCATTGCAATCTTAGTAAGCCCTGTTATCCCTGTGGGTGCTCCAAAAATCTGGAACCAATTAGGACTTGTAGGCTTTACAGATGCTACTCTTGAGGATGCAAAAGTTTGGGGCTTAATTCCAACAGGTACAAAGGTTGTAAAAGGTGATCCTATTTATCCACGTTTTGAAATTCCTGAAATGGTAGAAGTTGTTGTGGAAGAGACGGTTGAAGAAGCTGTAGACACATCTAATATTCCACCATTAAAAGAAAATATTACGTACGATGATTTTGAAAAATTAGATCTTCGTGTAGCAAAAGTTGTAAGCTGTGAAAAGGTTCCTAAGTCCAAGAAATTATTGAAATTCGTATTGGATATCGGTATTGAAGAACGCACGGTATTAAGCGGTATTTCTCAATATTATGAACCAGAAGCTATGGTTGGTAAAAAGGTAATTTACTTGGCTAACTTGGCTCCTAAAAAGATGATGGGCATTGAGTCTTATGGTATGATTTTGTCCGCATCTGATTGGGAAGAACATTTAGAAGTAACAAATATCGAATTTTTACCAGCAGGAAGTGTGGTTAAATAATGAAGCTCTTTGATTCACATGCTCATGTAAATGACGGTCGTTTTGATAACGACCGTGATGAGATGTTACAAGCTTGCTTTGATGCAGGCGTAGAATATATTATGATTCCAGGGGTCGACCGAGGTACTGTTGAATCAGGACTAGCTTTGGCGGAACAGTATGATTGTTTATATGCCGCTGTAGGTACACATCCTCATGAGTCTAAAGATTTTACAGAAGAAGACTATGAGTTCTATAAAGATCAAGCCCTTAATAATGATAAAGTACGTGCAATCGGTGAAATTGGCTTAGATTATTACTACGATTTTTCTGACCGTGAAACACAAAAACGCGTATTCATTCGTCAATTAGAGCTTGCTCGTGAAGTAGATTTACCAATTATCATTCATGACCGCGATGCACATGGGGATATTATGAATATCTTGCGCAATGAAGGTAAGGATAATTGGGGCATTTTCCACTGCTATTCTGGTAGCTGGGAAATGGCAAAAGAAGCTATTAAATTAGGTTTCTACATATCCTTTGCGGGCCCTGTAGTATTCCCTAAGTCTACAAACCTTAAAGAAGTAGCTAAACAAGTACCGTTAGATCGAATTCTTATTGAAACAGATTCCCCATATTTGACACCACCACCATTTAGAGGCCGTCGCAATGACCCAAGCAAGACTCAGTTTGTAGCAGAGGAAATTGCTGGCCTTAAAGGTATGAATGTAGATGAGTTTTGTGAGATTACCTATAATAATGGTAAACGTGTATTTGGTATTGAATAATTTTGATGTTAGTCAACATAAATGCTGGTAAATAAAATATTGTAAACGTCTAATGACATTGTTCTAATTCTTAGGATATCTATTCAGAATCATCAATCAGAACCACCCGTAAAACGGGTGGTTTGCTCACGGGCTATAAGCCCGTAGTA
>CABSJL010000033.1 GCA_902478055.1 uncultured Veillonella sp. | reverse complement strand
CAATCCGCCGTGTTAACCGCTTCACCATACCCACCACCTTGTAGGTATCGAAGACGTTGTCTTCGTAACAAAGAGAATTATATCTGTTCTAGAGATTTGTGTCAACACCTTTTTCTCAATTTCATTTAACTTTTACAAATAAAATAAAAAAGTGCGTTATCCCTAATATAAACTCTTTCTCCTCATAAAAATAAGGAAGCACATTCATAAGTTATACCTTACGAATGGTGCTCCCCTATTATACATATTATTTACTTAGTTGGCAAATAGTTTTTTACAAAATTTGGTAAAGCAAAGGCAGCCTTTTGAATTTCAGCATTATAATACTTAGTTTCAAAGTTTTGTTCACGATTTGGTGTCCATGTTAATGGGTCAAATATTTTGGAACCCAATGTAAAGCAATGCATACCTGCAGGATAAATTGGAATAAACGCAGTATATAAACGCGCAATTGGGAAGTGATTATTTACATAACCAAACACCTTTTCAACAAGCGGTTGATGCAACATAGGAGATTCTGTTTGTTGTACAAATAAGCCATCTTTTTTGAGCGCTTTTAATGTATTCTTATAGAATTCTTCAGTAAATAAACCTTCACCAGGTCCAATTGGATCAGAGCAGTCTACAATAATTACATCATAGTAATCTTCTGCTTCCGCCATAAATCCGATACCATCACCAATTTTTACAGTTAATTTTGGATGGTTTTCAATCATAGCTTTAGCAATAGTTGGTAAGTATTGTTTAGCTAACTCTACAACTTTACCATCGATTTCGACCATTGTTACTTCTTTTACACAATCATGACGTACACATTCTCTAGCTACGCCACCATCACCGCCACCGATGATTAGTACACGTTCAGGATTTGGATGTAAAAACAATGGAACATGACTCATCATTTCATGGTAGATGAATTCTTCACGCTCAGACGTTTGGAATACACCATCTAATGCGAGCATCGTACCGTACTCTTTTGATTTAAATACTTCAATTTTTTGGAACTCAGATTCACCAGAGTATAATACCTCTTCTGCTTCAGCGCTAAGACGTAAATGAGGAGTTTGTTCCTCTGTAATCCATTGACTCATGTAGTACCTCCTACTTTTATACTACAATACGCACCGCAGATAATTGCGATGCGTATGTATATTACGTTAATTGCTCTGTTACTTAATCTTTACGACTAATATAACAGAAACCGCCACCTAAAATAGTGTCTTTCATCCAATTCGCTAATGAGAAATCACGGATTTCACCTTCATCAAAGATACCACAACGAATATCATCGCCATCCATAAATATCTTGTGAATTGGAACCCAATGCCATGTATAAAGAGCTTTCTCTTTGCCCTTATGACGATTCAAAAATGCTACAGGCACATCTTGTGCGAGTGCATCATGAATAAACTGAGCTGCAGCCTCCACCTCTACACGAGATGCACAGAATGGAGATACATTCAACATATGTACATCATAAGATAGGCCTTTATCCTCTAGTAAACGAGTAAGACCACGTTCCATCCATTGCGTTTTATAAACACCACCACCAAAGCGTGGCTTTACATATTTCCAAACTAAGTTCATCCGTTCTAAAGCAAGCGTTTGATCGGATGTGGTTTCCAGATCTAATAAGCCATCCCTAAATAGCGAATAACCCAATACTTGTGATGCCGATGTAGGACCACAACCAGACAAGCGTTGCCACTCATCAGTGAACCATTCTTGGTCATACCCATATGATGTTTTACCATTTACATCGATATATAGCCATTCTGGATGTTTAATAGATACATCATTCATGAGATTAACCTTCGATTACTTCAACAGTTTCCATGATGGCACCTTGGTGAATACCATCAACTACGTCCATACCTTCGATTACTTTACCGAATACAGTGTGTACACCATCCAAATGAGGTTGTGGTTCGTATACGATAAAGAATTGGCTACCACCAGTATTAGGACCACGGTGAGCCATAGACAATGCACCACGTTCATGTTTGTGTGGGTTACCAATCAATTCATCTTTAATTGTGTAGCCAGGACCACCTGTACCATTGCCGTTAGGGCAACCACCTTGAGCTACGAAGCCAGGGATTACACGGTGGAAACGAAGACCATTGTAGAAACCTTTGTTAATCAAGTCAATAAAGTTTTGTACTGTGCCAGGAGCTTCTTTATCAAATAATTCAATTACGATATCGCCGCCGTCAGCCATATGGATTTTTGCTTTTTTCATTGTTCAGGTACCTCCAAAATTGTACGCAACACATGTGCTGCTAATATAAAACCTGCCACTGGTGGCACAAAACTACATGTACCAGGGCTTGTTGCTTCGCCGCGGAACTGTGGTTTTGTCGGTTTTTCTGTAGAAAATAAAACTAATTGCTTTTTAATGCCCCGTTTTTTGAGTTCTCGACGCATAACGCGCGCCAAAGGACATGTATGAGACTTATTGATATCAGCAATCATAAGTTTTTCAGGGTAAAAGCGATTGCCGCCGCCCATACAAGAAATAACAGGGATGCTTTCACGTTGACACACCTCAATAATATTAAGTTTTGCCGTTACCATATCGATGGCATCAATTACATAATCAACGTTCAAACTTTGAATAAATCCAGGGTAATTTTCCTCAGTATACATAATATCATGAGTTTCTATCACTACATCCGGATTAATAGAAAGTGCTCGTGCCTTTGCTACCTCCACCTTACGCTCTCCAATTGTGTCATGAGTCGTAATCATTTGGCGGTTTAAGTTACTTGGTGCAATAGAGTCGCCATCGATAAGAACGATGCGTCCCACACCAGCGCGAACTAGTGCCTCAAGGGCACCGCCACCAACGCCGCCAACACCAAAGAGAGCCACAGACGTATCTTTTAAGGTTTGGATTTTATCAGGACCAACCAGCCACTCTAAACGAGTTAACATATATTCCATTAGTATTTACCTGCTGGAATAATTTCTGTCCAATACCCGTCTGGATCGGCAATAAAGTAAATGCCCATATCAGCATTTTCGTAAGCTACAACCCCCATCTCTTTATGCTTTTTAAGAGCTGCTTCGTAGTCATCTACATAAAACGCTAAATGGAATTCATTGTCCCCTAAATTATAAGGGCGATCCCAGTCGCGCAACCATGTAAGTTCTAGTTCATGCGCTGTGTATGGACTTTTTAAATATACAAGAGTGAAAGCACCACTTGGATCTTCCAAACGGCGAGATTCCTCAAGTAACAAGGCCTCTTTATAGAATGCTAAACTCTTATCAAGATCCTTAACATTTATATTATTATGAGCAAATGAAAACTTCATAGGACCTCCTTAATTAATTCCAGTATGTTTTTGTAGGAATTCTCCTCTTTTAATAGTATCACATTTGACAATTCTATAGCTAGTTAATAACAAATTTTGCCGTACTACCATCGTCACCACGTGTGACCTCTAAGTGGGCCGGTATACGAGTCTTTAATTCAGGTACATGGGAAATCATGCCGATAAGACGACCTGACGATTGTAATTTCACCAGTGTTTCCATGGCGAGTTCCAATGTATCGGGATCAAGTGTACCAAAGCCTTCGTCGATAAACATTGTATCCATATGAATACCACCAGCATAACTTTGAATAACATCAGCAAGACCTAAGGCAAGTGCCATAGAGGCCAAGAATGTTTCACCACCAGATAAGGTATTCGCAGGTCTTGATTGACCTGTGAAAGCATCCATGACTGCCAAATCAAGGCCTTGTTTGCCCCGTCCACCACCTGTATAGTCAGAACGTTCCAAGGAATAACGATTACGGCTCATCGTTTGAAGCCGTAAATTGGCTGCATATACGACTTCATCTAAAATAGCTCCCAATACATAGCGCTCAAAGGTTACATTTTTAAACCCTTGTTCACCGCCATTTGCCAAGTCATTTAGGCGACTTAAGAAAGTCACTTCCTCACTGGCTTCTCCCATAGCTTGTTCAAGTGTTTCTAGAGAAACTAGTGTCGTTTCAATATGTTTCGTTTCTCTATCCCAAGCCGCAAGAGAACCCACTAAATCATCACGCTGTTCTACTGCTGCATCATATACTTCATTGGAAACCGTATCACTTGGCTTCACTACAGATTGAGCATGCTTCAATGCCGCATCATATACAGCTTGAGCTTTATTGAAAGCCTCGTCCAATGCATGTAGTTCAGTTCTAAACGTATCTAAAGCCTTATAATCATCCAACGCATCTATAAAGTCATCTTCAGATAAAGAAATCGATTGCAATGATTCTACATAGTCTTTATTGAGTACATCAAGATTTTTTTTGTCTTCCTGCACTTGGGCAAATAAGGTTTCTAGACGTCCCCGTTTAGCATTGAGCACTTCTCTAGCAGAATCTAGATTTGCTTTACAAACTTTCACCTGTTCATCGTAGTCTGCAAGCTCAGATACCAATGATTCTATCTCTTTATGCCATGCAGCTACATCCGTAGTTGGCAAACTTTCAGAAAGAACATCAATTTTAGCCTGTACCGTACTAATCTGAACCTCTAAATTGTGCAAGTTATCAAGTAATTCCTTATGAGCCGTCTCCAGTTTCGCTAGTGTATCTTTAGCCGCACTAAGGTCCCCCTCAGTATTAGCTATAGTGTTGCTCAGTTGTTCAGTGTCGCTACGCAAGGTTGTAAGCTGTTCCATTTTGGATAACAAGTCATGTTGAATAGAAGCAAAAGCCTCTTCTGAAAAACTCTCAATAGATGACTTCAACTGAGAAACTTGGTCTTTAATTTGCTGATCCAACTCATGTAGACGAAGAGCTAACGTTTCTTTCTGACCAATTTCACTAGCTTGCTTTTGTAACTCAAGATCACGCACGGCACGAGCCTCTTCTATCTCCTCTTTAGTGGGATATAACTCAGGCTTGGCTGCCAACTGTGGATGCTCTGTAGAGCCGCATACTGGACAAGGTTCGTTATCTACGACTAAATGAACGAGTTCAAAGGCACGCCCTTCTGCCATCAAATGTTCTAACCGTTCAAGCTGCACCTTTGAATTCTTTACAAATTCATCAAGCGTAGCTAATGCCTTATCTTTAGCATCGATATCATTTTGAACCTTCTGTTTCTCAGCAACCAATTCAGAATATCGTTGCAAATGACTTAACTGTTCTTGGATACGATAAATAGAGTCTAACGTTTTGCTATTACCTTGTAACTGCTGCCTGTCCGCAACTAACTTAGCCTCTAAATCAGCTACTGTCTTATGCTGTGCCTGTAACGCAGCTTCGCTTTTCTCACGGTCCTTTGTCAGTAAGTTACTCTTTAATGTGCTCAGTTCCTTATTTAGCAGTGCTAACTCATTAAACTTTTCTGACTGCTGTTCCATTTGGGCAAGCGTAGTTCGCTTAGCTTGCATAGTTTCAGCTTGAGCTTCTAATACTGCATGAGCCTCTATACATTTAGACTCATATTGAGTTGCACTGTCTACATTTTTTTCAGCCTCTGAAAGTGACGTTTCCAAGGTTTTTAACACCGACTGCTTATCAGTAAACTGTTTATATAACTCAAAGCTTGGCGTTAAAGAAGTAAGGAACTGAACCTTTTCACGTAAGCTAGCACGCTCCGCTTCTCTGGCTTTCACGAGGTCTAATTTAGAGATAGCCTCTGCAAGAGATTGTTGTGCTTGGTTATATAAGACCCACTCATTTCGCAACGTATTGAACTGCTCCACTACAGTTACAGCTTTATCACGCTCAATAACAAGAGCATCTCGGTGTGGCTCTCTATGTTTCAAAAGATCTCGTACATGTTCAATGGTTAGTACGGGTATGTCTTCGTCATGTGGAATGGATTGCAGCAATGCATTCTGTTTTGTTAGATTTTCTTCAATCCCTGCTTTTGCGTCATCATAAGAAGCTTTTAGAGCATCTTGTAATCTTCGGTACAACTCGGTTCTAAAGAGTGTATGTAATAACTCCTCCCGTTCACTAGTGGAGGCTACTAGTAATTTTCGGAACTCCCCTTGCGGTAAAAGAACCACCTGTAAGAATTGATCCTTACGAAAGCCTATGATTCGTTGAACTGTATCGCGAATAGCCGCTGCAGAGGTAGCGATAACTTTCCACTCCCTATCTTTCATTTCGTAAACAGTAGCACTAGCATTCTGCTCACGCATACCTGTACCACGTTTCTTTGCAACCATTTGCTTTGGCAGTCTTTCAACACGGTACTGAGCATCACCGATAGCAAAGGAAAAATCTACCCGCGTCATACGATCAGGTTCTGCAAAGTCACTGCGAATTGCATCTGTTTTACGCACCTCTCCACTAGGCTCACCATATAAGGCATACACCATGGCATCTAGTATAGATGTTTTACCTGCCCCCGTAGGACCAGAGATGAGGAACATAGAATGGTCTTGAAGCTCGTTAAAGTCCAAGGTAACCGAGTCGCGGTATGGACCAAAGGCTTCTATAGTTAAAGATATAGGCTTCATTTAGTCCTCCTTTAAAATTCGGTCCCATACAGAGTTGATGTATTGTTGTTCTCGCTCTGTTAATGGTTCTTTCCATACAGTTTCGGCAAATTGGTTAAATAGTTGACGCTCGTTTAACTCTTTAAAGACTGCATCCCCCATGTCAGCCACAGGCGCTGCCACACGACCTGCTAGATCAATGGTCATACAGCGATGATAGACTTGGCGCAACTTAGCCATCCCATCCATAATAGGCATCGTATCTAGCAAACGGGCTTGCACATAATCATCTTTATGCTTAGCCTGTAATTTCTTATTGTTTAGCAGGTCTTCAAAATAGCCTTCCAATATCACAACATCGCGCTTCGCCTCTACAGGAATGGTACTAATATCAACCTTTCCCTTTGCATCCATGTCAATAATGGTGAAAGACTTCTTCTGCGTATGCTCATCAAAGGAATACTTTAAAGGTGATCCGCTATAGCGGATATAATCTGCCCCCATCCGTTGCGGGCCGTGCAAATGGCCAAGAGCTGTATAGTGAAAGTCCTTAAAAACTTGTGGGCTTACTTGTTCACTACCACCAATAGATAAGGTACGCTCAGATTCACATATTTCTCCGCCCATTACAAAGGCATGGCTAATGGCAATACTACGCATTCCCTTTGGCACTTGAGTTCGTAAATGGTTACTCCAAGCTTGATACATTTGGTCGTAATTATGTAGATTTAGAGTAGTCTCATTATTTCGGTCCAAATCTTGTGTTACTACGTCATTTGTTTCTACATCAGCTAAATTTGTATCTGCCATATCAACACTAGCAAACAAAGAATCCTCAATAATATCTACGGATGCTTTTTTAGATTTAGAACGCTTAGATTTTGCTTTAGTCTTAGTGTCTGCATCTATGGCATTCTCTAAACTTTGAATAGTTTGTAAAGAATTATTAGCAGAGCCTAGTCCTAATGCATCCCCAATGCGACGGGGCTCGCTGAAAGGCATAGGGCAAATAGCGACCTTACCGTCAGCGCCTTCAAACTCAAATGGTTGTAATGCATGATGAGGGGAACCCCAAATATGAATGCCAGAACAACTTAACATAGAGCGGCCCACCTCAAGGCGTTCTGCTCCATCGTGATTACCACTTACTACAAAAAGTGGTACCTTATAATCCATAGCGAGGCGCGTAATAATGGAGTCCCACAGCTCAACGGCTTCAATTGGTGGCACTGCTCGATCAAATACATCCCCTGCTAGCAATATGCCATCGATTTTTTCATCTTTCAAAATAGAAAAGAACTGATTCTCCAACACATGAGCTTGGTCTTCGGTTAAGTACTGACCATAAAAAATACGTCCTAAATGCCAATCGGCAGTATGTAAAAAACGCATTTTATCCCCCTTTCCAGCTCTCCCTATATCTTATGTAAATGTAGCTATATAAATTATTATATAACTAAAACTACGTTTCAGCTTAATTATTGATTCTCTACAATAGAGCGCAACATAGCAATCTCTTTCGCATAGCCGTCTAATTCATTTGGCGTTTCCAAATAGAACGGCAAATTTGTCAATTTAGGATGTGTCACAATGCGAGCGATAGCATCGATACCAATATGACCTTCCCCAATTTTTTCATGACGATCTTTATGAGCACCCATAGGATTTTTAGAGTCGTTCAAGTGAATCGCTTTTAAACGGTCTAAACCAACAATACGGTCAAACTCCTCGATAACACCATCAAGATTATTGACAATATCATAACCACCTTCGTGGATATGGCACGTATCAACGCATACGCCCATATACTCTTTAAGTTTAACACCATCGATGATGCGTGCAATCTCTTCAAAACGAGAACCAATTTCTGTGCCCTTACCAGCCATTACTTCCAATAGAACGGTTGTTTTCATGCCAGGGAACAAAATTTCGTTCAAACATTCTACGATATATTCGATGCCTTGATCCACACCTTGCTTCACATGGCTACCTGGGTGAAAGTTATACATTTGACCCGGTAAATATTCCATGCGCTCCAAGTCTTCTTTCATGGATTGTTTAGCAAAGGCGCGCAAATCTTCCTTTGCAGCACATGGGTTATATGTATATGGTGCATGAGCTAATAAAGTACCAAAGTTATGTTCTTTCATATATGCACCAAGGCTGTTCATATCCTCTAAGTCGAGAGCTCGCATACCACCGCCACGAGGATTGCGTGTAAAGTATTGGAATGTATTGCCACCAATTTTAGTAGCTTCCTTCCCCATATTTAAATAACCTTTGCTAATTGATAAATGACTGCCGATGACAAACATACTACTCCTTTATATTTATATAATTCTATAATTCTATAATTTTATAATTCTAACATACTTAATTCTAAGAACTATTCTATTACGCTTACATCTATTCCAAAAGCCTAATGAATATAAGACATATATAACTAATATAACCCCTGCCGTGAAGGAGCCCTTCGCGACAGGGGTTATGTATTAATGGCTTTCTTTTTTAGCACACTCAGGGCATACACCTTCAAAGGTAATATGTTGACCTGTGATTTGATACTCGCTACCTTGATCAGCAATTGTTTTGATAGCTTGTAAATCAATGCCCATCATATCCTCTACCTTATTACAACGAATGCAACGGATATGGGAATGAGCTTGTGTGTCCCAATCGTAATGAGCGCGCTCATCACCTACTTCTAAAATTTTTACAAGACCGATTTTTTCAAAAATCTCCATCGTCTTGTACACTGTTGCCAAGCTCATGCTTGGATGTTCAGGGCGCAACGTATGATACAACATTTCTGCTGTTGGATGATCATGATGACCACGCAAGGCATCATAAATCGCAATACGTTGTGGGGTTACTTTGAACCCTTGGCTACGCAGAATTTGTGCGATATCCATAATACTCTACTCTACCTTTCTCCACTTGGAAATCTATAAGGCATCGACCATTATCGGCCATTCACAAGAAATAATTATTATCTATTATAGCAGAATTCTCAACACTTATCAAGATAGATAGTATTAACTATTAAGTAATAAAAAATGTGGATTGCCCAAAGGCAATCCACATTCTATTAGTCTTTAAAGTAAGGTTTGAAACCTTCACCTTGATGACGAGGTTTTCTGTCACCACGTGGACGATCAGATCGACGGTCATCTCTGCGACGGTCATCACGACGTTCACCTCTACGGTCATCGCGGCTACGACGAGGACGGTCATCGCGACGACGATCTCCATCACGGCGGCGATCACCATCTCTACGACGGTCACCACGGCGGCGGTCATTACGGCCACCTTCACGGCGACGGCGTACACGCAATGGTTTTTCTTCTGTAATATTTACAGGAGTCGTATCTGGTTCTTTTGTTAACAATTTAAGAGCTGCTGCCAATAGTGTTACGGAATCTGTATCGTTTAACAATTCCTCTGCACTAGATTTGAATGGCGCCAATGCTTCTAAATTATCTGTCATTTCAACGAGGCTTTCAATAGCCAAACGTTGTTGACCTTCAAGAACTTCACCTAAGGATGGTGCACGACGGCGTGCAATTTTACGTTTTGTTAAACGCTCGATAGCATGTAAATGCTCCATTTCAC
>CABSJL010000032.1 GCA_902478055.1 uncultured Veillonella sp. | reverse complement strand
CTGCTTTTACGCCAGTGATTTTTTCTTGCCATGTAGGTGTGTATGGAGTGTCATCTGTATAAGATGTTGCCACTTCACCACCGATACCACGGTCGATACCATAGTTAGCAAGAATAAGGTCATATACAGTAGTTACTTTTACAGGACCATCTACAGTTTGTACTGTAATTGTAGGAATAGCACGTTCAATTACGCCTTCGTGCTCTTCATCGCCAAAGTATGGCAACTTAACAACAGTCACATCTTCGCGTTGATCAAACACGGATAAGCGAGGGTCGATTTTAGCCCCTGTATCGCGGTTTTCAAGGCGTAAGTTCCATTTTTGTGGATTTGTGTGACGATCGCCCATTGTACCGTTTGGAATAACAATCTCGTTTGTTACTTCATCAATCAATACAGTTTGGAAATCGGCGCCTTCTTCTTTACTACCTAAATCCTTAGCATTTAAGAAGCGACCAGGTTGTACTGCTCCATTGATGTCTTCAACACGTACTAGGAATGGCATATCAGTGAACTCTTTAGCATACTCTTTGAAGTATGGAGTTTCTTTATCGATGTAGTATTCTTTCAAAATAACGTGACCCATCGCCATAGCAAGAGCCGCATCAGTGCCGGCTTTTACATTGAGCCAAGCATCGGAAGAAGTTGTGGATTCCGCATAGTCAGGGGATACGGATACAACTTTAGTACCTTTGTAACGTACCTCTGTTAAGAAATGAGCATCTGGCGTACGAGTCAATGGTACGTTGGAACCCCAAGTCATGATGTAACCAGCATTGTACCAGTCACCAGATTCAGGAGTATCAGTTTGTTCACCCCAAACTTGAGGGCTAGAAGGTGGCAAATCGGCATACCAGTCATAGAAGGACAATGGTGTACCGCCCATGAGGTTAAGGAAACGAGCACCTGCTGCATAGGACAACATGGACATCGCTGGAATTACAGAGAAGCCCGCATTGCGGTCAGGGCCGTATGTTTTTGCTGTATATAATAAGGATGCGGCAGTAATTTCTGTCGCTTCATCCCATGTGGAGCGCACAAAGCCACCCATACCACGGGCAGATTTGTATTTTTTCGCTTTTTCAGGATCTTCTACGATAGATTTCCAAGCCTCGATTGGGTTCTTAGCATGCTTTTTAGCTTCTCTCCAAAGCTCAGCCAATTCGCCGCGCACATATGGATATTTTACGCGCAATGGGCTATAGAGATACCAAGAGAATGTTGCACCACGAGGGCACCCACGTGGTTCGTAATCCGGCATATCATCTGGTGTTTCAGGGTAATCAGTAGCCTGATTTTCCCACGCTACAACACCATTCTTAACGTAGATATTCCAGCTACAAGAACCAGTACAGTTTACGCCATGCGTTGTGCGGACAACTTTATCGTAAGACCAACGATCACGATAAAAATTTTCCCACTCGCGACCGCCATCTTCAGTTATTTGATGGCCGCTTGGAGATACGTTCTTCTTGCGAAGAAACTTAAACTTTTGAGACAACAAGCTCATCTCGTGTCCTCCTTCAAAACTACAAAAAAATCCCTTATGCTAGCTGAGCTAACACAAGGGAGAAAATCCTATTATTCGATATTACTAATATTAGGGTCTATATTATCAACCTCTAAGTCAAGCAATCCGATTAAAGCGTCAAAATCACAGATTACTAGATGGTGTTTGTCATAGGCTACATAGCCCAACTTACGCAACTCACTTAGCATGCGATTTAAACTTTCTCTTGATGTGGCAGCAAATTCAGCCAACTCTTGATTTGTTAGGGCGATATCGATAAAGATACCATCCTCGCGCTCTACACCATAACTATTGGCTAAGCGCAACAAGGTAGAATAAAATGCTCCCTTCTTGCCATATAGTAGCAAGTCTCGGTATTTTGCCTGTTGACGTCGCATATGTAATGTATAAATCTTCATCATTGCAATGGCCAATGAATGGTCTTTTGCAATAGCAGCCTCTAACAAATCATAGCGAATAGAATAAACAGAGCAATCCTCCCGAGCAATGGCGTTGAACACATATGTTTTTGTGTTCTCCTCATACAACGGAACCTCACCAATTACATTATTCGGCCCTACTAGACGCAATGCAAAAATGTGCCCACTAGCTTCGAACTTCTTAATGCTCATTCTACCTTTTACTACTACGTAAAAGTGTTCTGCCTTGTCCCCCTCATGGAAGAGAAAATCACCTTTTTTAAGATGGAGTTCCTCGCCCGGCAAAGCAAGCAATTGGTTAATTAAATTTTTATCCATACCATCACCACTCCATTGTACTTTTAAGATAAAATCCATTAGTTATACTAATCTATTTATAGTAAAAGTACATGTATTATATACTTTCATGTATATACAAGATTATTATAACTTATTAATTTCAGAATATGTGTGTTTTATGTCACATTCACAAAAATTTTTACAATATATAATATATTTGTGATATAAGACATTGCAAATTTTGTTGATACAATAATTATAACTCAGTTCTTTCACTTAATCGAATATTTTCTATAGTTTTTATTATAGATTGCAATATTTATATACAAAGAACCCTAGTTGTATCTTCCTTGTCTTCATTGCATGTATAGTTTTTCAGTAAGGAGAAGTTCAAAATGAGCGAACTAAAAATGCCTCAAGTAGGGGCAAGCCGTAGCGAAATTGTAGCTAATTGGCAACCAGAAAATCCAGAATTTTGGGAAAAGTTTGGTAAAAAAATTGCTAAACAAAACTTGGTTATCTCTACAATCGCACTAACACTTTCATTCTGCGTATGGTACTTGTGGGCAACCATTGCAGCACAACTTAACGGCGCAGGCTTTAATTTCACAACAGATCAATTATTTACATTAGCTGCCTTGCCAGGTCTTGTAGGTGCTACATTGCGTTTTGTATATACCTATATGCCAGCCTTAATCGGTGGTAAGAACTGGACATTTATTTCTACACTTATTTTATTAGTTCCTGTTGTATGGCTTGGCTTTGCCGTTCAAGATACAACAACTTCTTATACGACATTCATGATTTTAACTACCCTTATCGGTTTAGCGGGCGGCAACTTCTCGTCCTCCATGGCGTACATTGGCAACTTCTTCCCTAAATCCGAAAAAGGTACTGCTCTTGGTATCAACGGCGGTGTTGGTAACCTTGGTATTTCTGTAATCTACTTCTTGGCTCCATTCGCTATGGGTTCTGCTGCACTAGGTAGCGTATTCGGTGTAACACCAGCTATCATCAAAGGAAACGCAGTATACCTTGCCAATGCAGCTTTCATGTGGATCGTACCACTCGTTGTTATCCTTGCACTTATGACACGATTCATGGATAACTTGCCATTAGAAAAACCAAATCCTAAAAACCTAGTACAAATCTTTGGTAACAAACACACTTGGGCGCTTACATTACTTTATACATGTTCCTTCGGTGCTTTCTCTGGTTATGCAGCAGCACTTGGCCTATTAGTAGGTAAAGAATTCCCTGAAATTCCATTTGCTTCTATCGCATTCGTAGGCCCACTTGTAGCAGGTGCGCTTCGTCCTGTAGGTGGTTGGTTAGCCGATAAAATCAACAGCGGTACAAAAGTTACCTTTGTGAGTCTTCTCGGTTTATGTGCTACAACTGCATTGATTGCAGTTGGTGTAGATATGCACAACTTCCCACTCTTCTTTGCTATGTCTGTATTGACATTCGTATGCTGTGGTTTCGCAACTGGTGCTACATTCCGTATGATTCCTCACGTATTCGGCAATCCATTGCTTTCCTCTTTAATCACAGGCTTCGTAGCCGCTGTAGCTGCATACGGTGCTTTCATTACACCTAAAATCTTCGGCTTTGTATATTCCACATTCGGTAATATCCATCCAGCCTTCGCAGTATTGTTAGCCTTCAACATCGTAACTGTAGCAGTATGCTACTGGTTCTATGTGCGTAAAAGCGCGAATATGAACGTATAATTTTCTGGAACAGAAAATTTACGTTCACTGGGCAGTACTACAAAATATAATTCACTTTTCTTAACTAAGTGATAAAAGAAACCCCGCATCTCTCCTCCATACGTATCAGGTCTGCGGCCTAGGGCCTTGACCTCGTAAGTCGGATCGATGCGGGGTTTTCTTTTATGAAAATATAGTTATGGATAAGCTACTCAAACATAGTGAATTATATTTTACGCAGTACAAGGCGTATAACAAATTTGCTGTTCAAAATTATAACCTTCATATTAAGAGAAGAAAAAGGGACTGCTAGGCAGTCCATTCATTCTAATTTGACGATATATATCTTTATCTCTATAATATAAATAGATAGTCAGACGAGTAGGAACGTCAGGCGCATCTCAAAAACATAACATATAGGAAATGGCCTTTCTGTTTATCTAATTACACTTGGTAACGGAGGGCTATTTGCTTTTTGTGAGGCAAATAAGCGCTATAAGTGCTCCAAAGGAAACGACTAGCGTCAAGATTCCAGTAATAACTGTAATAAGTTCAAAGTCACTCATAAGCTCACCCCCTTCTATAACGAAGAGAGGCCCAACCTCGCTGACTACCTTAAGAACATTATAATCTGAACAAATATACGATACAATAAGAAGTTATTTATTGATATATATGAATTAAATAATAAAAGAGCCTGCTAAAGCAGGCTCTTTTATTATCCAAAGATTTCTTCTAGTAGTGCATCGTCGATGATGGTACCAACGTAGAAGTCGCTGAAGATGCCGTATTTTGCACTGGCGATTTCAAAGCGCATATCGTATACAATTTTTTTGAATTGAATGTCGTCGTTACTGAAGATGGTGATGCCCCATTCCCAGTCGTCTAAGCCACAGCCACCTGTTGTAAATTCAGATAAAACGTCTAAATATGTTTTACCAAGTTCGCCGTGAGATTTCATTAACATACCACGTTCTTGAGGTGGTAGCATGAACCAGTTGTCATCGCCTTCACGTTTTTTGCTCATGTTATAGAAGCAAATGTATTTATCGCGAGGTACATGAGGGTACAGTTTTTGGTTAACTTCTTCTGTATCGAGTTTAGCTTTAACGTAAGCACTTACTTCTGTTACAGATGTATAGGAATAGGTTTGAATTAATACGCTTGCAATCGCAAGGCGACGGAATTTGCGTTCTACTTGTGCCAAGTATTCAAGGGATGGACCAAGGATCCATAGGATTAAGTCCCCTTTTGCTCCATTACAATCATAGAATGCATAGCTACCTTCTTTAGCTTGATGTTTAGCTTCAAGATCTGCTAAAAATGCTTTTAATTCGTTGCGTGCTTCTGCTTTTTCTTCAGCTGTAAAGCAGTTCCATGCACTGAAATCCATGGCAAAGACCATGTGTTGGCTATGCCAACCTTCTACTGTAGGGATTGCTTTTCCCATTATGATCACTCCTATCTATGGTGATTATATTAAAATGATATATTTCTATTACTATAAGAATCGAAAAGACTCCATATACTATTATAGCATATGGAGTCTTTTCTTATAATTATTTATTAATATTAGTTCTCACTACTTAATATTAGTTTTCATTACTGCCTACAATAGACTGTATGAGTTCTTTCGCCTGTTTCACACCATCAGGAATACCAATTCCATCAAATGGAGTGCCAATAAGGTGTAAGTTTGGATAATTCTCGGCTACATGTTTACGCACAGCTGTAATACCTGCCCGATGGCCCACATTATATTGCGGCATGCAGTGGATGAGACGATTGATACGAACCCATTCAGGTTGCGTAGAGAAACTCATAATGCGTTGAATTTCTTTCACTGCTAATTCTGAAAGTTCCTCATCATTGAGATGTTCTACTACATCATTGCCAGGTTTACCGATAAAGACGCGCAATACAATCTTATCGTCAGGCGTTGTTTGTGGCCACTTTTGATTAAGGATTGTACATGCCGTGAGCGGTGTATCTGTGTTGCGTGTAATCAACAGGCCAGAGCCTTTTAATTCACCATCGAAGGTACTTTTATCAAAGGCCATGATGGCAATAGCGCAACTAGACTGTTCCATAGAGCGCAAGAAATCAAAACCAGCATCATCTTTGAACCATTGGTTATACGTTGCCGGCGGTGTACAGATAATCACGTGATCTGCATTAGCAGTAACGTCACCACTACTAGTTCTCATATCAAGGCCTAATTCTACATTGGAATTTTCATGATATGCTGATTGACCGTTACAGTTACAGTCCTCGGAATCTTGTTTTACGACGTCTAATGCATATTGACCATCGGTGTAGCGAATATCGGATACTAATGCACTGGTATATAGTGATACATTGCTAGGCATGGCTTCAACGATGGCCGTAATAACGCTTTCAAGACCGCCTGTCAATTGACGGAACATACCAGATTGAGCAGCAGTACCCTTACGACTCGCCATATCCGCATGTGCCTTAGTGGCCTTCGCTTCATGACTTTCAAATTGACGGTCTGTCATAGTCCCTTTACCAGCACGCGGTACGTCACCTTCAGCAACAGCACCTTTAGCCGCTTTAGTAACCCCCGCTTTGGAGTGGCCCATCTTAGCAGCCATCATGCCTTTTACCATATTCCCATATTTTTGTTCTACTTGAATAAAATGAGGGAATGTAGATAACAAGCTAATTTTATAAATATCGCCGCCATAGATCCCCGCCAATAGAGGCTCGATGAGCTTATCCATCATTTCTTGACCTAAATGGTATTGAAAGAAATGACCAATAGATACATCTCCATTTTTATCTAGCTGGTATGGCTTTTTAAAGTAATCTAAACCAGCTCGCAATTTGCCAGGCCAAGAAATAAGCGTTGCTTTCACAAAAGGCATCATTTCCGTAGGGATGCCCATGATAGAGCCCCCTGGAATAGGATGAATAGAACCTTTGTCATACACAAAGGCTTGCCCTGTTTCATTCGATACAAGGGTGTCCCCTAATCCGAGATCATAGACGAGATCCGTCATTTCCGTTTTACGGCCTAAGTAAGAATCAGGTCCGAGCTCTACCACGAAGTCATCGACGCGTTGTGTTTGTATTTTCCCACCAAATCGTGGTGCTTGTTCATAAAGAGTAATGGTCCAGTCCGGCTTTGCATGGCCTAAATAATAAGCCGCTGTCAATCCGGTTAGGCCACCGCCCACTATTGTTACATTCACGAATGAATCCTTTCTATTATTGCACTCGCCATCGCTTGCAAGAATGTTTCATCACAATTCGGCATTTCTGCACGCATATATACAGCGCCGCCAGCATCAACGAGTTCTTTGCACTCTACATCATTATCGTACAACACCTCTACATGATTGCTTACAAAGCCAAATGGTACAAAGGCTATATGTATCGCGCCACTACGTAGAGCTTGATTAATTGCTTCTGCTACGGTTGGACCTAACCATTGCCCATGAGGGGCTGCGCTCTGCCAAGCTACAGACCACTGTTCTAAATCGCAACGTTGAGCGATTTCTTTTGCACTTTCCTCTAAGGCCAAAGCATAAGAGTCTGCATTATGACTATTAATAAGAGGTATACTATGAGCACTAAAAATAACAAATACATCGTTAGTATCATTGATGCAGTCTGAAACTGCTTTTACCCAATACTCGATAAAGGAAGGTTGATCCCACCAAGCACGAATAACATCAAAGGTTACACCTTGAAGGTCACCAATTGCAGCCTGCACTTGTTTCTCATAAGCGCCAGTACCAAGAGACGTAAAGAATGGGGCCGTTACGATAGCGATAATATGCTCTACACCTTGTTTGACTAATGCATCTACCGCATCAGCAATGGACGGCTTCATATGAAGATATCCAATAGCCGATGGTATGGATGGCAACAAAGTAAGCAGTCTATTATATTGACGTTCTGCCATCGTTTGTAATTCTACGTTGGACCACTGACCAATGACATCATAACGATGGGTAAGATTTGCAACTTCAGCATCGGTCGGCACGCGACCATGACGAATACTCGTCATATATGGCACTAAATCATCCTTACTCGAAGGGCTACCATAGGATAAGAATAATAATCCTTTTTTCTCGATGTTCACTAGCTTACCCCTCTTGTGCCCATAATTCACGACTGCGTTCATGTACATAGTCTGTGAGCCAATGGAGCTTTTTAGGATCCGCCTCTGGGAATACTCCATGACCTAAGTTGAAGATATGGCGGCCATAACGAACACCATCAAGTAAGATACGATCTACTTCATGAGCCAATGTTTTTTCATCAGCGAATAAGTAGGCTGGATCGAGATTACCTTGTACCGTTTGTGTTACGCCTCGTTCATTAGCCATAACGATAGAACTGCGCCAATCAAGAGCGATTACATCCAATGGTAAATGAGACCAAATAGATACGAGATGATCAGTACCAACACCATTCATAGCCATAGGCATGTGAGGGTATCGATCTTTTACAGTCTTAATAATGCGTTCCATATGAGGATAAATCCCTTGTTTGTATTGGTCCGCATTCACAGCACCTACCCAAGAGTCAAAGATTTGAAGTGCATTCGCACCCGCTTCGGCTTGCATAGACAAGTATTCAATAGACATGTCCGCTAACTTTGTCATCAATGCATTCCACACATCAGGAGCACCGATGAGCATGCCACGGGTCTTATTATAATTCTTTGTCGGGCCCCCTTCGATGAGGTATGACGCAATCGTAAATGGTGCGCCACAGAACCCAATAAGAGGTACATCTAGCATACCAGATGTTAACAGTGTAATTGTTTTTCCAATATAATCTACCTTTGTAGGATCAAAGGTAGCTAATGTATCTACATCAGCCATGGAGCGAATCGGTGTATTAAACACAGGGCCCACACCAGCCTTGAGTTCTACCTTTACATTCATGCCGACCATAGGACTCATAATATCCTTGTAAAGAATCGCCGCATCCACACCGTATTCTTTTACAGGCAGTTCCGTAACACGAGCACACAACTCAGGCTCTTTTGTAATTTCAAAGAGCGTATATTTTTCCTTAATTTTACGATATTCCGCTTGGCTACGACCAGCTTGGCGCATATACCATACAGGTGTTACACCAGGGTTCTTCCCTTGGATCATATCTAAATATGCTGTATTCAAGTACTCAACCCCTTTCTTTCTAATTTATACTAACACACTATGATAACTAAAACAGTTACTTTAGTTACATCACATATATCATCACTATGAATATTCCCTGTGAAAGCTAAACACCTTCACAGGGGTTCAATTTAGTTACGACTTAATCAGTGGCAATCAATGTTTAATTGCGACTCAATCTGTGGCAATCAATGCCTGTAATAGATTGAGCCATATCAAATACAGAACGTTGGCACGTGAATAGCCAGATTTGTTGGTTCTTTCCGATTTCAGCCAATAATTCCAACGCACTACGTTGGCGGTTTTCATCAAAACGCACGAGAATATCGTCTAATATGATTGGCAAGGATTCAACTTGGTACGAGAATACCTTAGCTAATGCAAGGCGCAATGCCAAGTATACTTGGTCAGCCAAGCCGCTAGACCAGAATTTAAGTTCTAATCGCTCTCCATTGCCATTAACCAAGGCCACCCCTTCATTGATACCGAGGATATCGAAGGTATACATGCCACCAGTTAACCGTTCTATATAAGAGGATGCAAGTTCTAGCATATGAGGCTGTTTTTCTTGCTCGTACGATTGTTGAGCCTTATCCATGCAGTGGCTCATCAACACTTGTGTAGCCCAATCTTCAAGAGCAGATTCCAGTTCATTTTGTAATGCTTCACGTTCTTGAAGCATTTGGTGTTGCTCTTGGTCAGAACCTAGGGTACGCATAGACTCTACAATTTGACCACGGCGCTCATATAAGATTGCCAACTTATCTTCAATGGACGCTATTTCTCGTTCAGAATGAGCCAACTCATCAAGCCAATTATCCTTATTACCTTCACGCAAGCGGCGATAGAACAAATCTCTATTCTCCGCATCAGGCGCTAATAGATCTAACTGAACCTGACTTTGCTTGTAAATGGTCTGCCATTGCTTGTATTGATCTTCATCGATAAGATGTTGACGATATTCATTGGAGCTTTCCATACCAGCCTTGTGCAAGAGCTCTTGTTGACGAAGTAGCAATTCTTTTTCTTTGCGGTGCCAGTTATCGTACTCATTGCGGAAGCTTTTACGTTGTGCTTCCTTTTGTTCCCATACAATTTTATTTT
>CABSJL010000031.1 GCA_902478055.1 uncultured Veillonella sp. | reverse complement strand
TTCATATTTAAAAGGATAGATGGCATTGATAGTAAAATGCTCACGATAATCAAAACTTTTATATTCATTCCAAATAAGAGCTTGTCTACCAGAATAAATGGATTCCAATGTATTATCTATTTTCTCTAATACAAGAGCACCACTAAATGAGCCTATGATTATTCCTACTACAAATATAATTATTTTTAATTTATTAATAACAACCCTATCGAAAACCATCTTTATCAATCCACCATTTTATATTTAATTCGTATAAAGTCTTCTTTCAACTGGACTCTAATGCTATTGGTATTAAGACCTTCACTAATTTTGTCCTTATTATCATTTATATCAGCTAAGAATCTACTCTGATTATACTTTGCCTTAAAGTCAGTATAGTCAGAATTCTTCACCATAAACTTATCACCAATGCGAGTCCAGTTTATCTCATCAATCAAATCCTCTTTGTAGAGAGAATATCCATATCTGATTAATGCAGAAGAGTTGTCATTATAATGATAATATCGAGTAGTGATACCAACAATTATAATTAGTATAAAGGCTACTACAATACCACCAAACATATATTTAAATAAATTTGCCCCAAGTTCTTTCAATAAACTTATTCGCATATATCTTTATTACATCCTTACCCTTCTATAATATAATCTTCCACTATACCTATCAAAACCTCTATTAATATACCAATCTCTATTATCCCCATGAGTAGTACCTTTGTGTTGCAATACACCATACGGTGTTCTTTTAATTAGCATAGCCTGCCCTTTCGGACCATTATAAACCTCTAATGGTTCTTCTGGATGATTATACCAATATTGATAAATTATTCGATTATAATCTGAATCCCATATTTCAGCATCATTTATATTTCCCACATAATCTGTATACGCACCTGTGGCCTCAATTCCATAATGAGTTGTAGATACACCAACATCATAATGAACCGTATCTTTCATATTCTTTATATCTCCTGACGGAGAAACTCCTGCAGACATATTTACATGATCGACCGTAACTCCTACGCCTATTCCTAAACCTTGGATGGCAGTCATAACTGCTTCTTTTGATTCTGGAGCATTAGGTATATTAGAAAAAGTAACAATTTTTATAGACGCAGACACAGGCATAAAATCATCAGAGATGGATACTGATCCCCCAGTTTCATCATATATACCTCCAAACTTATCTACGACTACGCCAATTGTTAAACCACTATACTTACCAGTAGTATATGTACTTTCAATAATATATGCTTGGTTGTAATTAAGACTATCTAAATTCAATCCTTGAATTGGTGCTTTAAAAAACTTATGATATAAATTATTTTTTGTTCCACTAACTGCAACTGCACTTCCAGTATTACCAGGTAATCCCATCATTTCATTTACGCTCGCCCCCAATACAGTACTTAATAACTGTGCTTGTCCTGGGCTATCTTTTCCCACCTTATCAATAATTTTCTTAATAGCTAGTTCATTAATCCCTGCCGCTACAGCCCCAGAACCATTCGGATTACCTGCCAATTGTGCAGCAATTTCACCAATAGCAGCATGCAAGGCTACCTTCTGTGCAGAACCTTCTTTCCAATGGTACTTATCACTTAATCGATGTACTTCTTCAAAAGCATTTTTTGCAAATAAGCGAGCTAGTTCTTGGCGTTCTTCAATTTTCTTTTTATCGAAAATCTTATCTAATTGATGTAACGTATTTTCGGTATTCGTATTGATGGCTTTAGTATCAAGTTCTTTACCATCTACATTTAGTATACCATCAGAGATTGCAGATTGAGTAGTAGAGCTTGCTTTACCTTTAGATCCCACACCTAAGTTTGGAACTAGACCGATGCTATTATAAATTTTATCATAGCCTTTTTTATCTTTAGTCTTCATCTCTTCGAGTTTCTTTTTACTGCCATAGTAGTTATAACCGATACCGTTGTTGCTGTATGTATACTCAGCTTCGTTTTTGATATCCTTCATCTCTAGAGATTTTGTAGTCAGTTGATTCTTAGCTTTCGGAGCTTCACTTTTAATAACAGCCCCCTCTAATGTGGTGTTATTACCTACATTAATGTTGTAGCCCTCTTCTCCGGCATAAATACCTGCTTGTTCTGTTACGCTCTTCCATTTGCTATCAATTCGTCCTACACTAGCATTGATACTACCAGTTGGATTTTTGAAGTTAGGTTTAGAAGAAACGGAGAATCCCGCAGACTTACTATGTTCTTTAAAGTTATCTACATCTTGTAAGCTTTGAATATGTAAATCACGGCCTGTGTCTACTTCTACCTTTTTACCAGACACAGTAGAACCAATAATATTTGTATCTCGTTTTGCTTTAAGCTGTGCTAATTGAGCCGCTTTAATCTTAGTAGGTACATAACTTTCTTGATGGGTATCTCCATTTTGACGAGCCATATTGCCACTCGCATTAATATCGAGGAGACCACCGCCAGTTAAGCTAATACCAGCACCCACGCTCCAGCCAGAACTTTTATAGGTATTATTAACATCTACAGTATTCTTACCAGCCCCAAGATTAATATCACTAGCGCTATCTAATACTAATTTTTTAGCCTCTACTGTTTCACCAGTTAAAGCAATACCAGTTTTCTGAGCATCACGAGCCTTAATTTGTACTTCACTATCACTAACAAGAGTACCACCTTGATATGTGTTTGTATCTACTACTTGCCCTTGTTTTCTAGAAGTGCTACCAATACTTACAGATAAGTTAATAGCATCATCAATATTTTTAGCACCTCGTTTAGCTTTACCGTCTACTTTGTCAACTTTACCTGTTACGGCATCGCGTATTTTTTCTCCATGTAAAGCTGCATCTACTGCTTCATATCCATCTTGCAATTGTTTACGCGCTTCATTGAGTTCAAGTGCGGCTAACCGTTTGTCATCACGGCCACCAGCTTGTTTTATAGTGCGCGTAGTATTTGTAAGTGTATTTGCTATTGCACCACCTAAGGATACGGTAAGACCAGTTTTTTTGTAGCGTTCATCATGTATCATGTGATTATGATCTACGTTACCATCTAATGTAACAGCGGAGCCATCTAACACAGCACCTTCTTTAGCAACAATATCTGCACTCGTAAGATGAACTGTATCATTAGCCTTGATATTTACAGTCCCTTTCGTACTAGCAATTGTGTTTCGTACAGTAGCTTCTTCATGGTTTGCTTCATCAATATTATGTTTTTCTTTACCAATAGTGAAGCCTATGCCTGCACCACCTAGTAAGCCAGATTTTTTATGACGATACACACTAGAGCCATCTGTAGTCGATTTATCAGCGCCCAATTCTACCTTACCACCAGCAGTAACAGATACGGCATTCTCACCCATAATTTGAGCAGATTGACCCGTTACATTTTGAGCACTAGTAATCGTTACAGTTTTACCACTTAACGTAGAACCTGTTACAGATGTAGTGGTTACATCATCCACCGCATTGGTACTTTCACGTTTTACTAAACTTTTCTTTTTATCTAGATACACATGATTAACTGTACTATTAGCTTTTGCAGTATTTAATGCAACCGTATTACCAGATACTTTCACTGTATCTGCTGCTAACACTTGACTACCTTCCAATTGTACTGCATCAGAGGCTACAACAGAAACGTTCTTGCCTTCAATGCTACTACCAACCGATGATTGTGCTTTCACAAGATCATGAGACTGAGTCGTTTGAGAGTGTCCACCACCAGATTTACCTTTATCGAAACGATGTTCTTCAAGTTCATGTGTAGCATTCATTGCTTTCATCGTTACATTACGACCTGCCGTCACAGTTGTATTCACATCAGAGGATATAATACCGGCTTCCATAGATACATCACGTCCTGCTACTACTGTTGTTTGACCAGCACCACCAATACGGCCTTGATCGACACCAGTTATCGTTTCACGACGGTTGTTGCTACTATTCCACTCAACCTTGCTATTACCAGCCTCGTACTGCACGCCTTTATTAATCACATCACGCCCCGCAACAACCTTTGTGGAGCCTGCCGTATTAGTTTGTGTAATTGTGCCACCTTCATTAACAACGTCTTTCTTAGCATACACAGAGACTGTATCGTTGCCCATAATAGTGCCTTGTGTATTACGAACTTCGTCATTTGCTGTAACCGTAGCCGTGTTACCTTTAATAAGACCATTATCATTGTGAATGGAATTACCAGTAAGAGTCACATCCTTATCCGCTACAATGCTACCACTATTATGCATAGTATCAACAGATAGGTTAATCGATTGGGCTTGTAAATTAGCACCACCTTCTACTCGTTTTGTGTTTGGTGCTAAATATAAAGTAGGTACTAGCACAGTTTCAGTTTTGCCATTTGGTAATACAACAGACTTACTAACTAGGAGCACTACATCCTCTTTAAGATTCTTTTGCTCAGCCTCTGTTAAACCTCTACCTAATACAATAGATTGAGATTTAGTTACACTAATCCCTGCATCCATCAATTGACGATATTGTTCTTCTGCTGAAAGACCAGATTGCAGTCTACTTTTACCGGTTTGACGCATAATCTCTTGCATAACGAGTTGCTGCTCATAGTAGCCATCACCCAAACGTTTTTGTATATTCATAGGGTCTAATTTAAGACGAGATAATACGTAATCAGAAGATAAGAAGTTGCGACGATTTGTAAAGTTTGGATCAGTTTCAATCACATAGGTAGTATTAGGGTTCGTCGATAACTGACTCATACTATTTAATAAAGATGCATCTACTGTAGCATCACTTTTACTATTTTCTACATGACCGCCATATACGGCAACAGGTACATCTTTAGGATTCACCTTAGTATTCTTATATTCCGCTTCACGAATATTGGTAGTATCCCACCCTTTTTTATGATGACGGCTATAGCTTGTAGCTGTACCCTCTTCAGTTATATATTCATTACCTTTAGGATTGCTTTGCTCATAATGACCTACAGTACCAGTGATATCGCCAGCAGCACTAATTTGACTAGCTTCATTCACCATATGATCTACATCCACATGTAAATTACCACCAGAAATAATTCGACCAGGATTAGATGTATCTACTGCATCTACTTCGCGAGTACGATCATATTCATACTTAGTCCAACTATCATGATGTTTACCATTTATAGAAAGTTGGAGATTCTCAGAAGAGTGTACAACTACTTTATCTTTTGGAATTTCATCATCATGTCCATAAATCCGTTCCTCAGACAATTGATAACGCTTAATGCTGCCAGATGGAGCTACTTCGTTCTTAACATGCTCTTTACCCTCTACAGCTACACGCTTAAGGGTAATACCACCATTTTTATTGTCTACAGATGTTGCAAGCAAAGCTCCGCCTTGACCAAACTCAATGGTAGATGCAGTATTTACTACAGAATCCATTTTACCAGACACGGTACCTTTCTCATCCATCGTTTTACCAAGCTGTAATTTACCTTCTGCTTTGATTACACTACCATCTGTATTAACAATAGATTTTGTTGCTATAGACAAATCTTTTTGGGCAATCATAACAGGTGCTTCTTTAGTCGTAGCATTACCAGTTTGTATTACAGAGTCAGTAGTAATCTTTGCTGTATCTACATAAAGTTTACCCTTATTCATCTGCTCTAGACTTTTGGTTGTAATATTGGCATCTGAAGCAGCTATCGTACCTGTATTTTGCAACTTACCAGTACTATCTAAGGTTAGTTTGTTTTGTGCAGATAATACGCCTTGGTTATTAACCCCAAAGCCGTCATTGGTACCCACTAAGTACATACTATTAGCATACATCCCACCAATAGCAGCTACATCAAGGCCGACTTGACTCGATTCACCAGTTTTGTGAACATTCGTAACTTTACCAGTAGCATCTACGGAAATATTATTCTTCCCCGTTACAACTTGAGCATCTTGGGCCCAAACTTTACCATTGAGCTTAACAGCCTCAGCAAGCACATCTGTCCGTGCCGTTTTAGAGGCATTAAGACCTTTTTCACCGACTGTAATAGCACCTTTTTGTACATTATAGCCTGTAACACTACCATTATTAATTATTGGATTACCCGTTGTAAGGGTAGCACTGCTTGCATTAATAAATGTTCCATTATTAAAAGAAATACCATTAGGGTTGGCAACGATAACATGTGCCTTATCCCCAGCGACTTCAAGAGCACCATTCATAGATGTAGAGCCTGTACCAGTTACTTCATTCAAAATCGTATTGGCCGTAGGGCCTACTAAATTAGGATTTCCCATAATATATCCTGCAAGCTCTGTATTCACAGGGCGATTCGCATTATTTAGAATAAGTCCCTTTTCATCTACATTGAATGCATTATATTGGTTATGTGATAACCCTTTATCATTAGGTGTATTAATATTAACGACAGTCATGCCATTTCTAGCTTCTTCTATTTTGGGTCCTAATTTACCTTGATCAGGTACAACAGGATTAGCGAGGGCCATAGGAATCCATGGTGCAGAGTTAGTCGCTAACAATGCAGCAAAGATAGCCACTGCTGTATGCTTTCTTATATTCATATTACTCTCCTTCTCTAGTACATACCATTCACCATTTAATTGTATAGCTGCACTAGATTACAACACTTAAAACTGATAGCTGCCTCTAAAGGCCCACACACGCGTATCTGTATCAAAACCATCTGGTTTCTTAATTGGTGTTCCTAGTGATACATCATAGTTTACATCGTCACCAACCATACCACGGACACCAACTACACCACCAATTAAGGTATTACCTAATTGTGTTTCTGTAGATGGGCCCCATACATGTCCAATATCTACACCTACATATGGAGTGATTTGTTGTTTTCTAAATGGTAATGCCCATTCATTTTGTACATAATAGCCAGAGTCGCCTCTTAAGGTTTCTTCACCACTAAACCCTCGTACAGAATAGCGCCCACCAATACTAAATTGTTCGGTGCCGAATAGACGTTGATCTGTAAACTGGCTTCTAAAGCGCATCGTATACGTACCTTGCTTATGACCTATACGAACACCCGTTTGAACTTGACCTTCTAAGCCTGCCATTTTATATAGCGTAGTAGGATTGTCTGACAAGCCTTCCCAACTCCGTACTTGAGCACCCAATCCATTAACGCCTTGTCGATAGAATAGATATACATCGGATACAGTATTCCCACTATATTGACGATGAGATAAACCCACTTCAACAGCGGTTGTATGTTGCTCTTGTACACCAAGCTCCACATCATCTAAATAATTATGACGCTCCTTATGAATGACTTTAGCTACAGCCGAAGTCTTAGAGCGACTTGTTCTATTTAATACTTGCTCTACTGCAAATTCTGTACCTTGCGTAGTGCCAGAAGAACGAAACGCATTTGGCATGAATACTAATTGATTATAGCTATATTTATACGTTGAAATACGATACGTACGATTTCCGTCAGGAACGGAATAGCTAACCGCATATTGTTTTGATCCATGTCCATCATCATGATGACTGATGTCTTTTGTAAAGCTAGTAGTTAATACGTCATTGAGTCCTGCCAATTGACTGAAAGATAAAAATACAGCCCCTTGATACGTCCCTGTCGATTTATTTCCAGAATTATCTAGCATCAAAGATCCGTGTACGAAACCTTTTTGCTCAACAGTAAGCTTAATAATAGAATGTAATGGTTTTGTACCTGGCTCTATAGTCATCTTAATATCTTGACCTGGTACATTACGCATTTGGTCAATCCCTTGCTCAAGAGCTTGACGACGTAATACGTAACCCGGCCTTACAGGAAAGGCACTACGCCAATTAGTACGTGCTTTAGAATTTGTAAGAACAATATCTTCTACATAGCCAGGCATAATCTCAAAAGTGAGTGTACCAGACTGTAAATCTTGATTTGGCACAACTACTTGACTCGTAATATACCCATCAGATAACAGTTGCTCTTGTAATTCCTTTTGTAAAAACTGAATACCCTCAGTTCCAATGCGATTATGGTTATATACCTGCAATTGATTTTTATATTTTTGTAACACTGGTTCTGAAGAAGTTACTACAATATGCTCTATTGCAAACGATGTACTTTCCTTAGGTAATGACTTCATTGGCGCTTTATCTAAACCTGTATAGCCAGATTCTGAACGCGACAAAACGGCCCCAGTCATTGGTGCTTCTGCGCGTTGGCGTAATGAAGCATCGGCTCGGGCCGCTTCTTGTTGTATAAATGGATTTGATACTTCTGCCGCAAAACTAGGCATAGTACCGAATGTGGTCAGCAAGCCAAAACAACCTGCTGCGATACATACAACTCTCATTAATTCCTCTCCTTTCTTTATAAGGTAAATTATATATTAAATTATCTTTTTTTTTGCAATAAAATATTAAATATTTTAATATTTTGTTTATATTTTGGGTGTTCTAATATTATTAAAGAATTAAAATACTATTCAGAAGAAGAGATACTCCATTTAGACTCAAGTTTTTACGCTTCCACAATATTTCAAGTTTAAAAGTAAATATAGAGACGTTGATAATAAAGCCTATACAAAGCTAATAAACCAAAACTCAAAAAAATTCCAAGTCCTAACTATATTGTTAGAACTTGGAATCTTAAATTATACTGTTATCAAAAAGAAATTCGGCTACCTTGTGATTTAAACCTTCCAGGCACTTCTGACAATTTCTTATATATATCAAATGTTTCAGATGGACCTAAACTTTCAATCGGTTGTAATATCATATTATCACCGTAATACCGTTGTTGTAATCTAGTAAAATTATTTATAGTTTCAACATCTTCTGGATTTAAATAATATACAATAATTGTATTGCTCTCTTGATTGATAATAACATATACATCATCATTCATCGCATAAATTTTATCATTAATAATATCCATCGAAATACCTTTGTTAATAAGATAAACACTATAGGCCTTATCAAAAATTGTATTGTATCTGCTATCAACTACATACCGATACTGTAAATCATGATATAACCAACCCCCACCTATAAAGAGAAATAGACCAAAAGTAATTACCAATACCTTTGATAGCTGCAGTAAACTCTTTAAAAAATCTATTATTTTATTCATATTTATATAATTGTAATATTTCTCCATAAGCTCACTATAATATAACAACCTACAAAAGCTTTTATCCCTAATAATGAATTATAAATGCAATATTTCTAACCAATTATTACGTGCTAACACTACAATATATCCATCATTCTCTGAATTCTTTGTTACATATACTCTATATGATTCATTTTCATATACATAAAGAGACTTAGTTTGGTCAATTAACTCCCACTCCCCACTTATAGGTTTTATTGATTCTATATCTTTATGTAGTGAATCCTTCGTTATGTTTATTGATACTCCTATAGATAATAGATTTCTTCTGTTCGAATCATATACATCTCCATCAATTATATAGTGTTCCCGTGGAAAAGCTGCATTTAAAGCTTGTGTCAATTCTATTCTAGACTGCTCAACAGTATCATTAAACAAAAACCTATAGCCTAATCCACAAATTAGCCATACGAAAAAACAGCCTACAAATGTGTACCAAACAACAGAATAAATTGTTTTAAATTTCATCGCTAACCCCCTCTATATTGCCTATATACTAGATCTATCGAGCAGAGCAGCTAGAGAATTAAAGATATTCCCAGTTGCCACTTTCAATTAAACGCCGATATCTTATAGGAACATTCTCGTAATCATCTATTATCTTTATTCTTCCAATAAAATCATCATATTGTTTTTCATCCATATCAAATTTAAGATTTACAAACATATAGTGATCTAAATATCCATCATAAATAATATATTTTTGTTGAATATGATCAACTTGACCAATAAAAATTTGATGTTTATAAATTGATTTGTATATATGATAATTATCTGATTCTAAGGAGTTTATTAATTTATATGACTTGATACCAGATCCAATTCTAATCATTTGTCTGTAATCATACAATACGCCTTCATTATTTAACTGAATTAAATAATCTGGCTTTATACCAACCACACTTCCTAATTCGGCATGAAAAAACCAGGAATTCACTAGAAAATAGATACCAATTAAAAACAGCGAAAAAATATTTCCTAATATGCTAATTATTAGCAATCGCTTTTTCCACATCAGCTAATCAACCTCTACTTTCATTCGGAATTCTACATAATATATTAATTATTACGCTATCAGAACTTTGCAGCCTATACTAAATCAATTCCTTCTTTGTAATATTAAAGTCACTTTATCAGAGCCTCGTTCTTTAAATAGTTCAAGATAAATATTAGTATCATAATCATGTCCAACAATACGATTCTTGTTAATTTCATTCCAACCTATATTTTGTTTTGAAAGTATTCCTTTAACATCTCCAATTGTAAGAGAGTCGTACGTAATTTCAAGATTATTATTTTGAGCATTTCTACCAGATGTATAATACTTTTCATTTACTTTTTTCGAGGATATGCTTTCTAATTTTTGCTCATATAATTGAAGGCTTTGCATTTGCTCCGGCCTTTTAATATACGCATTTAAAGAAACAAGGCCCATTAGTAAGAATCCAAATAAGACAAAACCAATATAAAATTTAACTGTAAAAGGTGTTCGATCTAATATAGATTTTACACCGCTCCATACTTTCATAATGTCTCCTTTAAGACTAGTTAATATTCAATTCACTTCTATATTTCAATTATATATTAAACCAACTTATATCACCAACGGATATTTTAACATTGTTATTTTTTATTTATTTTTATATTTAGCCTTAACAAAGATTGCCAAAGCGTTATCACTGGCATTTACAGTATAGTAATACAAAAGCACCATCTACCTAGGTCCGACTTATGTGTCGTTT
>CABSJL010000030.1 GCA_902478055.1 uncultured Veillonella sp. | reverse complement strand
CGGATTGCAAAGTTCAGTAAACCGAACTAATACTGATATAGTATATCGTATTTACCTATCCATGTCAAACAAAATTCACCATAAATAGCTCAGTTTACGATACTTTCATATATATACAAACCTCTAAAATTCTCCGATAATACCGAGGTGTTGTAAGAGTATTTTTGTACCGATGAGGATCAATACACCCCCACCTAATATGTCTGCATATTTTCCCACGAACTGGCCCATAAATTTGCCTAGATACACGCCTATAAGAGAAATACCAAAGGTAATGACCCCTATCATTGTAGATGCTTCCCATACATTAATAGGTAAAAAGGCAAAGGTTAAACCTACAGCCATGGCATCAAGGCTAGTTGCGATGGAAAGCATAATCATTTCCCAAGCACCTAAGAATTGCTTATCATCGTCTTCTTCATCGTCATCACTGAGTCCTTCTCTAATCATAGCAATCCCTAAATAGCCAAGAAGGCCAAAGATAATCCAATGATCCCATTCAGATATGACATCGATAAACTGGCGCCCAATGAGCCACCCAATAACAGGCATGAGAAACTGGAATAACCCGAATAAGAATGCTAATGTCACCTTTCGTCCATTTTCACCTACCGGCATGGATAAACCTTTACCAATAGATACACCAAAGGCGTCCATGGCTAAGCCAACACTAATTAATATAATTTCAAATACAGACACGATACTCACCTATAATAAACTACTTACTTATTCTGCTACAGCCATCAAGGAATAGCCTTCACGGCTAATTTGTGGATTAACCACAATAGAAATCTTACGGCCTATAGAGTCGCCTAATTCTTCAAGAACAGCCTTTGTTAAATATTGGGCTACCTCTGGGTGAACCTCAATTTCTAGGTTCGATTTAATTCGACCAGACTTAAATAACTCACGGATGCGGCGAATGATCTGCATATACACGGTTCTACCCGACAGCATATAACCCGTCCCACCGCATTGAGGACATATATCAAACATTAAGGTTTGCAAACCTTGACGGGCACGCTTCCGCGTCATTTCCACTAGACCGAGGGAGCTAATACCACATACGACGGTTTTCATCTTATCTAACTTAGCTTGTGCGCTCAATAGTTGTAGCAACTCTTGTTGATGAGACTTATCCTTCATATCGATAAAATCGACGACGATAATGCCACCAATATCTCGTAGCCGCAGTTGACGACAAATTTCTTTTGCTGCCTCTTTATTGACTGTGAAAGCTAAATCTTCTAGCTTATTAGACTTACCTGTGTAATGGGCCGAGTTCACATCGAATACGGTAAGCGCCTCTGTATGGTCGATACGGATAGAGCCACCGGAAGGAAGATTGATATCACGAGAGATAAGATCCTCTAATTGAGGTTCAATGTGATTGGCTTTAAAGATAGGTGTGCTGCCACGGTGACGTGTCACTTTAATTTGTTGAGATGTTGGGCCATGACCTAAGAGATCCAATAATCTAGATTCCCCCATATCGGAATCGACGATGATTTCCTCTACATTGCGATGTGCATAATCTCGTACAAGGCGGAACCAAAAGTCCGCATCACTATAGAGATCAGTACCGCTCTTAGCCACCTTAAAGCGCTTCAACACATGTTGCCATGTGCGCCATAGATATTCCATGTCACGACCGATTTCATCAGCACTAGCCTTAGCAGCCGCAGTACGAATGATAAATCCACAGCCTTCCTGTACATAAGGTGCTGCTAATTCTTGTAATTTAGAACGTACTGCTTCATCAGTAATCTTCTTAGAAATATGCATGCCTTCAGAATATGGTAGAAGCACCATAAAACGCCCTGCCAAGCTCACATCAGCTGTAACACGAGCTCCTTTACCGAGCATCTCCTCTTTTACCACTTGTACAAGAATTTGTTGCCCCACAGATAGGCGTGGCAAGATTTTTTGTTCTTTTCCCTGTTGAAGATTTAAGTACGCATTTTGAGAGCCCCCAATATCAACGAAAGCCGCCTGCATACCATTCAACACGTTCTTTACGGTACCTTTATACATATGATTTGCCATATGGGTCTCATCGGTACGTTCTAACACAAAATCTATTAACTGACCTGCTTCATCGACAACAGCCATGCGGATTTCTTCGCGCATAACATTGACCAAAATTTTATGCATCCTATCCCTCCCTTCATTCAATATAAAATATAAAGGTTTTAAATCACTAAATCGTATATAAGCTCTTACGATTTATGTAAAGACAATTAGCAGTTAAGGTGTATATAACTAGTATTAGTAGTTAATTTCCAGTGGAGTGTAACGACCTTCTTCATTTTCCACCATAATCGCTTTACGGTGAATTTCATAGCCACTTGTAATAGGCCAATTGTATTGGTCTTTACCAAGGTTCCACACTTCACTAGGTTTAATAGTACCTTGCGGATAAATACCAATGCCCATTGTAAGAGTAACTTTACCATCTTTCACGGATGCAACGATTGGTTCCTTTACAAATTCTTTTACATCGATGATACGAGTTTTCTTTGGTGTTACCTTTTCGTAAGAAATTTCCGGAGCCTCATTAAAAGGTTTTAGTAATGCATCCCAATCGGCATTTTCATCCGTTACAGGGCCTGTAACTTCATAGATGGCAAAGTTACAAATAGCCATCATCTTTTTAACCTTGTCAGGCATCTCTTTACCACCTAGTACTTCAAGACCTGGAGGTGCTACACGATTCAAACGTTCCATAATGGATTCCAAGGAATCTTCTTCAAGAACATCCATATCAATATATTCAGCTGCCGCTGTTACACCAAGCGCCAATGCAGAGGAAAAGCTAATTTTCATATGAGGATTAAACCCTTCTGAAAAGGCCATTTTAATCTCAGCGCGACGAATCATACGCTCCACAGCTTGTGCATAATCAAGGTGCGACAAGAATCGTAATTCTTCGCCCTTATTTAAGGCCAAACGTAATTTTTTCAACTCTGCCACCCTCCTTATAGTCAATAATTGCAGTATTAAGCTCTGGACATACATTACAGCCTTTACATGGCCCGCGACGGCAATCACTTGTAAGGTTTGCCTCTACCGCTTGTTCCCACTCCCGTTTTAAGAATGCTTTACTTACAGTGCAATCTAAATGGTCCCAAGGTAATGGTTCATCAAAGTCACGTGTACGTCTTGCAAAATATGCTGGATCCAAACCACAATCTGCAAAGGCTTTTAACCAAGTTTCATAGTTAAAGTACTCAGTCCAACCATCAAATTTACAACCCGCTTCCCATGCTTTTACAAGAACTTTAGATAATCTACGGTCCCCACGTGCAAAAGCGGCCTCCATATAACCAGTATAGCCATCATGGTAATGGTAGGAAATATTGCGGTTATTGATGAGAGATTTTAAATACCGTTGCTTACGATGGATTTCCTCTACATCTTGTTGACCATACCATTGGTATGGCGAATGTGTTTTTGGTACGAAGAAGGATACACTGACTGTGACAGAGCCATTTCGTTTACCTGTAATATCTCGATGTAAATCAAGCACCTTATACGCAAGATCAGCAATGCCTGCTAAATCTTCATCTGTTTCAGTTGGAAGGCCCATCATGAAGTACAATTTAACTGTATTCCAACCTGATTTAAAGGCATTTGTACAAGCCGCCAACAAGTCCTCTTCACTAACACCTTTATTGATAACATCGCGCATACGTTGTGTCCCGGCTTCAGGGGCAAAGGTAAGACCACTCTTACGCACTTGTTGCACCTTTTTCGCAATATCGATAGAGAAACTATCAATACGCAAGGATGGCAAGCTTACACTCACTTGTTTATCTTTGAACTCTTCCATGAGCATATCTACTAGTTCAGGTAATTTAGAATAGTCCGCAGAACTCAAGCTCATCAAAGAGATTTCATTATAACCAGTATTGGCAATCGTATCTTTAGCAATTTGTAACAAACGTTCCGGAGTCTTTTCACGAACAGGACGATATAGCATACCCGCTTGGCAGAAACGACAACCACGTGTACAACCACGGAATAGTTCAAGTACCGCACGGTCATGAACTATATCTAAGAACGGTACAACAGGTTTTGTTGGGTAGAAAATATTTTCCACATCTTCTACAATGCGTTTTTCAACAGCTGCAGGCACGTCTTCAAAGCGCGGTGTAATGGATTTAAAATCACCTTGCTCTGTATATTCCACATCGTATAGCGCTGGACAATACGTACCAGGAATTTGAGCCACTTTACGCAAGAATGCTTCCTTACCACCTGGGAATCCTTTTGCCTTTTCAGCCTTGTAGAGATCGATGAATTCATCGCCCCATTCTTCAGACTCACCAAGGGAAACAATATCAAAGAAATCTGCAATAGGCTCTACATTAAAGGCACATGGACCACCACAAACGAGTAATGGAAACTCCATATCACGGTCTTTAGCGTACATTGGAATACCAGCCAAATCGAGCATGTTTAAGATATTAGTGAAGCTCATCTCATATTGAAGTGTAAAAGCTAACACATCAAAATCTTTAATAGGCGTACGAGTTTCCAAAGAGAACAAAGGAATATTGCGCTTGCGCATTTCCTCTTCCATATCGTGCCACGGAGCAAATACACGTTCCGCTGCTGCATCTTCACGACGGTTTACAAGACCATATAAAATTTTGATGCCCAAATGGCTCATAGCCACTTCGTATACATCTGGAAAAGCTAAAGCCATTGTTACATCAACAGTACTGTGATCTTTTACAATACTGTTATATTCACCGCCCGTATAACGAGCAGGCTTTTGGACATGTTGTAACCATGACGTATCTAATTGAATCATACATCCTCCGTCTTTTCTGAAAGACTTCTTTCACAATCAATCCTAAAAATAGGGTTTTAAAAAATATATTTCGTCCGTTGCATAGCAATATTTAACAAAATACCGATACTCAACATATTAGTAGTCAACGCACTGACACCATAGCTAAGGAATGGCAATGGAATCCCTGTAACAGGCATAATACCAATAGTCATACCTACATTAACGAGTACCTCAAAGGTAAACATGGTAGCAATCCCTGTAGCTAGTAACATACCAAAATTATCATTACACATATAGGCTACTTTAATGCTGCGATAAATCAGCATAAAAAGCAAAAACAACACGATAATACAGCCTACAAAACCAAATTCTTCACCAATAACGGAGAAAATAAAGTCCGTATGGTTTTCTGGTAAGAAGTTCAACTGACTTTGCGTACCATTAAAGATACCTTTACCAAAAATCAAACCTGAACCAATGGCAATCTTAGACTGAATGATATGATAGCCTGATCCAAAAGGATCAATATCTGGATTTAAAAATACAAGAATACGTTGTTTTTGGTATTCTTTCAGTACAAACCAACCTAAAGGCATCAATAATAAACCAGTACCGGCAATAATTTTTATAAGTCTTGTTCTAATACCAGAAATAAATAACATGCCCACAAAAATAGCAATATACACAAGAGATGTACCTAGGTCAGGCTGTAAGAATACGAGTGCAATAGGTACCCCAACATATAATACAGGCAATATTAATGATTTAAATGTATCTAACTTGCCAATACGAGGCTCTAGCATTTTAGCCATGCAAATAATCATGAGCAATTTAGAAAACTCTGATGGTTGAATCGTAATAGGTCCCAATTGAATCCAGCGTTGGGCCCCCAATGCAGAGGTACCAACGGCCATAACGGCAATCAACATCAAAAGGGTAATGGCGTAAATGATATTACCCCAATCCTTTAGGCGATGGTAGTTAAGAAACTGCATACCTATCACAACGGCTACATTAGCTAGGAAAAATATGAGTTGTTTTACTACTAAACTACCAAATCCAATAGGCTCTTGATTAACATGCGTTGCACTGCCAATGGCTGCTAAACCAATACAAACAAGTAAGAAAGTACATATGATAATAGCCCAGTCGCTATCGTTCCATAGTTTCCGCCACATCATATCACCTATTTCAATTTACGACGGCGCCATAAGCTTTGCTTACCTTGCACTAATAAGCGCTGAGTAGTCCAACCGCCGCGATTAATATAGAGAACATTATTCGAGTCTTCAAAGATAGACTCACCAGCTGTAGCAAGTGTAGGTGTACCTTGTTTTTCTGTAGCAGCCTTTTTCTTCGCTACATAGGCATCAAATTGCTTTTGTACATCATAATCTTCCCAGCAATCCCCAGTTACAACATAGTCCACAAGAGGTGCTAATACATTGCGGAATTCATGAGAAGCTAAATCTAACAGCTGTCCATCTTGTGTATAGGTTAACACATCTTCATCATAAGGAATCATAGCCCCTACATATTCGGCACGAAGAACTTCTAGCATATCGTATAAGTCTATGTCTTCACCATTTGTAGGTACTGCATTAAAAGCAATAGCAAAATCGCGAATATTATGTTCCTCACACACTTGAATCATGCGCGCTCCATTACGTAAGGATACCCATAACGGATGTGTTACAACAATACAGCGATTTACCAAATCTAAAATAGATTCTATGCCCTTACCAATACCGGCTGGAGCATCAATCAAAATATAGTCATATACATCACAAAGTCGACGAACTAATTTCTTATACTTCTTACGACCTATATCTTCCCAACGCGCACTTTGACTAGCCGGTAAGAAATCTAGATTTTCTGCAATTGATACAATAGCATCATCTGTATATTCTTTATCTTCACTCGCATCTAGTGCATCATAGATGATTTCATCTGCTACACCTAACACAAGATCCAAATCGCGCAATCCAAAGTCCCCATCACAGAGCAATACGCGGTGCCCTGCATGACTTAAGGCTGCACCCAAGCATGCAGTGACAGTCGTTTTACCTACGCCACCCTTGCCGGATACAACACCAATGATTTCGCCCATACTAATCCTTTCTTGGTTGCCCACTAGTTACTGCCTTCTCCGGTTTTTGACCATTCGTCGTATTGCCTACAGTGGCAGCATCTTTATTACTTTTAGTATTTGTATCATTCGTTTTTTTATTCAACGGTACATTGAAATATGCAGCTAACACATCTCGTACGATTGGGCCTGCAGAACCGGCACCAAAGCTACCTTGTTCAACGAGTGCAACCACAACAATTTGCGGTTTATCATATGGTGCATAGGCTACGAACCAGCCATGATCTCGGCCATGTGCGTTTTCCGCAGTACCAGTCTTACCCGCTACATTTATAGGGAATCCTTTAAATAAATCCCCTGCTGTACCGCCCTCATTCGTTACATCACGCAAGCCTTCTCGAATGAGATCCATAATATTTTTAGGAACTGGTAGAATTCCTAATTTATCAGGTCCAAAAATTTCTTTTGGCGTGCCATCTTTATTATCGATGCGGCTTACCACATACGGTCTGTATTTAATGCCTCCATTAGCTACTTCACTGAGCATTACGGCCATTTGTAATGGTGTAACCAATGTGAAAGATTGACCAATTGCGGCATCAAAGGTTTCCCCTAAGTACCAATCTTCATCATATACTTTTCGTTTATACTCAGGGCTTGCCATAATGCCAGCAGCCTCACCTGGTAAATTAATACCAGTCTTTTCACCTATGCCAAAATACGCAGCATATTTATCGAGATTTTCTATGCCTACACGATTACCCATTTCATAGAAGTAAACATTATCAGACTTAGCAAGTGCTTTATTAAAGTTAAGCCAACCTAATGCTTCACCTTCCGCATTTCGTTTATCGATCAACCAGTGCTTACCACTATCAAAGATCATCTCTTCAGGAGTAACCTTTTTAAGGTCTAATGCGGCCGTACCAGTAATAATCTTAAACGGTGAACCTGGAGGATATTCACCAGAAATAACCTTATTATCAAATGGATGATTTTTATCATTGTTTAACTGATTCCATTGAGCCGTTGTAATGCCTTTCGCAAACCAGTTTGGATTGAATTCAGGAGCGCTGACCATAGCTAAAATAGCCCCTGTATTAGGATCCATAGCCACCACTGCTGCCCCTTGTGCCGGAATACCTTGAGCACGCAACTGATTAAGCTGATTTTTAACGGCCTCTTCAGCAGCCTTTTGAAGATTTACATCAATAGTTAAATGAATATTAGCGCCTGGTACTGTATGCTTTCTATCCACCTCAGCCACAGGACGACCTGTAGCATCGACTTCAACTTGCTTGCCACCATCGGTGCCACGCAAGATAGAGTCATATAATTTCTCTAGACCAGAACGACCTAAAATAGTACCACCACTTACCAGTGTATTAGGATCTTGCTGTTTTAACTCTTCTAATTCCTCTTCGCTTACTTCACCAACATAACCAAATAGTTGAGAAGCCATTGTTTCATATGGATAATATCGAAGTGGTTCAACATCAATCGTTACCCCTGGCAATTCATGTCGATGCTCTTCAATGGTTGTTACTACGTCCATTGAAATATCGTTAGCGATACGTATTGGCTCATAGCCATACTTATGATCATTAACCTTCTTTTTAATATCTTCAGGCTTCATTTTCAATAAAGCTGCTAATTTAGCCACTTCACCATCATCCAAAGCCTTCCCTGTAGGCATGATAGATATTGTATAAGCAGGTCTAGAGCCTACAAGAATTTGACCATTGCGATCATACATAATGCCCCGTGCTGCAGTCATCGGTACCATGCGTAGACGGTTACCCTCCGCCTTAGCTTGATAATAACCACCAGCCAAGATTTGTAGCATAAATAAACGCAATGCCAATACTATAAATATGCCCGCTACAATGTAAAAGAGTACATCAAAGCGACTCGTTTTTCTTCGTTTATAGAGGCCTTCAAGCACTCTTTCACCCCCTTACCAAATTATTACCAAATATAATCTTGTTGTTCATCCTTACGCCACAACAATCCATGTACGATAGCAGCCAATACGCCGTTCCAGAACAGTACAGGTATAACCATATGCCACATATATAAGCCAATATGCAAATCCCCACCACTAGCCAAGATCATAAGGCTACGGATAAAACCATCTAGCAAGGTACATATAGCTACAATAGCACTAGACCAATACCAACGTTCTTCATAGAGTCTATGTTTTACAGCAGATAATAGGTAAACCACAATAACGTAAGGGAATAAATGGAGCCCAAAGAAATTAGATATCAATACATCATGGACGATACCACCTATAACAGCGGCCATTATTCCCATACGACGCCCTTTAAAAAGAGTGACCATAACAATGATGGTCAAGATTAAATTGGGTAACCAATTCGTATGAAAAATAGCAGGCAATAATTGAGCCTGTATAAAATAAATTAAGAATCCACAGAGGACTAAAGCTAGACGCGTCATGGTTTAACGGCCCCCTTTGCCCCTTCTACTTGATCTCGTTGTGTTTGAGGTACAAGCTTAGGCTCAAGCCCTGGTTTTTGTGGTGCACTAACAGAAGATGATGTAAGAACAAACACCTCTTCCAAACGGTAAAAGTCTACGCTAGGTGTGATAACGGCATTCTTAACAAAGCCTTCTGTATCATTTTCGATAGACTGTACATTGCCAACAGGTAATCCTTTTGGATAGATACCACCGTACCCAGAGGTTATTAATTTATCCCCTACTAATACATCGCCATCACGGGCAATATTTACCATTGATGGTGTACGAGGTGAATCCCCATCACCCTTTACAACACCAGATAAACGGGATTCAGGACGCTGTACAATAACACCGATTGCACTACGCGGGTCAAGAATGGTTTGCACACGAGAGGAATGAGGGTACACATCGGTAATAAAACCAACTACCCCACTTGGTACAACGACAGCCATATTAACGGCCATTCCATCTTCACTGCCCTTATCGATAGTGAAAGTATTTGTCCATGTACCGTAATCCTTTGTAATAATGCCAGCCAATGTCATGGAAAATTCCGGATGACTACTCTTATAGTTAAGAAGCTGGCGAAGTCGAATATTTTCTGCCACTACCTCATCATAGTTAACTACCTTTTGTTCTAAGGCAGCTTTACGAGATGCTTCCTCATCACTTTCAATCGTTGCAGAAATAGCATTATTAAGCACTGTGAAGCCAGTTTGCACACCATCAAGTAAACGGGCAGATCCATAAGCAAACGGTGTTGTAATACCTTCAAGAGTAACAGTAACAAAAGGAATACTAGTTCGTTGTTTCCATGCAAATCCGAGCAAAGCCAATAGGATACAGCTAATAACAACGACGATAATTAACTTTTTATCTGACTGTATCATATTAGTCTTGGCCCTTTCTATTTTTAGAATTTACAATAAATCGCGATAAGCTCACTAAGTCCGATGAAGCCCCATTAAGGCCTACAACAACTTTCGTCTCAGGTGCGTCCGGAACGTGTACAGGCACACCTAATTCGCCACCAATACGCTCTGCCAAGCCAGACAGTTGCGCTGTACCACCAGTGAGGTAGATTCCATATTGCATAATATCGGCTACAATTTCAGGTTCAGCGGAACGAATCATTTGTTTTAATTCATCCAAAAGGCCTCCGATACAGTCATTAACAACTTGGTATACTTCAGACTGATGAATGACACAACGTCTACCTAAACCATTCATCATATCACGGCCTTGAAAGGCATATTCCGCATCTTCTAGTGGTGCCACAGCAGTACCCACAGTATGTTTAATATCCTCTATAATTTCATCAGAAACGATAACACCAAAACACTCGCGTACATAGCGTAGCAACGCATTGTTAATATCTGAACCACCAAAGCGTATAGTTTTGCTATCTACAATACCGCCCAATGAAACAATACCCATATCTACGGTACCACCACCAATATCAATGACCATAGATCCACGAGCTTCAAAGATAGGTGCACCGCAACCAATAGCTGCAGCCACAGGACGTTCAATAAGAAATACTTCGCGGGCTCCCGCCTGAATAACGGCATCCATCATCGCTCTTTGCTCAACATCAGTCATCCCACAAGGAACACCAACAAGAACTCGAGCACGACGCAATGCATTAGATACCTTATTCAGAAAATAGTTAAGCATCGTATGCATAACGCGATAGTCCACAATAAAGCCATCTTTCAACGGTGTCAAAGGTCGCCACATATCTGGCATCCGCAATACAAGGCGAGCCGCTTCATCCCCAACGGCTACTACTTTTTCTTGTTTCGTATCCGTGGCTATAATAGATGGCTCGCTTATAACGGTTCCTCGCGTCCCCCCCATGAGGCGCGTCTGTATGGACCCAATATCTATACTTACATCTTTTCCTAGAGTAGGTAAAATGGAACTCATAGTAAAATCTCCTTCATTACATCATCATTCCATTTTACCACATATAATGCGACTTTTTCTATTAATATCAAGGCTTTTACCATTGTTAAAAGCACAGAAAATGCATAATTCAAGTACCCTTAAGTCATACATAATTTGCACACTCACAAGTGATACATTACAAAGCCACCTATAGGTCGAACAAAATAGAAAAAGCACTCATATCATGATGCATTCTCTATTTACTAGACATAATAAAGAACGCATCATTATGAGTGCTTATTTACTGATACAACAAACTATAAAGCCATAATTATACGGTTTTAAAACTTATCATATAAGGATAACTTAACTGAGTTTACCGATTTCACTAAGGCTAGTGAATTCATTATCACCAATGACGATATGATCTAACACAGGTATCCCCATGAACTGACCTGCACTGACAAATAACTTGGTTAGTCGTATATCTTCATCACTAGGACGACTATCGCCGGATGGATGATTATGTATTAAAATAATGGCCGCCGCATTACACGCTATGGCCTTCTTAAAAACAGCACGCTGCTCTACAAGGCTAGATACTAACCCTCCATTAGAAATATGTTCTAACTGAATTAACTTATTTCGAGACGTCAACATCGCCGCCCACACATGCTCTACCTCTTCGTGGCGCAAACGCTCCATTACATATTGAGCTATCACAAAGGGTTGGGAAAAGTCTTCATAAGTTTCCTTGATTTTAAGTTCCCCTAATCGCCGCCCCATCTCAAGAGCTGCACATAAGGTTACCGCTTTATCTGTGCCAATCCCCTTGATTTTAACGAGTTCTTCAACGGTCATTCGATTCAGACCATATACGCCATCATCAAAGGACTGCACAATATCGCTAGCTAAGGAAATAGCGGACTGCCCTTTTACCCCCGTACGCAATAAAATAGCCAATAGCTCCTCCATCGCCATATGGGATGGCCCTAGGTTAAGAAACTTCTCTCGCGGCCGTTGAAACGGCAACATGTCTTTTACACTTACTGTTGGTACTTCCATAGAATCTCTCCATTCAAATAGATAAC
>CABSJL010000029.1 GCA_902478055.1 uncultured Veillonella sp. | reverse complement strand
AAATTATCTTTCAATGATTGGGATTAAAGTACCAACACGTTTTGTCCTATAACCCAATAAAGCAAAAATAAAACGGCTACAATATAATATGTAGCCGTTCTTTATTAAATTCTATCGCGTACAAGACCGATTACAAGCCCTTCAATATGACAATCATCCACAATAATAGGATCAAAATCATCATTTTCAGGTTGTAAACGAATATGTCCATTTTCTTTATAAAAACGTTTTACAGTAGCTTCATCATCAATACGAGCTACAACAACATCACCATTATTAGCAGTATTTTGATGGCGTACAATAAGCATATCGCCTTCATACATACCGATATTCATCATAGATTCGCCTTGAACGCGAAGTAAAAAGCAATCAGAATCCCCAGTCAATTGAACAGGCAATGTAAGGGTAGCCTCTAAATTTTCAACTGCAGTAATAGGCATACCAGCTTGAACAGTACCAATGAGAGGTACTTGTTTTAGACCGGCACCTAAAAATTCAAAGTTATCAGAGCTTGAAGTTTCATTACCAGCTACAGAAATAGAAGGTTTTGTATCCTCTAAAACAGTAATAGCACGGTTTTTATTAGGATCTCGTTTAATATAACCAAACTTTTCAAGAGCATTCAAATGAGATTGTACAGTAGATGTAGAACTAAGCCCTACATGTGTACAGATTTCACGAACAGTAGGACAACGATATTCATTATGTAGTGAATCTTTAATAAAATCTAATATACGGCGCTGTTTAGTATTAATATCTGTAGCAGGGCGTCTCACGATGAACCTCCAAAGTCAATGTAATGTCAATATTTATATGCGTAAAAAATAACACATGTCATGCTATATAATGAAAAAGTAAGATAATTACTAACTTACATACTTATTATAGGCAATTTTAAAAGTTTTTGCAAACATTTGTTCTAAAACTCTTGACCGAACATTCGTTCGTGTGCTATTATATGCATGTAAACAAACAAATGTTCTCAGATATTATGTTCGATGTAAATGTGAGGTATGAGATGAAAAATATATTAATGATGCTAGGAATGTGCTTAACAGTATTATTTGGTTATAATATGACAAACCCTGTAACAGATGCAAATACACATGCAGTACGCGAAGTAAAGGTACAAGCAGGCGATACAATGTGGGATATTGCAGCTCGCACAGCTCATAAAGATATGGATGTTCGTGAAATGGTATATGCCATGAAAGAACTTAATAACATCAGTGATTCTGGTACACTTGTACCTGGTACAGTTTTAAAGGTACCAGCACATAAAACTGATAGTCCAGTTAGAGCTTTGGACTATGTGGCTCAAAACTAAATATATATGGGTGTAACCCACACGAAAAAGCAGCTACTCAATAGAGATAGCTGCTTTTTGTTGTTTCATGTATGTTATTAACCGATTTATAGTTATTATCTAAATCAAGTGATTAATAGTTGTTATCTAAATCGCTTTTCAAAGATTGTTGAAATAGGATTGTCTACAAACTTGTTCGCTTCATTAATATAACGACGAACCATATTTACGCTATGGTGGCGTGTTTGTCTCATAATATTACGTTCTTCCACACCATAAGCTGCGGCAGTCGTTGCAAAGCCATGACGCAAGCTATGGGCTCCATACATGGCAGGATCAAGACCGATAAGAGAAATATATTTCTTTACGATTTCGGCAATCATCTTATCTGATATAGCTGTTTTACGTAACGACATATTTTTAGTAAAACCTCTAAATACAGGACCATCTGTTATACCAGATGCACGTAACCATTGCTGTAAGGCGCGAACTGCGTCTAAAGGAGAACCAGATAGATGCGGAATCGCCACTACAGCACCTTGACCTTCTTGGTCAGCTTTAGATGATGGGACAAAAATCTCGACACCTTGTGGAGAGAATTGAAGATGTTCTACTGTAATAGCCGCAATTTCGCTACGCCGAAAAGCACCCATAAATCCGATTAAAAGAATAGCTTTATCACGTAATAGTTGTAATTCAGGTACATCTAGCTTGGTCATACAATCTAAAATATCTTCAATATCCTCTAATAGGACTGGTGTCTTACCTTGTTGGAATGTACCTTTTAAACGTCTAATACCCCGTAACGCTTGTTTTACGATAGGTGCCATACATGGATTATCCCGATGCCCAGACGCATTATAATTCTCAGATATAGCGCTAATACGACGAGAAATCGTATTTGCCTTAGCATAATCAGCAAGATCATTAATATAGTTTACTATGGTTTCTGGTGTAGCCGGAAAATAAGATACCTTTTGATAGGTACACCAATCTACGAAATCGTCCCAATCCGATTCATAAGCATCCACAGTATTTTCAGCCTTAGATAGCAATATACTTTGTTTTGCTTTCATAGACAACTTTGTACTATTCATAAGCGCATCGTTATTGCGCAAATAGAAATGTTTTTGTTGTTCCTTAGACTCTGACATAATTCACCCTTACCCCTAAAAATATCAATATAATTGTACCATAGAATAGGTACTTATATGCTATAATTAGAGAATATAATGACTAATTTGGGAGAGTTTATAATACAATGAGTAAAAAATATATAATATTAGGGACTATGCTTGTCCTGCTGAGTACGAGCGGCTGCTCATACATCCCAACAGAAAATATATCGTATGGCGTATTTTACAATGACACAGATCTATCTAATACACCAAAGGGTGAATTACAAGCTCGAATCCAAGAGCTAAATAGTAAAATACCACAACAGACTATATCCATTTATATGGGGAATAATAAAAAACAACAGGCTACGTATCATGATTTAGGTATTCAGATAGATACAGAGGCTGTAGTAAAAGCTATTTCTACATATGGATATGAAGATGATTGGTGGACATTACTTTCACATAGATTTAATGCCTTATATTATGGCCAACATTTTCAACCACAATATAAGCTAGACGAGGTAAAAAGCAAAACTTACCTTACAGAGCTGGCTAAATCAATTGATACGCCAGGACATGATGCATATCTAACTATTGAGAATGGTCAAGTTGTATTCCATCCTGCTAAAGAAGGTAAACGCATTGATATTGATGCAACCTTACAAAACCTTAAGGATCAATTACAATCTGGAGAAAGCATCACATCTCTATCTATGGTATTTACCACAAAAAATACTATTAAGGTTACTGATTCTGATTTAAAACCATTAAATACCGTTCTAGCATCCTTTAGTACAGATTTTGATCCAAATAATGAAAGCAGAACACATAACATTCAACTCGCATCTGATAAAATCAATGGTACGTTGATTAAGCCTGGTTCAGTATTCTCCTTTAACGATGTTGTAGGCGAGCGTACTGCTGAGGCTGGCTATGATGATGCACCGGTAATGATTGATGGCAAATTGGTTCCAGGTATTGGTGGTGGCATTTGCCAAGTTAGTTCTACCATCTTTAATACAGCCTTATTATCTGGCATGAATATTGTAGAACGTACACCTCACTTTGAACCTGTTGGATATATTCAAGCTGGTCGTGATGCTACAGTAGCATGGGGCTATTTAGACTTTAAGTTTAGAAATCCATACCAGCAATCCATTTATATTCTCAGTGTGATGAATCATGGTACACTAACCATCTATATTATAGGTACTGCTCAAGACAAGCCTAAAAATGTATCTATTTCAGTTGGTGATCGTAATGAAATACCAAATAAGACAATTACACGCGTAGATTCATCTTTAAAAGAAAAAGAAGTACAAGAGGGGCATGTAGGCTTAACAATGAATACGTATAGAACCATAACATATGGTAATTGGGTTACACAAACTGATTCCTTTGAATCTGTATATGACCCAGTAGATACGATCATAACAATGCCACCTGAAGGTTCAACTAAAAAATCAGATAAAAAGAAACCATAATTAAAGATTTTATTAAATATAGCCTAAACTATTGACCATGAGGTATAAATAGTTTAGGCTATTATTTGGATGTAATTGAGAAACCAATATATACATATTACAAAGTATATGGAAATCCAATACAGAATATTGAGGATATAATTTCCCCTCAATCATTCTCAATAATTATCATTTAGTAAAATAGAAGAGGAAACTATGGACACAATCTTACAATTTGATCACTCCTTGATCTTCTATGTACATGACCATCTTGTATATAGTTTTTTAACACCAATTATGGCATTTATTTCAAAAATTACTGGCAGCGGTGCCTTATGGATTGTCATTGCCTTATTATTGATGTTACAGAAAAAATATCGTGTATTAGGCGTTGCGATAATAATTGCATTAGGATTTGTATTTATCATCGGTGACCAAGGTTTAAAACCACATGTAGCTCGATTAAGACCATTTGTAGATTTTCCTAATGTAACAGTACCATTAGAGTCTGCATTACCAAAAGCAAATAGTTATTCATTCCCGTCAGGCCATAGTTTTGGTTCATTTGCATCTGCCATGACCATTTACCTAGGCTTGAGTCAAATAGCGCCTCAGAAGCGATATTTGGGAATTATAGCATTACTTGGGTCATTAGTAGTAGCATTTTCTAGAGTATATCTATTTGTACATTATCCAACAGATGTATTAACAGGCTTAGTATTGGGCATTATCGTAGGCTTCATTGCATGGAAGCTTGCAAGAATCGGTTGGAACTGGTGGACTAACCGTCATAATGATGTAGAATACGAACCATACACATTTAAACGCAAATAAGCTTAATAAGTAAAAAAACTATATAACATAAGGGATTGGGCCATATAGGCCCAATTTTCTTTATATAATTACTTCCGATAATATATCGTTATCGGAAGTAATTCAAAAACAAATAAAAAACTAGCCTATATATCTATAAGCTAGTTTATTTACATTTCAACCCAAATAAGCCTTTAAATTACTCAATCAACAGATCCTATCGTTTCATATTATGTAATCTATTCAATTACACAATATTTAACTCAATTTATCTAACCTTATAATTCTAATTTAATTTATGTAACCTAGTTAATCTCACTATATAAAACTTAATATATGTAAATGTTTAAACTATGTTTTTTAAGCTTATTAATCATTAACCTTAGGTGTATATACAAATAAACTCTTAAATAATGTTTAGTATCTAATACAACTATCTTTTTATATAACATCATTTAGCTATATATATTTATATAAGTCTTACATAACCTTAATATATACCAAACTAACTAGATGCTTATGATTCCTTATTTTATGTAGGTTTATGGTAACTATAATTTTATTATTATAGATGTATGTGTAGAATTATTATTATTTAATTTTAAATACATATTGAAATTTTTGATATAAGGTTGTAAAATAAGCATATAAGTTATGTAATTTACTCATATTAACTCTCACGGAGGTATTATATGTGCTGGTGTGACATCGTAAGTAAAGCCAAAATTGGCAGTTTAAAACATTTAGGTAATGGTATGGAAGGTTCCTTAAGATTCTTAGCTGAAATTATTGTAGGTCTAAGTATCCTTCGTGTATTCGTTAACTGGATTTTCGGAGTTTAGACCTTACAATTAAATATAATATATAAAAGACGCTTAGTATGCTAAGCGTCTTTTTTGTATGATGAATTGTAAAATATATTGCGACAAATAAAAAACTCATATTGGAGATCTCGTGTAAAATGTAAATAACCACAAATACATGACACGGAGGTCTCTAATATGAGCTATATACATCTTACCATAGAAAAACGAAGTCAAATAGAAGTTTTACGAAAAGAAGGATACTCTGTTCGTAGAATTGCTAGCTTAATCGGTGTCCACCATTCTACTGTAGCAAGAGAATTAAATCGCGTTGAAGGTGAATATTCTGCGATTAAAGCACAACAGTTAGCAATTAGTAAGTCTACTAATAAAGGTAGACCAACAAAGTTAACACCTCAATTAGCGGCTTTAATTGAATCCAGGTTACAACAAACTTGGTCTCCAGAAGAAATAGTTGGTTCTGAATTAGTTGGGGTTCTAAGCTTTAAAACAATATATTCTTGGATCCATCGTGGTTTTCTTGCGGTAACAGAGAAAGTACTTCGCCGGAAAGGAAAAAAGCCCGGCACACAGGAAACCCGTGGACGCTTCAATGTTAAAAGGACCATTAAAGAACGACCTCAAGAAGTTGAAAACCGGGAGATTTTTGGTCATTGGGAACTAGATACAATGGTTTCTTCCAGAGGTCAAAGCAAAGGCTGTTTAGCTACATTTGTTGAACGTAAAACTCGATTCTATATAGCAATAAAGATGGATGACCGATCTAAGGATTCTATGTTTTTAGCTATTAGTTCCCTATACAACACATTAACAAGTAAATTACTTAAAACCTTTACCGTGGACCGTGGTAAAGAATTTGCGTGCTTTGAACAGGTTGAAACCGAGTTTGGGATACCGATGTATTTTGCTGACGCCTATGCAGCATGGCAACGTGGCTCTAATGAAAATAGTAATGGTTTACTTCGAGAGTTTTTTCCTAAGAAAACCGATTTAGCTAAAGTAACACTAGATAAACTAACAGAAGCACTAGTGCTGATTAATAATCGACCTAGAAAATGCCTTGGGTTTAAAACACCATTTGACATGTTTAAACATGAGATTAAAAAATTGATTTAATTTTGTCGCATTACTTATTGCAATTCAAGGTATATATTAAGTTTATTAGGGTTATATCTTTACATACTACACTAGATCATATTATTGATATGCTTCGCTGCAATCGATATATTCCATAATCAGTTGGCAAATTTGACCATCTTTATCAAAGGCCCAGTATACAGGATATAAACCATCTCCAAAGCCGGATTGAATCATAGGTACTGTTAATTCAGTTTCAGGAATTGTAAAGTTAATCCAATCCCCTTTAGACCGTTGGAATTGTGGATATGCCAATGCATTTAACTGGAATAAATCACTGTAGTAATCATCATAGATATTTTTGTCAGGATAGTTTGTATGCCATTGATCATAGAACTTTCTATAGGTTTCGATAGTTTCTGCATCAACTACAGTAGCAAGTCCAGAATCTACAGGGAATCCGATATAGCTTTCACCATCATCAAGATCTGTTAAGTCTTCCGTACCTTTCAAAGCCAATTCATAGTTCACAGGCTCATTGCCACTAAAAACAACACGGCTTGCCACATAGCGATACTCATTTGGTTCCATTTCAATAATTTTTGTTTCTAACAAATACGTACCTGGTTCTACCGTTCTAATATACGTATCTGGTTTATTAGGTAATGTTACCAAAGGATCACAGCATGTAATATGACCTGTTGGGAACGTTACAGTCCACATAGGCAATGTATGCAACGGAAAGCCTTTTAGCTCTTTACGGTTGAATAAATCATGATATGGTACGGTAGGTTTTAATTTACCTTCAGAACCTAAACGATTAAACGTTTGAATCCATTCACTTGTCAATTTAGATTGTTCCATATTACTCCTCTGCTTCGTGTTTACAATGAATATACTCGCCCTCTAACACTTCATATGCTGCTGTTTTACGTATAATTTGTTTAACTAATGTATCTAACTGGGAACCATTTGTATAGTCTGCAGGTGCATAATAGCGTATACGGTGATGACGCATCATCTTATACACCTTATCTTTATCCTTTTTAATAGGATCATACACACCTATGGAATGGCCTCCATTTGCGTTAACAAGGCTCATGCAAGGAATATCTGTATCACTATCCCCAATATAAATCATATTGCGGAATGGGACACGTTGGTCCTCAGGCTTAATATAATCGTTAACGCCTGTATCATTAATATCTAGAATCCCCTTTTGAATACGGAACAAAAACTGAGTTTTATTCGTATAGTTAATTGCTTGCGCAGGCCACACAGCTACGCCCTTATCATCAAACATGAATGCGCTGGCATAGATTTTTGTGAAAGCTCCCTCTTTCGCCATTTCAGTGCCTTCTATCATCTCTTTCAATCCAGAAGAGATAATATAATGCTCAATGCGTACCCCATGTTCTAATCCATATTCTCGAATACGTTCAAACCAAGTGCGAACACCGTCATACAATTCTACTTGATTCCCATATTCCATGAGCTTTTCTTTAGTTACATAAAAGCGACCTACTGCTTCTTGAATCATCTTGTACATATAGGCTAAGTTATTATCCATATCATTTTTCTTAGCCAATTGATTAGATTCTTGCCAGAACTGCTTGATTTGCTCCTCATCATAGCCAACAGATTGAATAAAGCCTTGTGCCTGCATATCATCAGGGGTTAAAGTCTTATCAAAATCATAGCACATGGCAAGAACTGGCATAGAATCTTCACGTGATACTAAGGATGAATCTTTAGTATCACTTTTGTAGGTTATCATACGACACCTCCTTGTGATAATAAAACAACTAAACAATTAATAAGTCTATTCACTCTCTTATATTCCTGAGGTGTCCCTTTGACAACCCCCTTTGTTATCTATTTTACACGATACGTCAACGAAACAGCGTTATATAGCATCGTAATTCCATCTAAAATAGAGTTTCTTGCCTGTAATTTGTATCAACAATCCAGCTTTTTTCCATGCTTTCTTTAATAATTGCTGTTTTTGAAAGCTGGTCAATAAGTAAACTAGAATTTGGATCATGTAACAAACGATTATGCCGGACCGCCGCCTGATTTGTATTAGCATAACAATAGCGACAGAAATGACTACAACTATCATAGGCACCTATATCACCATGTAAATAACAATTACATTCCGGTCTCGCTGGTGCCCGTTTAGGTGCTTTTAACGTAACATTCCAAGCCCGTTCATAACAATCTAAGGTTAAACAACCTTCCGTATTAGCCCCTAATTCTTTAAATGCGTCCCCTTCTCCACAGGTTTTAAGGTCCATATTGCAAGAATGAGCAATAGAAATAAGCTCCTTAATAATGTTATGTTGTACATCAACACTTGGTCTAAAACCTTCAGGAAAGTTCTGAGCCACCTTATCAAATATATCTAAGAAACTTACAACTACCGTATCCGTATATCCTTCTAGCGCCTTAGCCATGTTATAAAAGCTTTCAAAATGGAAATCTATTGTGTAGATATGGGTTAAAATAATAGGATCATAACGCCACACCATGGATTGAGGATTCAGTCTTGTTGATATTTGTTTAAATCCGTCTATTACAGAATCTGCTTTTGGTACATAGGGCTCGATATCTGGACCATAAGGGGTTATAGTCATGTGCCAAAACTGTCTATAATCATTTATTTCATGTAAGAGCGGAATAAATGGCAAAGGATTCTTTGTACAAAACGCAATACCATCTACTACTTCATGATTAATAGGATACCGTGTTATCTGCATTGGGTTATAGGGATTTCGTACATCTACAAATCCTTGATGAACACGATTAATCAACCATTGCCCATAAAAGGCAGGAATATCCGTACGCTGTCCCGTCTGTAAAATCATTGTCCTGTCCTTTCATAATACAAAAATATAGATGTATTATATCATACTCAATATTAATTATTTATGGAGTAAGTGTGATATTTATAGTATGGTACATTCTCATTTTATGGTACTATTAAGTGTATTAAAAATGAGGAGAACAAAAAGATGAACGATATATTTGAAAAGAATCATCCTATGAAGGATGACAAAGAGTTTATTACCGCTTATTGGAGCGATCGAGCACGTGATTTTGGGTCATTGCGAGCTAAAGAATTAGAAAGCCCTAAACTTAAGCTTTGGCGTGATGAATTGATGAGCCATATCTTTGACTCTGATCGATCTCTACGCATTTTAGATATTGGCTGTGGCGCTGGATTTTTTAGTATTATTCTCTCTGAATTGGGCCATACAGTACATGGTATTGATATTACCCCAAATATGATTGATGAAGCTAATCAACTTGCCGAATCACTAAACTCCGATGCCACCTTCTCCGTCATGGATGCTGAAAATCTTAGCTTTGATTCTAATACCTTTGATATTGTTGTAGCCCGCAATGTAACATGGAACTTACCACATCCAGATAAAGCCTATGCAGAATGGTTACGCATCATTCGTCCAGGTGGTTTAATCCTCAATTATGATGCGGAATATGCTCGCAATCACCATGACTTGCCACCATCTGTTCATCATGCCCATGAACATGTAAGCAATGATTTAAAAGAGCGGTGCCATACTATTTATCATATGCTTGAAATTTCATCCTTTACACGCCCTCAATGGGATAAAGAAGTGCTCACAAAATTAGGTGCTAGCTCCGTCACTATTGACTCCACAGTAGGACCTCGTATTTATAACGAAAAAGATGAATTTTATATCCCTGTACCAATGTTCTTGGTAAAAGTAATAAAATAGCATTCAAAGTAAAACATTACAAAATAAACCCACTCCATATGATATGTACCCCTTTTATTAAGTATCTAATAAAGGAATATATCATACTATGAGTGGGTTTTCTTTTATAAATCATTTCTTATTGTCTTTAATGATAGAGTCATCAAAGTTATAGGTTGTTATAAATTTTGTTTTAGGATTTGCTGCATTGCCAATCTCTTCTAAATATTTATTAGAAGCTATTTGGAGATCTTTCTTATACGCATCAGCCAAGGTTTGTAAATTATTTGTATTGCTTACCCGTTTAAAGGTTTGATCCATAAATTTAATAGTATCTGTTTTTGAATCATAAATAAGAGCAGTATTTGGTATGCCAGTAATATCCATCTTGATTGTATTAGAATTTGAGCTATCTGCGTTACCTACTATATCGTTAGCACTCATTACAAGTGTAAGAGCCGTAATATAATTTAGACGAGTTTCCTTTATATCCCCTACCATTTGAGTAGATTCAATAACAGGTCTCTTTTCAGGCGTCGTATATTGATAGTTATAAGCTTTCATATCTGCTGTATAAATCGTCTTACTATCATTTCGAGCTGTAAGATTCATCGTAAAAATAGGCGTATCAACAGCGCTGACTACATTTTGAACGGTATAGCCTGAGTAAGCAATCCATTCCCCTTCAGCTCCTTTAGGCTGAGAAGACGCACTATTACTACTACAACCAGCTAATATCAACAAACTAACTAAGGCGATACAAAGTGAAAGGTATTGAAGTATTCTTTTTAGCATAGCAGTACCTCGCATACAAACTTATATTATATAAATACAAACCTAACTAGTACTAAACTAGACAAGAAAAAGCTAATCAATTACAGCTATAGTTTTTTTAATATATTAGTTACTGAAATACGCTTGAGCCATAGTGATTTCTACACGAAGTTTTTCTTCATCAATAGTAAGCAATTCTTTATCTTTCATAAGAACTTTGCCACCTACAATTGTAGTATTTACATCAGAACTGTTTGCAGAGTATACGAGTGCCGCTAAATCGTTGTAACGTGGCATCCAGTGCATACCAGTTACGTCATATAGCACGATATCTGCTCGATAGCCTTTCGCTAAAACACCAAGGTCTGTATAGCCAAGGGCTTTCGCTCCTTCTACAGTCCCCATATGCCAAGCTGCTTGTGCAGGAATCGCTTTAGGATCGTAGAGACGTGCTTTATGTAAGGTAGCCGCAAGGCGTACTTCTTCAAGCATGTCCGCATTATTATTAGATGCGGAACCATCCGTACCAAGCCCAACAGTAATACCTTTACCGATCATTTCAGGAACTGGTGCAATACCACTTGCTAATTTTAAATTAGATTGTGGATTATGTGCTACTGCTACATTGTTTTCAGCCATAATTGCCATATCTTCATCTGTAACATGAACACAGTGTGCAGCTAATGTAGTATTCCAGAATAAACCTAATTCATGCATATGAGCGATTGGAGTTTTACCTGTAGCTTTCATAACATTCTCCACTTCCCCTTTAGTTTCGGACAAGTGCATGTGAATGCCACAATTTAATTCATGAGATAAGGAGATAACCTTCTCCATATAAGCATCTGGACAAGTATATGGCGCATGTGGTCCAAGTAATACCTTGATGCGGTCATTATCAAAGCCATTCCATGTGCGGAATAAATCAGCATTCTCAACTAATGCTTGATCTGCTGTTGGAGAAACACCTGCTAAGCCACGAGATAATACAGAGCGAATGCCCGTTTCTTTTACTACCTCAGCCGTAGTATTCATAAAGAAATACATATCGCTAAAGGTTGTAGTGCCAGTGCGCAGCATTTCCGCAATGCCAAGTTGAGTGCCATAACGAACATAATCGTCGTTAAGTTTTGCTTCTGTCGGCCAAATTGCTGTTTCAAGCCATTCCATAAGCTCAAGATCATCTGCATAGTTTCTAAATAGACCCATCGCAATATGAGTATGGGTATTTACGAGACCTGGCGCTGCCAATTGGCCTTTACCATCGAGCACTTCCTTAGCATAATCTTTAACCTTAATAGCTTCACTATCCTTTAAAATAGCTGTAATATAGCCATTTTCAATTTCAATAGCATGATTTTTAAGAACACCCTCATTGGTGAGGACGTCTACATTAGTAATCAATAAATCAGACATAGGTTTCCTCATAGGTATAACCGAGCTAAAGTAGCTCGGTTATATTAGTAAAATTAGAAAACTAATACATCTAGCACATTGTTGTATAATATAAAGCCATTAGCTTTCTATTAAATGTAGATGTAATTCGATTCGAAATTAATTTACTTTTGTAAGATAATCGATTTGATCTTGCGTTAAAGAATCTAAATCGTAACCCATGGAATTTAATTTTAATTTAGCGATTTCCGCATCTAATTCATGAGGCAATACATATACCTTAGGTTCCATATCTTTGCCATTATGTAAAATATGTTCTGCTGCAAGAGCTTGCATAGCAAAGGATAAATCCATGATTTCTGCAGGGTGACCATCGCCTGCAGCAAGGTTTACAAGGCGACCTTCAGCCAATACATAGAGTTTGCGACCATCTGCCATAGTATAGCCTTCAATATTTTGACGAACGCGTTCATGACTTACTGCAAGATCAGTTAGATCAGCTACATTAACTTCACAATCAAAGTGACCAGCATTACATAAGATAGCTTTATCTTTCATTACTTCGTAATGTTCTTTCACGATTACATCTTTACAACCTGTTACAGTACAGAAGATATCCCCTACTTTAGCAGCTTCAA
>CABSJL010000028.1 GCA_902478055.1 uncultured Veillonella sp. | reverse complement strand
CATCCATCATTGCAAAGGTTACGCGAGATCGATATATGAAGAGCCTTGATGATGAATACCCTGGTTATGGATTTGGTATTCATAAAGGCTATTATACGGAGTTACATAAAGAAGCTGTTGAACAGCAAGGTGTAACACCACTTCATCGCAAGAGCTTTGAGCCTATTAAATCTATCGTACGTTGGGTAAAACCTGAGTGATTATATTAACGTAAATTTATCATACAAATTGTATATAGTTTATAACCGTAAAGAGGTTCCTATTGGTCACCGATGTGACTATTAGGAACCTCTTTTCTATTTACTTTCAGAACCTCCATATTTTACGCTACAAGTAAGTGTTACCTGTTGAAAGTTTAGATGTAGATTGAGTGATAAATATTCTATAAGTTATTGTGGTTACTACACTTAAATTGGAGGTATATATGAAAACGATTAGTACAGGTAAAGCATTTAATGAACTAGATTCCAAAGAGCTTGGGAAATGGGGCGAGCGGGTGGCCATTAAATATATTGAAAAGATAGGCCTTACAGTAGTAGATACAAATTATAGAACACGATTAGGTGAAATTGATATTATTGCCAAACGCGATTTAATCTATCATTTTATTGAAATTAAAGCCCGCCGTGGAATGCAGCATGGATTGGCTCGAGAGGCGGTCACAAAGAAGAAGCAAAAGCATATAAAACGAGCTGCTATGTTGTTTCTATATGATCTGCATCAGAAAAGACGGAGGTGGAAAGAGTTATCCTTTGATGTAATTGAAGTGTACTTACATGAAGACTTCCAAAGTTCTATTCATTATTTACCACAGTGCTTTTAGAGAGGTTACTTATGTATGCAAAACTATATGGAGCCACTTTACATGGCATAGATGGATGCATTATTACAGTTGAAGTTGATATATCTCAAGGCTTGCCTGTCTTTGATATTGTAGGGCTACCTAATCAATCGGTTAAGGAAGCTCGTGAACGTGTGCGGGCTGCTATTAAAAATAGTGGCTATGAATTTCCCATGAGGCGCATTGTAGTGAATCTAGCACCTGCTACTATTCGTAAAAGTAGTGCAGGACTCGATTTAGCTATTGCTTTAGGGGTTCTGTTTGCATCAGGACAGATAAAGGGTCGCAAAGCTAATATTTCAGCTTTATTAAGTAAAAGTCTATTTATGGGAGAGCTAGCTTTAGATGGATCACTATTACCAACCTTCGGAACCTTGGCTATGTCCCTTGCAGGCTTAGATTCTAATTATTTCACTATATTTACAAGTGTTGAAAATGGTCATAATTTAAAAGCCATACCAAAGCTCACTATTTATGGGGAGTCTTCATTACTACATATTATTTCTATTTTAGAGAAACTAGCTAAATCAAAAAGAGGTAAAGGAAATAAAGGGACTATTAGCAAATCTACAAGTTCGAAAAATCAAAACTATAAGCAATCAGTGGAATTGTTAGAGTCATATGAACCTGTAGATTATATAAATGAAGATAGTTGTGTAGATACAGGATCTAATGAAACATATACAGTTGATTTTAGTGATGTACAGGGGCAAGAGCTTGGAAAACGGGCTATGCTCATCAGTGCTGCCGGTCATCATCATTGTATTATGATAGGTCCACCAGGTGGTGGTAAAACGATGATGGCTGAGCGATTGCCAACTATATTACCGCCAATGACATGGAATGAAATCATTGAAGTGAGTCGTATACAAGACGTAATAGGATTATTAGGGGATTCGGGATTGGTTACAACTCGTCCTTTTAGACATCCACATCATACTGCAACGTTAGCGAGTATGGTAGGCGGCGGTATTCAAGGTCGACCTGGTGAGGTAACCCTTGCTCACGGAGGCGTTCTATTTATGGATGAGGCACCGGAATTTCAACGTCAAGTTATCGATGCTCTAAGGCAACCTTTAGAATCACGTACAATTACTATCAATCGCTCTCAAGGTAATTACATATATCCTGCTGATTTTATTTGTATATTGGCCGCTAATCCATGTCCTTGTGGATATTATCATGATCCTCATAAAGAGTGCGTATGTACGGAAACAATGGTTAAAAATTATCAGCAACGATTATCTGGACCTATTATGGATCGTATCGATTTGCACATACCTGTTGAAAGGCCCACATTAGAGCAATTATTAGATACTTCATCTTCAACGATGACTAGTGAAAGTATGAGAGAACAAGTTGTTATGGCGACCTCCATGCAACAGAAACGGTATGAAGGCCTAGACTTTAGCTCTAATGGATCCGTACCGCATAAGGCTATAGGTGAGCTTTGTTATATTACCGATAAGGCTTGGAGTGTACTAGGTAATATATTTGACCATTTCCATTTAAGTGGACGCGCTTTTGATCGAATATTAAAGGTTGGTCGTACCATAGCAGATCTTGAGGGAAATCCACAAGTGGAACCACATCATATTTCCGAAGCAATGTTATTTAGAACTGGTAAATAGGTAATGATATGACAAGATATGACGATAACATTTATATTGCAGGTCTACAAAGTTTATATAATGTGGGCGCAGCACATGTACGGAGTTTTATTGATGATTTTGGAGGTCCCTATGAAGCTTGGCAAGCTGTTAAGAAGGTCGATAATTTGAAATCTTATTATCATATTTCCGTAGGAGATAAACGTGCTATTGCAGCATCGGCTAGGGATGAAAAACTAGATTATATAATTCAAAAATTAGATGAATATGAGATGGATGTTACTACCTTTCTAGATAAAGATTTTCCATCTATGTTGAACCAAATCTATAATCCACCAGCTATATTATTTATGAGAGGTAATCGAGCTCTATTAGATAAAAGGTTGAACCGTATTGCTATTGTAGGGGCGCGACGATGTTCTTTATATGGTCGGAATGTGGCGAGAATGTTAGGGAAAGAATTGGGTAAATACAGTACTATAATTGTGAGTGGCGGTGCTCGTGGCATTGATTCGCATGGTCATGAAGGATTACTAGCAAGTCAGGGGTACGGCATTATTGTTATGGGATGTGGTTTAGACATTGTATATCCTAGAGAAAATTCAAAATTATTTGACCGGATACTGGCAAATAATGGCTTACTCCTATCTGAATATCCTCCAGGTACACCACCATCGGCAAAGCATTTCCCTGCACGCAACCGTATTATTAGTGGCCTTAGTCGAGGGGTAATCGTAGTAGAGGCTAAGTCTAGTAGTGGATCCTTAATTACGGCGGATATGGCGGTCAGTGAAGGGCGAGATGTGTTTGTAGTACCGTGTAACTTATTAGATCATACAGCAGATGGTAATAAATTCCTTATGCGAAATGGTGCTTATGTATTGACTGGATATGAGGATATAGTGGAACAGTATCATTTAACATTGCGGGATTTTTTCGCCACAGAAGAGAAACTTTCACCGGCAAAAAAGAAACTTTCAGCGTCAAAGAAAGAGGAACATAGTCATGTAAAAGAGAGGGATTTATCGAGTAATACATGTAAGGGTGTTGATAGTCATGGGCCGTCTATGTTAAGCTTTAGTTTGGATAAGAGTTTAATCTTGAGTGAAATACCTCATGATCGATGTATTACTGTTAGTGATATTTTGAAAGTAACTCACATTCCATTGCAACAATTGCAGCCCTTATTACTAGAGTTAGAGCTAGAAGGGGCTATAGAGCATCAACCGCCGAGAGGCTATATTAATATGACTAGGAGTGATATACTTGTCCATTAAACGATCTATCGTTATTGGCGAGCCAAAAGCAGCTAGTACTAGTAAAGAAACAAAAAAGAAAAGTACTACAAAAGAGAGTACTACGATAAAACGTAAGGTTGCCAAAGAGGCTCTTACTCCTATGGGGATTGTACGGGACAAGTCTGTATTACAAACCTCTGTGCCACCTGAACAACGTGAACCTCGCGTATATAATCCAGATGGTAAAGTATTGGTTATCGTAGAATCTCCTGCTAAATCTAAAACAATTGAAAAATTCTTAGGTCCAAACTATGTGGTAAAAGCAAGTATGGGCCACTTACGCGATTTACCTAAATCTCAAATGGGTATCGATATTGAGCATGGCTTTACACCGCGCTATAGCAATCTTGTAACTCGTAAAAAGGTTATAGATGAACTCGTTTCCTATGCCGATGAAAGTAGTGCCGTATTGCTCGCAACTGACCCTGACCGTGAAGGGGAAGCTATTTCATGGCATTTGGCGTACATTCTTAATGTAGATCCTACGTCTACATGCCGTATTACCTTTAACGAGATTACTAAAAATGCCGTTGCAGAGGCTTTAGAATCTCCACGTACCATCGATATGAACATGGTAGATGCTCAACAAGCACGCCGTGTGTTAGACCGTATCGTAGGTTATAAATTGAGTCCACTATTATGGAAAAAGGTTTGTAAGGGCCTTAGTGCAGGTCGTGTACAGTCTGTTGCTGTTCGTCTCATCTGTGAACGCGAACGAGAAATTCAAGCCTTTGTACCACAAGAATATTGGACTATTGAAGGCAATTTTGAAACGCCTAAAAAAGAGGCTTTCACAGCCGAATTAACTCATATTAAAGGCGAGAAAATCGATATTACTACTGAAAAAGATGCACAAGCCGTTGTCGATGCCATAGGCGGTGCCGATGCAGTAGTAACGAATGTGGAAAAACGCAAGCGCTCCCGTAAAGCGGCACCACCATTTACAACATCTACGTTGCAACAGGATGGTGTTCGTAAGTTGAACTTTGGTGCAAAGCGTACCATGATGATTGCTCAACATTTGTATGAAGGTTTAGAAATCGGTTCCTATGGTCATGTAGGTTTGATTACCTATATGCGTACAGACTCTACGCGTATTTCTAAAGAAATGCAAGTAATGGCTAAGGATTATATTCTTCGTAACTATGGTGAAGATTATTATCCATCTAAACCTAATATGTACGGTGCGAAAGGTTCTGCTCAAGATGCCCATGAAGCGATTCGTCCTACATCATTAGAGTTAACACCAAAAATGGTAGAACCATTCTTGAGTCGTGATGAGCTAAAATTATATACATTGATTTGGAATCGTTTTATGGCGAGCCAAATGGCACCGCAACAGAATGAATCCACTACCATTGAATTGACTGTTCATGACGATTACACATTTAAAGCGACAGGCTCCCGTGTAATCTTCCCAGGTTTTAGTGCTGTTTATGAAGACTCAAAAAAAGAGGATGTTCCTCAATTGCCAGCACTTAAAAAGAATGATGCAGCTCATACGGTAGAGGTTTTGCCTGAACAACATTTCACGCAACCACCTCCACGTTATTCCGAAGCTAGCCTCATCAAAACATTGGAAGAGCTCGGTATTGGTCGTCCAAGTACATACGCTCCAATTCTAGATACTATTGTAAGCCGTAACTATGTAGAAAATACGAATAAACAATTTGTTCCTACAGAGCTAGGCTTTGTCGTGGTAGATTTCTTGATCGCGTACTTTGAAAAAATCATCAATACAGGTTTTACTCGCGATCTTGAAGAAGAACTCGATGCTATTGCATCCGGTAAGGATACATATTTAAAGGTATTGTCTGATTTCTATGAAGTATTCGCTAAAGAGCTAGAAGATGCAAGCGATGTGGATCGCATCGAAATTGCATCTATGGAAAGTGATGAAACGTGCGAACTCTGTCATAGCCCAATGGTATATAAATTTGGTCGCTATGGTAAGTTCCTTGCATGTTCTAACTTCCCAGAATGTAAAAATACTAAACCTATTACGGTAGGGACAGGTGTAACTTGCCCTAAATGTAAAGAAGGGGAAATCGTAGAACGGAAATCTCGTCGAGGCCGTTTGTTCTATGGTTGTAACCGTTACCCACAATGTGATTTCACATTATGGGATAAACCAACTCATGAATTCTGTGATACATGTGGGTCTATTATGGTTGAAAAGACATATAAAAATGGAACGACTAAGAAATTCTGTTCCAATGAAGCATGTCCAACTCGACCTCCAAAGAAAACTAGAAAGAAAAAGAGCGAAGCTAGTGAAGAAACTGTAAAAGAATCTAAAGAAACTAAATAGTCTAAGAATTCTAAAAAATCTAGCAAAGCTAACGAGGAAACAACAGTTGAATAATAAAAATGTTATTGTTATTGGTGCAGGTCTAGCTGGTTCTGAGGCAGCATGGCAGCTTGCCAACCGAGGCATTCATGTTGACTTATATGAAATGCGCCCCGTTAAGAGCTCTCCTGCGCACCAAACAGATCAATTTGCAGAACTCGTATGTAGTAACTCTTTACGAGCTGGCAATATTGAAAATGCAGTAGGTCTTTTGAAAGAAGAGATGCGTCGTCTTGGCTCTATCATTATGGAATGTGCCGATGCGACTGCTGTTCCTGCCGGAGGTGCCTTAGCTGTTGATCGTCATCTATTTAGTGAAATGGTGACTGAAAAGGTAAAAGGCCATCCTAATATTACAGTTCATCACGAAGAGGTAACCGAGATTCCTGCTGAAGGTACTGTTATTTTCGCTTCTGGTCCCCTTACATCTGAAGCATTAGGTGATAAGATTAAAGAATTAACTGGTGAAACAGGCTTTTACTTTTACGATGCAGCAGCACCTATTGTTACAGCAGAATCTTTGAATTATGATAAAGTATTTGCCGCTTCTCGTTATGATAAGGGCGATGCAGATTATCTTAACTGTCCTATGACAGAGGATGAATACAAAGCATTTTGGCATGAGCTTACAACGGCAGAAGCAGTACAACCAAAGGATTTTGAAAAAGAAATCTATTTCGAAGGTTGCATGCCTGTAGAAATTATGGCTAGCCGTGGTGAAGATACATTACGCTATGGACCATTAAAACCTGTAGGTTTGGTGGATAAGCGTACCAATGAGGAATCTTATGCAGTTGTTCAATTGCGTAAAGAAAATAAGGAAGGTACCATGTTTAACTTGGTAGGCTTCCAAACTCATTTAAAATGGGGCGAACAAAAACGTGTATTTGGTATGATTCCAGGCCTTGAAAACGCAGAATTTGTACGTTACGGCGTTATGCACCGTAATACATATATCAACTCCCCTGAGTTGTTGAACCATGCATTCCAACTAAAAAAAGAACCCCGTTTATTCTTTGCGGGCCAAATGACAGGTGTAGAAGGGTATTTAGAATCTGCTGCTAGTGGTCTTATGGTAGGGTTACAAGTGGATCGTTATTTAGACGACCGTTCATTTATTGACTTCCCTAAAACTACAGCTATTGGTTCTCTTAGCCATTATGTTTCTAACTATGAAGGTTCTAACTTCCAACCTATGAATGTCAACTTTGGTATTATGGATCCATGGCCACAAAAGATCCGTAAGAAAAAAGAGAAAAATGCACTCATTGCTAATCGTGCATTAGAAGATCTAGATGCATTAAAAGCTAAAGAAAATTTATAAGCTTTGGTCTTATAAAATAAATTGCTCAATACTATATGTGTTTTTAGACTTATAAAGAAAAATCCTTCATTCAAAGGGCAAACCAATGAATGAAGGATTTTTTTATTCATAATATATGTTGCTTATTATATGAAGTTATTTACGTTTTTTCGTTTTAGGCGCTGTTTCTGTAGTTTCAAGTACTGGTTGATTTTTCTTTTCTAAGTAGCCTAGATAGATAAATAGACAAATGCCTACGATGATAACAATAAGACTAGTCATCTGAGCAGATTTTAAGCCTAGTGTTAAGTCTACATAGTCACCGCGTAAGAATTCGAGGAAGAATCTAGCTGTAGAGTAGAGAATCGCATATAGTACGAATACTTGACCTTTAGCATGTTTAAAGGAGCTAAATAGTAGAAGGACCACAAAGATAAGAATGTCGATTTGACCTTCCCAGATTTCGGCAGGCCATAATGGTTGATTGCCATAAGTGCGATGTGCTAACGTGCTTTCAGGATAGAGAATACCAAAGTTACCACCCGTAGGATGACCAAAGGCATCGCCGTTTAAGAGATTTGCCATACGGCCTACAGATTGCGCCAAGATCAACGCTGGTGCAAATAAATCAGCAAAGGCCCAGAAGTCGATATTGTTTTTACGAAGATACCAGTAGCCTGCAATAGTACCTAATACAACGCCACCTTGGATGGCCATACCACCTTGCCATACAAAGGGAATTTCTAATAAATGGTTGCCATAATAGTGCCAATCAAAGAAGAATACGTCCCATAGTCGGGCCCCGATGAGACCAGCTACGGCAACAGTAATGGAAAAGTCGATGATATGCTCATGCCAACCACGACCATCTTTTTTTAATAAAACATAGGCAACCGAGGCACCACAGATGATAGCTAAGGCTAACATGGCACCATAGGCCCTGATAGGGAAGTCACCTATAAAAAATAGATATTGATGCATATAAAACTCCTTATGTAATAACTTGTATTGTATAAGGTAAATTATAAATTACATGTACCCTTCATGCAACAACTGAGAGGAATTCTATATAATATGGTATAATATAGAGATTGAAATTATATCCCCTTTAAGGGGCTAGAGTTAGGAGAGTTCATGATTCGTAAATCTACTATTTTAAAATCTTTAACAGCTTTGGTAATGTCTGCCTTATCTAGTACAGCAGTACAAGCAGAAGTATTAGTGCCGCTCGACCAATTCTTGGCGAATACTACGCGTCATTACGAAGCTAATCAATATAAAACATCCTATACGGTATATGTACCTCAAACAGTGTTACAAGGAAATACTATCATTTTAGACCCTGCTGCCGTTGGGGAACCTGTAAAATTACCCACAACTAGCAAAAATGGCACGACCTATGTCGATATTGAGTCTGAGCCAGCTATGCTCGGTGTGAGTTATACAAAAACTAATGGACAATTAACATTAGGTCCTGCACCACAAGCTTCCACGGTAAAAGCTCCGTATACAATGCAAACGCCATTGTCTTGGGCCTTTGATCCATGGCCAACACAGGGAACTCCATATCAAGCAAAACTTAATGCTAGCGGCGATAATATCATTTCTCCAAGCTGGTTTAAATTGCATAGCCTTGGCCTCGAAGCAAGTCCTAATGTAAGTATTGATTATGTTAACGATTATAAGAGTAAAGGTTATCACGTATGGCCTTTGATTACGAATCGATTTGACCCTGGCTTTACTAGTGGTATCTTAGCAGATCAATCTGTATGGAAAAAATATGCTCATAACCTCGTGCAATATGCTTATATTTACGGCTTTGATGGTTATAACTTTGACTTTGAAAATATTGATTATGCCGACCGTGATCGTTTAACAGCGTTTGTAGCGTATTTATCTAACCATTTACATCAATACAATATTAAAACATCTATTGATGTAACAGGTTATTCTGATAGCCCAGAATGGTCTTTAGTATATAACCGCAGCGCCTTTGCAAATTCCGTAGATTATGTAGTTCTCATGGCTTATGATGAAACATGGGCTAAGAGTACCACAGCAGGTCCTGTAGCAAGTTATCCATGGGTTCGCAATCATACAGAAAAAATGCTTTCTGAAGTGCCATCCCAAAAACTAGTACTTGGTGTGCCATTCTATATGCGCTTATGGCATGATACAAATGGCTATGCTAAGGGCGAAACATTGGCTATGAAAAATATAGGTAGTTACTTTGCAAACTACAAGGATAAAATGACATGGGATGATAGATTAAAATTATATTATTTATCTATCCCAACTGGGTCTGGTTCCGATCGTATTTGGTTTGAAGATAATACGTCCTTAGGTTTGAAACTAGACCTTGTAAAAGAATTACAGCTCGGTGGTTTTGCTGCATGGCGCAAAGGCTTTGAAGACGAATCTACTATTGCTATGATTCAAAGCAAAGACTTAGGCCGCGGTATTCCTAAATCTCCTACAGCGGTTGTTCCTGAACCAGTAGTAGAAGAAACTAAACCATTAACTAAGGTTGAACAATATAAATTACGCCTAGAGGAAAAAGAAAAGGCCAAAGCTGCTAAAGCGGAAGCAAAACGTAAGGCAAAAGAAGAAAAAGAATTAGCTAAACGCAAAGCTAAAGAAGAAGCGGAGCAAGCTAAAGCCGAGAAAAAACGTCAAGCTGAGGAAGCCAAGGCAGAGAAAAAGCGTTTAGAAGAAGAGGCTAAGGCTCAAAAGGAACGTGATGCACAAGAGGCAAAGAATACAATTGCTTCTTATAAGAGCCATGGATCTGTTCAAAATACAACTACTAAAAACGAATTAACTAAATCTGTACAAGTAGTAAAACGCTAGAGTTTGACTGCTTTCATAGTACGTAGTAAAATAAAAATATTGATTATAAAACGGCAACTAATGAGGTTGACTATATGAGGAGGCCCCTACATGAATGAAAAATATGTAGCCCAAGATATTGAGAAAAAGTGGCAAAAGTATTGGGATGATAACCATACATTTAAAACAGAATATGATGAATCTAAAGAAAAATACTATGTATTAGAAATGTTCCCGTACCCATCTGGTAACTTACACATGGGTCACGTGCGTAACTATTCCATCGGTGACGTAGTAGCTCGTTTCAAAAAAATGAAGGGCTTCAACGTATTACATCCAATGGGCTGGGACTCCTTTGGTATGCCTGCAGAAAACGCAGCTATCAAACATGGTATTGCCCCTAAAACATGGACACTCGACAACATCGAGAACATGAAATTACAACAAAAAGCACTTGGCTTGTCCTATGATTGGGACCGTGAAGTTGCAACATGTAAAGAAGATTACTACAAATGGACTCAATGGTTCTTCGAGCAGTTCTATAAAAAAGGCTTAGCTTATAAAAAAGAAGCTAAAGTAAACTGGTGCGAAACTTGCCATACTGTATTGGCTAACGAACAAGTTATCGATGGTGCTTGCTGGCGCTGTGATAACCCAGTTGAGAAAAAAGACTTGTCTCAATGGTTCTTGCGCATTACAGAATATGCGGATCGCTTGTTAACTGATTTGGACACTCTTGATCATTGGCCACAACGCGTTAAATTGATGCAAAAGAACTGGATTGGCCGTTCTGAAGGTACAGAATTCTCCTTTGAAGTGCCATCCATCAATGAACGCGTATCTGTGTATACTACACGGGTTGATACTATTTATGGTGTAAGCTATGTAGTATTGGCTCCTGAACATCCATATGTGGAACGCCTTATTGAAAATGCGCCTAATAAAGCTGAATTGGAAGCTTTCATTACACGTATGCGTAATATGAGCGATATTGATCGTACATCTACAGAAGCGCCTAAAGAAGGTATGTTTACGGGCTCTTATGCAGTAAACCCAATGTCTGGCGAACAAGTTCCTGTATGGATTGCAAACTATGTATTGGTAGACTATGGTACTGGTGCCGTAATGGGTTCCCCTGCGCATGATGAACGTGACTGGGAATTTGCACATAAATACGATTTGCCTATTAAACAAGTCGTAGCTCGTGAAGGTGAAGAATATAGCCTTGATAAATGGCAAGAATGGTACCATGAAGATGGTATCCTCGTTAACTCTGGTGAATATAATGGCCAAACATCTGAAGAGGCTCGTAAAAATATCACGGCAGCTCTTAATGAACGCGGTATTGGTGAAGGTAAAGTAAACTTCCGCCTTCGTGACTGGTTGATTTCTCGTCAACGTTACTGGGGCGTGCCAATTCCTGTAGTATATTGTGAAAAATGCGGTGAACAACTCGTTCCTGAAGAAGAGTTGCCAGTACGCTTGCCAGAGGATGTTAAATTTGAATCTGGTGCCGTATCTCCATTGGCTACATCTGAAAGCTTCCTAAATACTACATGTCCTAAGTGTGGTGGTCCTGCACGTCGTGAAACAGATACAATGGACACATTTATCGATTCCTCTTGGTACTTCTTGCGCTATACAGACGCTAAAAACGACCAAGCTCCATTCGATAAAAAAATCGCTAACTACTGGATGAACGTTGACCAATATATCGGTGGTATTGAACATGCTATCTTGCACTTGTTGTACTCTCGATTCTTTGTGAAAGTTATTCACGATTTAGGTCTTATCGAAGCTAACGAACCATTCCGTGGCTTGTTGACACAAGGTATGGTTCTTAAAGAAGGCAGCAAAATGTCTAAATCCAAAGGTAATGTAGTTTCTCCAGAAGAAATTATCAATACCTATGGTGCTGATACTGCACGTTTGTTCATTCTATTTGCAGCTCCTGTAGATCGTGACCTTGATTGGTCTGACCAAGGCGTTGAAGGTTCTTACCGTTTCTTAGGTCGTGTATGGCGTATTGTTGATGCGTACAACGAAGAAGCTAAGAAAAATGTAACTGGTGAACTTACAAAAGACGAATTTGCTTTGCGTCGTGAATTGCATCGTGTTATCAAAAAGGTAACAGAAGACCTCGATAACAACTTCAACTTCAACACTGCGATTTCTGCTATCATGGAACTAGTAAATGCTATGTACGCTCATAAGGACAAAGCTGAAACAATCAATAGTGCTTTAGCTAATGAATTAACTCATTCCTTATTACTTCTTTTAGCACCATTCGTTCCTCATATGACAGAAGAGTTGTGGCATGAATTGGGTGAAACTACATCCATCCACACTGAAAAATGGCCTGTATACGAAGAGGCAGCTCTCGTTGTAGATGAAGTAGAAGTAGTATTACAAGTAAATGGTAAAGTTCGTGATAAACTTACTGTTTCTGTAAATATTACAAAAGAAGAATTAGAAACATTGGCTAAAGAATCTAGTCGTGTTCAAGAGTTTACAGAAGGTAAAAATATTGTAAAAGTTATTTATGTACCTGGTAAACTTGTAAATATCGTAGTTAAATAACGATATTCTATTCGTTTAATACAGTAAGCCCCCAACTACATAAGTAGAAGGGGGCTTATTTTATAGTGAGGTAATTATGGCAAAACGTAGCGATTATATTTCCTGGGATGAATACTTCATGGGCGTTGCCATCTTAGCAGCGCAACGCTCTAAAGATCCTAATACACAAGTTGGTGCGTGCATCGTTAGTAATGATAATAAAATCTTATCTATTGGCTATAATGGCATGCCTTTAAACTGTAGCGATGATGATTTCACATGGGAACGCGATACAGCAGATGATAATAAATATTTCTATACTGTACATAGTGAACTCAATGCCATTCTGAATTATCGTGGTGGCTCTCTAGAGGGTTCCAAGATTTATGTTACATTATTCCCTTGTAATGAATGTGCTAAGGCAATCATTCAAAGTGGTATTAAGGCTGTTATCTACCGCGATGACCTCTATAAGGATACAAAAGAGGTAAAAGCATCTAAGAGGATGTTAAAAACTGCAGGTGTAGAGATTATTGAATATAAACCTACAGGCCGTACTTTAAATATCACATTGTAATAGAATAAATTTTTACTATTATCAAAAGACCCTATATACAAGCGTATATAGGGTCTGTTTCATATGTAGTTTTCCAATATAAATTGATATCTACTAGAGACGTTAGACTAGACATATAGTTCTTTGCTGTCATCCAATTTATGATTGTTTTGTAGTTATGTTTATACTTGTAAACGACCATCAATCATAATGTCTACTTC
>CABSJL010000027.1 GCA_902478055.1 uncultured Veillonella sp. | reverse complement strand
CCTTGGATTCCAAAGAACCAACTGAAAGCTTCCAAGACTTCCTTAAAGGTGAAGTTCGTTACGCTTCCTTGGCTAAAGCAGCTCCAGATGTTGCAGAAGAATTGTTCGCTAAAACTGAACAAGACGCTAAAGATCGTCGCTTAAGCTATGTTCGCTTACAAAAAGGTTTCGAAGACGTAAAATAATTCGTTATTTAACGACTAAGAACTGATAAGAGGCACCCTCTCGAGGGTGCCTCTTTTGTATATAAAATTATATCTTCCATATGTTTGAGTCTATCTTACATTAATAGGGGCACGTCATGAATCTGTTATTCATATGTTACTAATGCTTTTACCATAGGTAATATATTAGGAATTTGATATAATATTAGATAGTTATGCAGTTATACGTAAGTATATTGCATTGTTACATTGATAGATAACTAGGTAATTTTAATCGTAATATAGAGGTGCTTATGGCTAAGGATAACCAACAGATCACAACAGATGATATGCAACAAACAATATATAAAGAGTTAGGCTATAAATCCTATCCATTTCCATTTACAACACCTGCGTATTTAGAAGCGTATGGTACACTTGTAGGTCTTAATACTCCGCCTGCAAAGACAGCTCGTGTCCTTGAATTAGGTGCTACCTATGGTGGAAATATTATTTCTCAAGCTGTACATAATCCAGAAGTGACCTTTGTAGGTATAGAGCTTTCTCAAGATCAAGTAGAGAAGGGAAACAAAATTATTAGTGAGGCTAAGTTGGATAATGTATCTCTAATTCAAGGGGATATTATGAACTTTGATGAGACCTTAGGAACCTTTGATTACATTATCGCTCATGGTTTTTACTCTTGGATTAGCGATGAGATGAAGGATAAATTGCTCGATATTATATCCAATCATTTGGCTGATAATGGCATTGCCTATGTGTCATATAATACATATCCTGGCTGGCATACGATGGAAGAGGTGCGTCAGCTCATGCTATTTGCTAATCGTGGTCATGATGAATTAACACATAAAGAAAAGGTATTGCGCGGTAAGACTGTGGGCAGCTTAGTAGGTTCTCAAATTCTTAATTATGACAACCTTAAGGAACGTAATAGTAAATTCTTAGGCGCTTTGCGTTCTGTTATGCAAAAGGATGATTATTATGTAGGTCATGACCATTTAGAACCTCATAATGACCCATGCTATTTTTACCAATTTAACGATCATTTGAAGGCCCACAATCTAGCGTATGTATGTGATGCAGATTTAACATTATCTATGGTTCGTACCTATGATGAAAGTATCGCTGATAAGCTTGAAAAATTGGCTCCTAATAGCCAAGCAGATCAAGAACAATATTTAGACTTTATGCTTGATACAACATTCCGTAAGTCTATTATTTGTAAAGCAGATGCTGCAAAGAATATTAGCTATGATGTAGCTAATCCAGATAAGGTGAATACAGTACCCGTACGTACCATTGTGAATAGTTTTGTATTCCAAATCCTCTTTGATGAAGAAGCATTAGAAATGTTTGAAAATGACCTTGTACGAGATACATTCAAAGCGCTTATTAAAGATGGTGGCACTTTCAATATGATTGAAGCTCTTGCCATTTTAAAAGCTGCTCATGATGCTGCTAATGCATCTGAAGAGGATTTAGAACCAGCCGTATGTAGCTTATATAAAGCTATCGTTGAACATATGGTACGCGGTGGTATTCGCTTCTACAAAACATTCCCTGATAAACAGGAATATATGGAAGGTCTATCCTATGTACCAGCACGTTTTACAAACTTTGTGAAAGCTATTGCTGACGGTGGTAGTGAATATATTTATGGCGCAAACATGTTCAATGATGCTATTGGTGATATTTCCGAAGAGGATTTATTGTTCATGGAATTGTTGAATAAACCTAAAGCTAAATCTACATTGATTAAGAAGATTAAGGATTCTCTCTTTCGCGCTGATAAGGCCCAAACTGGTAAGCATCAAAATGCCATGGCGGAAGCCTTCTATAATGAATTAACTAAGCGTATGGAGCAATTAGGCTTTATTAGAAGTAAGAAAACTGATGGTCTTTCTTAATCTATCACTAGAATTCTAAAAATATATTTTAGGGTTCATATAACTTTCAGAATAAACATAAAACCCATTACACTTATAACATTTATGTGTATTAAGTGGTAATGGGTTTTTATTTTATATAATTTAATTTAATCTTTTTTAATAATTATTACATTTAGTTATTTAATATTGCTGAATAAGTATAGTAAATCGATAAAATTAATGAGAAATAAATGAACCATATATGAAAAGTATGGTATACTATGTATGGGTATTTTTGTGAACATCATCCTGTGTGTTGTGGATGATATTATATATTGTATTAGTTACAATGTTGTTTTTATTGTATTATTTGTAAAAGGAGTCTTTTATGGCATCTAAGAAGGCCGTTCTAGTATATATACTAGAAATCCTGAAAAGTGAAACGGATGCTAATCATACTTTATCTCAAGAAGAGATTCGCAGTATATTAGCCGAGCGGTACGAGGTATCCGTCGATCGGAAGACCTTAGGCCGTCATTTAAATGATTTATATGAATCTGGTGATTTTGGTATTCAATGTGAAGAGTCTGCCGTAGGAGCAGATGGCACGATTCGCCGTACTGATTTCTATATGATTCATACCTTTGAAGATTCAGAATTGAGATTATTAATTGATGGTATTTTGGCTTCTCGCCATATTACCGCATCTCAACGTAAGGATTTGATTAGTCGTGTTGCTAAATTGGGGAGCTCTCATTTCAAGCCTCATGGAATTGATATTGAAAGTGCTACGGGTTACCTTCATAGAAGTCAGGACTTATTCCTTAACATTGATCTCATAGAAGAAGCAATACAAAAGGGGAGAAAAATTTCCTTGGCTTATTGCCAACCTGACGTGGATAAACGTTTACATATTAATCTTGGTCCTGATAATAAGGAGCGGAAGTATGTATTCAATCCATTCCAACTAGTTATGAATCGGGGACATTATTACCTAGTTGGGAATCACGAAAATTATGATGACATGTCTACATTACGTGTCGATCGAATTGCGCACATTACGGTGCTTAGCGAACGGAGAAAACCTTTACGGGAGATAAAGGGCTATCATCAGCAACGCACCTTTAATGTGTCGCAATATGTAAAAGAACATATCTACATGTTCGGCGGTGAATCTGTTACTGTAAGCTTTAAGGCAAAGCGCTCCATTGTGAATCAGATCTTAGATTGGTTCGATGGCAATGTGGAATTCACCAGCGTTACAGCTGATGACGTTGTATGCCGTGTACGTGTTAATCATGATGCCTTCAAGTATTGGGCACTTCAATATATGCAAAGTGTGAAAGTACTTTCACCAGCATCCCTCGTAGCAGAAGTAAAAGAAGCTATTAAGGAAGGTCTAGAACAATACTCATAATAAAAGAGCTAGTTGATCGTTGAATCAACTAGCTCTATTTTTATATATGTAATTTTCAAATGTACGATTTCTAATTTATAGAACGTGCATTTTTTCTGCTTCTCGGTAATCCTTAAGAACAGGACGAGGAGGCAATTTACCCATGATACTCACTACGTAGATTGCGATGGAAGAGAAGATGAAGCCTGGCACGATTTCGTAAAGGCCGAGGAATCCAAATTGTTTCCAAATGAGTACTGTTAAACCACCTACGACGATACCAGCAATACAGCCATGACGTGTCATACGTTTCCAGAATAAGGAGAACAAGATGGCTGGACCGAAGGCGGCACCAAAGCCTGCCCATGCATAGGCAACCATTGTTAAGATGTAGCTATCAGGATCCATAGCCATATAGATGGCAATCAATGCTACGATAAGTACTACGATACGACTTACGAGTACTAGTTCCTTATCACTCGCTTTAGGATGAATGATATTCGCATAGAAGTCATTAGAAATAGCAGAAGCTGTTACTAATAACTGTGCAGATGCGGTACTCATGATAGCTGCGAGTACGGCAGACCAGATGAGACCTGCTACAAATGGTGTAAAGAGGCGTTCTGTCATGATGAGGAATACAGTTTCTGCATCAGTGCCTACTAATACATCAGGCAACATATATACGTGACCGATGAGGCCTACAGCGATGGCTGCCATAAGGGATAAGATAACCCAAACCATGGCGATATTTGTAGATTTCTTAAGCTCTTTCGCATCGGAGATAGCCATGAATCTTACGAGGATATGAGGTTGACCGAAGTAGCCAAGACCCCAACCAAGAGAAGAGATTAAGCTGATAGCCCATGTGAACCAGTCGGATGGATCACCAAATAGGCTAAGTCCTTGCGGAAACTCATGTTGAATGAGTTGGAATGTTTCAATAGGACCACCCATAAACATGGCAGCCGTAATTGGTACTGCTAAGATAGCAAAGAACATCAATGCCCCTTGGATACAGTCTGTCCAAGATACAGCGAGGAAGCCACCGAGGAATGTATAGAATACGACGATGCCTGCTGTAATAAAGAGGGATACTGTGTAATCAAGACCAAAGATGGTATTGAATAACTTGCCACCTGCTACAAAGCCTGATGATGTATATATCAAGAAGAAAATCAAGATAAATAAGGCGGAAATGACAGCTACCGAATGGGATTGATCGTGGAAACGATTCTTCAAGTAATCCGGTAAGGTTAAACTGTCGCTAGCTACCTCTGTATGATTACGCAAGCGTCTAGAAACGAATTTCCAGTTCGCCCATGTACCTAATGTGAGGCCTACGGCAATCCATACACCAGAAATCCCCGTAGTATACGCAAGACCCGGTACACCCATGAGCATCCAACCACTCATATCTGATGCTTCCGCACTAAGTGCTGTAATCCATGGTCCTAGTTGTCGGCCACCGAGGATGTAATCACCAATGCTGTTAGATTTCCTGTAATAGTAGACCCCGATATACATCATGAGTCCTAGGTATAAGGCAAAGGCGATCATAATCATTAAGTTGTCTTGTGTCATGCCTATATAAGACCTCCTTAGGTTGTAGTTCTATTCTATAGTATTATAAATAATTCCTATTGTACCATATATTAGCGCTTTAGAGTGTAAAAATTTCGTGATATTACGTAGTTTCTATACAAATTTTGAAGCTTGGCTTTCAAGATATGCATTAGACGTTGGACTGAGAAATCGTATATACTAATAAACCCAACGGCATATGAAATATGTTAAAATATAAGAATGGAAAAACGATATTTCGTGTTTTGTATACGAAATTTCGTTATTGATAGTCGTAATTATGGTCTTGTATGAATATTTCTGGAACATGAAAGGAGGGCCCTATGGAACAACAGCAAACCACAAAGAACGTTGTGGGAACACAGCGTGATGGGGCGAACCAACAGGCCCAAATGAAGCAACACGCATTGCGTATGTTGGAAACCTACTTTGGGTACACCTCCTTTAGACCGGCTCAAGAGGCGCCCGTTGCATCCTTGTTACGTAACGAAGATGTAATTGGCATCATGCCGACGGGGGCCGGCAAGTCTATCTGTTTCCAGATTCCTGCGCTTTGCAAGCCGGGCCTTACTATCGTGTTTTCGCCGCTCATTTCTCTTATGAAAGATCAAGTGGATGGTCTATTAGTTCAGAATATTCCGGCAGCGCTTATCAATAGTACGCTTACCCAAGCGGAGTTTAATAAGACTATGTACGAGGTGCGTAGTGGAAAAATTAAGCTGTTATATATTGCACCAGAGCGACTAGGGTCTAATTTCTTCTGTAATGTTCTGCGAGCATTGCCTATAGCTCAAGTTATCGTTGATGAGGCTCACTGCATTTCTGAGTGGGGGCATGACTTTAGACCGTCCTATCGGCTCATCGGTGAGTGGCTCAACTCACTACCAAAGAGACCTATTGTAGGTGCTTTCACAGCGACGGCGACGAAATATGTAGAAAATGATATTAAGAAACTATTAGGCCTAGATAATGCTAATGTATACGTAACGGGCTTTGACCGACCTAATTTATCCTTCTCTGTCATCCGTACACCAAAGCGCATGGATTACGTAGTCCATTACGTGCGTCAACATGCTAATGAAAACGGTATTATCTACTGTGCAACGCGCAAGGATGTAGATCGGGTGTATGAAAATCTAACTCGTGCAGGCATTAAGGTAGGTCATTATCACGGTGGGCTCAGCGATGAGGTACGCCGTGAGATGCAAAATGCTTATGCAGATGATAAACTGCAGGTCATGGTGGCGACCAATGCCTTTGGCATGGGTATTGATAAGAGCAATGTGCGCTATGTGTTGCATTACCAAATGCCGCGCAACATGGAGTCCTATTATCAAGAGGCAGGCCGTGCAGGGCGCGATGGAGCTCCTGCAGAATGTATTTTGCTCTACAGTGGGCAGGATGTACAGGTTCACAAGTATTTGATTGAACAGTCCATCGAGACGCCTGAGCGACAAGAGGTGGAACTTCGCAAGTTGCAGTCTATGATTGACTACTGTTTCTGTAGTAATTGTTTGCGAAAATATATGCTTAACTATTTTGGTGAAAGCACTGTCTGGACCACTTGCGACAATTGTAGCTCCTGTAAAGGCTCCGCTGATAAGGTCAATGTAACGAAAGAGGCGAAGGCTATCTTCCGTGCTATTATGGGCACCGATGAGCGCTATGGTGCCTCTATGATTACCTCTATCGTGCGCGGTGAGAGAACTGATCGCATTATGCGGGCAGGACACGATGCATTGCCTGTTTTTGGTTTATTGAGCAATGTAGACGAGAAATCGATTAAGGGCCTTATTCAACAATTTGTGGCTTCTGGCTACTTGCGTAGCTCTACAGGTAAATATCCAGTACTATCTTTGACGGCTGGTGCTGAGGAAGTCCTCGGTGGGCATAAAGAGGTAGAGGAAATCAGACAACATGTGTCTGTACCGTCTCGCACTCGTCGGTCTACGTCCAATGTGGCTCGAGGAAATTCTAATTCCGGTGTAGGTGGTTTATTTGAACACTTGCGACAACATCGTAAGCGCCTCGCTGAAGAGGCTGGCCTTCGACCATATCTTATCTTCCCTGATACTGTGCTTATTGACTTAGCTAATTTACGACCAACCACATTGGGTGAGTTTGGTAATGTTAAGGGCGTAGGGGAAGCAAAATTGAAAAAATATGGCCTCAGTTTTTTACAGGCCATTGCAGAATATAAGGGATAATAAATTTTACTGTATATATGGTAGTACTATGTATTTTTTAGTATGATAGTACTATATATTGTAAGATATAAGGTTAGTATTATTCGACGTATTATACATAGATTTAGGGGGATATATGAGTCTAGCAGATACACAATACCTCGGTATTATTGAAAATATTTTAGAACACGGCACGTATGGTCAAAATCGTACGGGCATTGCAACCTATAAATTGCCACATCAAATTATGCAATTCGACTTGCAAGAGGAATTTCCAATTTTGACTACAAAATTTGTAGCTTTCAAAACGGCTGTAAAAGAATTGCTTTGGATTTGGCAAATGCAATCTAACGATGTACGTAAATTACAAGAAATGAATGTGCGCGTATGGGATGAGTGGATGCGCGAAGATGGTACCATTGGTAAAGCTTATGGTTACCAAATCGCAAAGTACAAACAATTAGACAATCTCATCAAGACCATCAAAGAAGATCCAGATAGCCGTCGTATGATTGTTACATTGTGGAATATTGAAGATTTAGATGATATGGCGTTGCAACCATGTGCGTATGAAACATTATGGGACGTAGCTGATGGTCATTTGAATTGCATGCTCATCCAACGCAGTGGTGATATGGGTCTTGGCGTTCCATTTAACACGGCTCAATATGCAGCGTTACAATGTATGATTGCTCAAGTAACAGGTCTTAAACCGGGTAAATTTACTCATGTTATTAACAATGCTCATGTGTATGAAAATCACGTAGAAGCATTGCGTGAACAATTAGCACGCCGCGATCAAGCGTTGCCAGCACCAAAAATTATTGTGAATCCTGAGGTAAAAGACTTCTACGATTTCACGCCAGAGGACGTTACATTAGATGGGTATGAACATCTAGGTAAATTGTCCATGACTGTTGCTGTTTAGCATTATATTCATGACAATTGTTAAATAGCATAATATATATGGCTGTTGCTATATAGTATTGTGTTCATAGCCATTGCTAAATGGAATCATATGTATGACTGTTGCCATATAGTATTAACTGAAAGAGGCCGGTATGTTAGCATTAATCGTAGCCGTAGCACATAATCGTGTGATTGGTAAAGATAATACCTTGATTTGGCACTTGCCGAATGATTTGAAATTCTTTAAAGAGAAAACGACAGGTCATGTCATCATTATGGGCCGTAAGACCTTTGAAAGTTTGCCGTTCCTGTTGCCAAATCGTGAGCACTGGGTAATAACTCGTGATAAGGGCTTTGATGCGCCAGAAGGAGTTAAGATTTTCCATAGTCCTGAGGCGGCTGCAGAAGCAGCGCGTGTTCTTGATGCGGCCTATGTTATTGGCGGCGCTCAAGTATACGAGGCTTTCTTGCCTTATGTGGATACGATGTACATCACAGAAGTAGACCATGAATTTGAAGGGGATGCATTTTTCCCAGAGTTTCGAGAGGATGCTTTCACCATTGAATCCGTTGTAGACGGCATGGTGGATGAAAAGAATAAATATCCTCATCGTTTTGTAACCTATCGCAGAAAGGCATCTAAATGAGTGAAAGAATGTTTGCCATTATAGGCAGTGAATTAAATGTTAAGCCAAAGCAGGTGCAAGCTGCCGTAGAATTATTAGACGAAGGCAATACGGTGCCATTTATTGCGCGTTACCGTAAAGAGGTAACGGGCGAATTGCAAGATGAGCAATTGCGCACCATTGAAGAACGCATTAAATATCTGCGCAACTTGGAAACACGTCGCCAAGAAATCATTGCATCTATTACAGAGCAAGAAAAGATGACCGACGAGTTGATGAAAGCCTTAGAGGCTGCCACAAAGCTTCAAGAATTAGAAGATTTGTATTTACCATACCGTCCTAAGAAACGTACGCGCGCCATGATTGCCCGTGAACGAGGCTTAGAGCCGTTGGCGGAAATGATCCTTAATGATACGGTTACCTCTGGTGATCCATTAGAGATTGCAAAAGAATTTGTAACGGAAGAGGTGCCAACCCCAGAAGACGCTATTCAAGGTGCATCTGATATCGTAGCGGAAATCGTTAGTGATAGTGCTGACTTCCGTGCGTACTTGCGTAAAAAGATGTGGAACGAAGGCTTTATTCAAGCTGAATTGGCTGGTGATGAAGAGTTACAACAACAATTCTTGCAATATGCAGAATATACGGAGCCTGTCCGTCAAATGCCGTCTCACCGTATCTTGGCGGTTAATCGCGGTGAAAAATTAGGGGCCTTAAAATTAGCCCTTACCGTACCAGGTGATACATATGTAGCGTACATGGTGCAAAAGTTAGAGAAAAATCCAAAGTCTATCTTCGCAGACTATAAAGCAGCGGCCGTAGCAGATGCGTACAAACGTTTAATTTTCCCTGCTTTAGAGCGTGATATCCGCAATGAGTTGACGGAAAATGCGGATGAGCAAGCTATCAAGGTGTTCGGTGTAAACCTTAAGAACCTATTGTTACAACCACCTTTGGCAGGCCATGTTATTATGGGACTTGACCCAGGTTACCGTACAGGGTGTAAGATGGCCATCATCGATCAACAAGGTAATGTGCTAGATTATGGTGCCTACTATTTAACAAATAGTGAAAAGCTTCGCAAGGAAGCACAAAAGGTATTGGCTGATAAAATCCGTAAGTTCAAAGTTACCCTCTTATCCATTGGTAATGGTACTGCATCCTACGAAACAGAGCAGTTTGCATCTACTATGATTGAAGAGGAGAAATTAGATTGTCACTACATCATCACCAATGAAGCTGGTGCATCTGTGTACTCCGCATCTAAATTGGCTATCGATGAATTACCAGATTTAGACGTAACAATTCGCGGTGCCGTATCCATTGCACGCCGCGTGCAAGATCCATTGGCTGAATCCGTTAAAATTGATCCTAAATCTATCGGTGTAGGTCAATACCAACATGATGTAAATCAAAAACAATTGACTCATACTTTAGATCAAGTGGTTGAAACCGTAGTAAACCACGTTGGGGTAGAGCTCAATACTGCATCTCCAGCTATCTTGCAACATATTGCAGGTATTTCTAGTACGGTAGCTAAAAACATCGTTGCGTACCGTCAAGAGAATGGCGTATTTAAAAGCCGTAAGGAATTGTTGAAAGTGCCTCGTCTAGGCCCTGCAGCGTTTACACAATGTGCTGGTTTCCTTCGCTTGCAACACGGTAAAAATCCACTAGATAATACATCTGTCCATCCTGAGTCCTATGAATTGGCAGAACGTATAATTGGTGAATTAGGCTTTACTTTAAAAGATTTGCAAGATAAGGCGCAACTAGAAGCGTTACAAGTGAAATTACCGCTCGTTGATGCAGAGAAAATGGCCGCTAAACTTGATGCGGGTGTACCAACTGTACGAGATATTCTAGCTGCTTTGGCAAAACCAGGTCGTGACCCTCGTGAAGATTTACCAGCGCCGCTTACGAGAAAACATGTAGTAAGCCTTGAAGATATCAAGGTCGGCACTGTGGTAAAAGGTACAGTTCACAACGTAGTTGACTTTGGTGCCTTCGTAGACTTTGGCCTTAAAACTAATGGTCTGTTACATCGTAGTGAATTATGTAATAGCCGTCAACATCCATCCGATGTATTAGCTGTAGGCGATATCATCGAAGCTCAAATTATTTCTGTTGATGTAAAACGTAATCGTATCGGTTTATCTGTAAAAGCATTGCAACCAGAAAAGCCAAAGAATAACGATAATAACCGCAATAGAAATAATAATGGTCAACGTCGAAATAATAATCGTGACAACGGTGGCCGTCAAAACAATAGAAATAATGGAGAACGTCGAAAAGCATAGTTATATATAACTACGTGGTCCTTTTTGCTTCATTATTCTATGCAATCTAGTTAATCTATATTAATAGATATTAAATGAGATATATTATTGACTAAAAGTCATCATATAGAAAACCGCATCCTCTATGGATTTAGAGGCTGCGGTTTTTCTTTATAGCTTAAAGCTATGTATATTGATGCAGAAGTGGTATATCGAAAACAGTATATCTGATTGAAATATTTAGATATAAGGCGTATGATGAAATTACAGAGGACATCTTCCTCAATCTATATTCCTACATAGGAGGTAATGCTATGAGCTTGAACCTTAAAGAACGTTATGGACTATTAATTAATAATGAATGGGTACCGGCATCTGACGGTGCTGAATTTAATGTATATAACCCTGCTAATGGCGAACAACTTGCTATCTGTGCAGAGGCTACGAAGGACGATGTTGATAAAGCAGTAGATGCTGCAACAGAAGCTTTCAAAACTTGGAAAAAAGTATCCCAAGTAGAGCGCGCTGATTACTTGTTAAAAATTGCTGACGCTATCGATGCGCACAAAGAGCACTTGGCACAAGTTGAAACATATGACAATGGTAAACCAATCCGTGAAACTTTGAATGTAGATATTCCACTTGGTGCAGACCATTTCCGTTACTTCGCTGGCGTACTTCGCTCCGAAGAAGGCTCTGCTCAAGTATTTGATGAAAATACATTGAGCCTCATCGTGCGTGAACCAATTGGCGTTGTAGGTCAAGTAGTGCCTTGGAACTTCCCATTCCTAATGGCAGCTTGGAAATTGGCACCAGCTCTTGCAGCAGGTTGTACAGTTGTAATTAAACCTTCTAGCCATACATCTCTTAGCCTTTTAGTATTAGGCGATATTTTGAAAGATATCTTGCCAGCAGGCGTTGTAAATATCGTAACTGGTAAAGGCTCTAAATCTGGCCAATATATCCTTGATCATCCAGGCTTTAGCAAACTTGCTTTCACCGGCTCTACAGAAGTAGGTCTTGATGTATATAAAGCAGCATCTGAACGCTTGATTCCTGCTACATTGGAATTAGGTGGTAAATCTGCGAATATCTTCTTTGAAGATGCAAACTGGAAACAAGCTCTTGATGGGGCAATGCTCGGTATCCTCTTCAACCAAGGCCAAGTATGCTGCGCAGGTTCCCGTATCTTCGTACAAGATACAATTTACGATAAATTTGTAGCTGAACTTTCTGCATTATTTGATAAGGTAAAAGTTGGTTTACCTTGGGAAGAATCTACACAATTAGGTTCCTTGATTTACGAAGCTCAAGTTGAGAAAGTACTTAGTTATGTAGAACTTGCTAAAGAAGAAGGCGCTCGCATTGCAGCTGGTGGTGTACGCGTAACTGACGGCGAACTTGGTAAAGGTTGCTTCATTAGACCTACACTTATCGTAGACGCTACAAATGATATGCGCGTAGCTCGCGAAGAAATTTTTGGCCCTGTAGCTGTTGTTATTAAATTCCACAGCGAAGAAGAAGTTATTGAACAAGCTAACGATAGCTTATACGGCCTTGGCGGTGGCGTATTTACTCAAAACCTTAATCGTGCTATCCGCGTAGCTCGTGCAATCGAAACAGGTCGTATGTGGGTTAACACTTATAACTCCATCCCAGCAGGCGCACCATTCGGTGGCTACAAACAATCTGGTATCGGCCGTGAAACTCACAAAGTTATCCTTGAACACTACACTCAAATGAAAAACATCATTATCAACTTGAGTGATAAACCATCTGGATTCTACAATTTAGATTAATAAAATATAAATCTCTCCAATAAACTATAATAAAGAGGCACCTCATAAGAGGTGCCTTTTTTGCGTTTAATTTGAGGGTAGTTTCTTATATATGGATGTATACTGTATGCTATAATTAAGGCCAACTAAGAGTGTGTTGTAAAAGAGATTGGAGAGACAATGAGTAAATTAGATATATTAGGTATAGAGTTCATTATTGTATCTATAGTATTGAGTGTAATGCTTTATAAACTTGAAATAAGTAAGCAGATCGTTGACGAAGCGTATGAATATATAAAAAAAAATAGAGCTTTTGGTCCCTTAACTAAGTATCTAAGTATAATTAGTATTATAAGTATAGTTTTAATAGATTTTAAGTTTATAATCTATTGGGATTATGGATTCATTATAACTTATGGGGGTGGATGGGTTGTTATGAGCCTTCTCACTATCTGTACAGGATTTTTACAAAAGAAAAATAGTGTATATTTTAAACGGGGGCTTATTGCTATATTGTCGATATTGATATTTATTGCTGTATATATGTATGCATTTCGTGATGTATTTTTTTAGTAGTAAACCAAAAATAGAAAACTATTAGGTAATATCAATATAGATATTGTTTTGAGAGGGTGCCTATGAATTCAAAGCGAGTATTGAAATGGATTGGTTGTGTTGTTGCTGCCATATTATTAATTTATATTACTTTAATGGTAATAGTAATTTTATTGTTAGCTGGTAGTAGTGAGTTTAAGAATAGCTCCATTCATTTAACTGAATTTCGTAATAGTACATTATTTTATGACGATGAAGATCATAAGATTGCTGATAAAGTAGTTGCTGTTCATGAGGTGGATAATAAACTTTATTATATAACTTTAGATGGTATTGGTATTTTTGATGAAAATGTAAGTTTATTAGATACTTGGAATAAAAATCTTAATAAATATAATACTTTCATCCCTCGGATAGATGTTAAAGAAACACATTTTAATGTGAGCCTTGATGAGTTATACCCTAATATTTCTAGTCTTGATGAAACTGATAGAGATATATGGCATGAGATCTTTTTTGATAGTGAGAAACGATATACAGGTCCACACGCTGGATATACTATAAAGCTACCTTTCTATGTATCATATAGAAAGGAAGATATGGTTAAGCATAATGATATAGTAGATCTTTCTACAGG
>CABSJL010000026.1 GCA_902478055.1 uncultured Veillonella sp. | reverse complement strand
CATTCAAACGATCGCAACCATCTCGGTCAGCTTTATTGATAGCAAATACATCGCCAATTTCAAGAATCCCCGCCTTGATAGCTTGGATATCATCACCGAGACCAGGAACAAGTACAACCAATGTAGTATCTGCATTTTTTACGATATCTACTTCTGATTGACCTACACCTACTGTTTCAATGATTACTAAATCCATGCCAAAGGCATCCATGAGTTTTACAACGTCTGCAGTCTTTTTGGACAAACCACCAAGACTACCACGCGTGCCCATGCTTCGAATAAATACATTTTCATTTAATGTCAAATCATTCATTCGAATACGGTCCCCCAAGATAGCACCACCAGAGAATGGGCTAGTTGGGTCGATGGCAACGATGCCGATTTTCTTACCTTGATCTAGATAATGTTTAACAACTTTATCTGTCAATGTACTTTTACCAGCACCAGGGGCCCCTGTAATACCGAGAATACGTGCATTCCCTGTTTTAGGGTAAATAGCCTTCATAATATCAATGGCATTATCATACTCGTTTTCTACAGCTGTTATGGACCGTGCTAAGGCTAGTCGAGAACCTTCGAAAAGTTCTTTAACTAAATCCACTCGCCTCACCACCTATCTTAGAATATGGGAATAGAGGGGAGCCAACTATCCAGTTGTGCTCCTCTCTTGCCCAATTAATTATTTAACGTTTTCGTTGATGAATTTAACGATATCGCCAGTTGGTGTACCAGGAGTGAATACTGCTGCTACGCCAGCTTTTTTCAAACCAGGGATATCAGCGTCAGGAATAACGCCACCACCGATTACAAGTACATCGCCCATGCCTTTTTCTTTCAAAAGTTCAACAATTTTAGGGAACAATGTGTTATGAGCACCAGAAAGAAGGGATAATGCAACTACATTAACGTCTTCAGAAAGAGCTGCTTCAACGATTTGTTCTGGAGTTTGACGAAGACCTGTGTAGATTACTTCGAAACCAGCATCGCGAAGTGCGCGTGCTACTACTTTTGCACCACGGTCATGACCATCAAGACCTGGTTTTGCTACAATTACTCTAATACGTTTTTCTGCCATGATTAATTACCTCCGAAATTAGCCGATATTATAATGTGGAATGAGCTTCGTATTCACCGAATACTTCGCGCAATACATTACAAATTTCACCCAAAGTAGCATATGTTTTAACTGCATCAAGAATTAATGGCATCAAGTTAACGTTTTCATCAGCTGCACCAGCTTTAAGAGCTGCTAATGCTTTATCAACTGCTGCTTGATCGCGGTTAGCGCGAACTGCTTGAGTTTTCTTGGATTGGTTAACACCAACGGAAGCGTCTACGCGAAGTAAGTCTTTTGGAGCTTCTTCTTCAACTTGGAATTTGTTTACGCCAACGATTGTGCGCAAGCCAGATTCAACTTCCATTTGCCATTTGTAAGCGGATTCTTGAATTTCTTTTTGGATGTAGCCTTTTTCGATTGCTACTACAGCGCCGCCCATTTCATCAATTTTCTTGATGTATGCCATAGCTTCGTCATAGATAGCGTTAGTCATAGCTTCTACATAGTAGGAACCGCCCAATGGGTCAACTACGTCAGCCAAACCAGATTCGTAAGCCACGATTTGTTGTGTACGAAGAGCTACTTGTACAGATGCTTCTGTAGGAAGAGCCAAAGCTTCGTCACGGGAGTTTGTATGTAAGGATTGAGTACCGCCCATTACAGCAGCTGCAGTTTGAAGAGCAACACGAACGATGTTGTTATCAACTTGTTGTGCAGTCAACATGGAACCAGCTGTTTGAGTATGTACACGAAGCATCATGGATTTTGGTTTTTTAGCACCAAAACGTTCTTTCATGATTGTTGCCCATAGACGGCGGGATGCACGGAATTTAGCAACTTCTTCAAGTACGTTGTTATGAGCATTCCAGAAGAAGGAAAGACGACCAGCAAATGTATCAACATCAAGACCAGCTTTCAAAGCTGCTTCTACGTATGCGATACCATCAGCAATTGTGAATGCGATTTCTTGTGCTGCTGTGGAACCTGCTTCACGGATATGGTAACCGGAGATGGAGATTGTGTTCCATTTTGGAACGTTTTGAGAACAATATTCGAAGATATTAGTGATCAAACGCATGGATGGTTTTGGTGGGAAAATGTATGTACCACGAGCTGCGTATTCTTTCAAAATATCATTTTGAATTGTACCTTTCAATTCTGTGGAAGGTACGCCTTGTTTTTCAGCTACTGCGATGTACATTGCCAACAAAACGGATGCTGGAGCGTTGATTGTCATGGATGTGGATACTTTACCAAGATCGATGCCGTCGAACAAGATTTCCATATCTGCCAAGGAGTCAATCGCTACACCTACTTTACCAACTTCGCCTTCTGCAACTGCATCGTCGGAGTCGTAACCGATTTGTGTAGGTAAGTCGAATGCACAGGAAAGACCAGTTGCACCAGACTCGATTAAGTAGCGGTAACGTTTGTTAGATTCTTCTGCTGTAGCGAAGCCTGCATACATACGCATTGTCCAGAAACGACCACGGTACATAGTAGGTTGTACGCCACGAGTGTAAGGGAATTCGCCAGGCATACCCAAATCACGTTCATAGTCAAAACCTTCGATATCAACTGGTGTATATACACGGTTGTATTTTAAATTTTGACGTTCTGGAGTTTTTGCACTTTTTTCGTCACAAAGTTTGTTGTACTCAGCAATTTGGGCTTTTAAGTTTTCGTAAGCCATGTTTTCATCATCCTCCTAAAAAAACAGGTTATTTTTTCATGCTTCCAGTTTCTGTGAAGCGTTTATGCCAAGAAAGAGCTTCATCAAGCAACATAGGTGTATGGGCATTCTTTGTTGCAGCTAATGCTTTTTCTAGGTATTCAGTTAACATAGGTTTGTAGTCTGGGTGAGCACATTTTTCAATGATCAAACGAGCTCTTTCCACTGGGCTCAAACCACGGCAGTCAGCAACACCTTGTTCTGTACAGAAAATCATAGTGTCATGTTCTGGGTGATCCACATGAGATACATATGGAACGATAGAACTGATGTCGCCATTTTTAGCAACGGAGTTAGTGCAGAAAATAGTGAGATATGCACTACGTGCAAAGTCACCAGAACCACCAACACCATTCATCATTTTGCTACCCATAATATGAGTAGAGTTTACATTGCCAAAAATATCAAATTCGATAGCGGTATTCATGGCAATGACACCAATACGGCGAGCAATACCAGGGTTGTTGGAAATTTCTTGCGGACGAAGAATGATTTTTTTACGATATTCATCAATATTCGCATAGAAACGTTTCAACCCATCTGGAGAAGGACTTAATGCAGTACCGGAACATACAGTTACTTTACCAGCATCGATCAAGTCGAACATACCATCTTGGATTACTTCTGTATAGATGGACAAATCTGTGAATGGGCCTTTAGCAAGACCACTGATTACCGCATTTGCTACGGAACCTACACCAGATTGTAATGGAAGCAAGTTTTTAGGCAAACGACCTTCTGCAATTTCTTGTTCGAAGAATTTGATAAGGTGTTGACTCATTGCTTTTGCATCATCATCGATAGGTGCCAAAGGTCTTGTTGTATCAGGAACATCACAAGGTACTACTGCAACAATTTTACTTGGATCACAAGGAATTGCTTCAGTACCAATACGATCACCAGGTGTTTCCAATGGAATTGGTTTACGATGTGGTGGATCGAGTGGTTCATAGATATCATGCATACCTACCAAGGAAAGTGGTTGGGATACGTTTACTTCCACGATAACTTTTTTAGCTTGACTAACAAATGTTGGAGAGTTACCAACAGATGTTGTAGGTACTAAAGAGCCATCTTCGTTGATTTGACAAACTTCTACGATAGCTACGTCTAAATCGCCAAAGAAACCATAGCGAACATTTTGTGCCATTGTGCTTAAATGCATATCAATGTATTTAACAGCACCGCTATTTAAGGCTTTACGTGTATCCCCATTTGTTTGATATGGGAAACGACGATTGATACCGTTAGCACGAGTTAACGCGCCATCAGCTTCATCACCTACGGAAGCACCTGTCCACAAATCAATTTTGAATGGTTCTTTTTCCATTCTTTCTGCCAATGCCAATGGCACTGCTTTTGCATAACCAGATGGAGTAAAGCCGGAAATACCAACTTTATCATTAGGGTTAATCAAAAGAGCTGCATCATAAGCAGTGACAATTTTACCTTGGAGGGCCGCACATTTAACGCGGTCTTTGATGTCTATCACCATTACCATCTCCTTTAAGAGTAACATTGTATAAACGACAGTTTGATCTCTTGGTCGTTCCTTAAACCGACTTCATCGTAGTCCACATCCAATGTATTGTCAACTTATATGACTAAAATGTATTTTTCGTCACACTTTATGGGTGCATTATGATTAAAATGCATAGATTTTCACATTTCCACATAAGTTTTATTCACATCGTTATAACTCACAGGAATCATCGATATATGGCATATATTGATGTTTTTCAATTAAATCGAACTCTCTCTATACAATATATAGACCCTTTTCAATATAAAACAACATCTCATATACAAGAACTAGACCTTACACCTCCCTATAAAGATACAATGATATACAAAAAACCGGCTTTCAAATGCTAACGATAATGTTCAATTATGTCTAACATTAGAAAACCGGTTATACTACCTAATACGTACCTACCCAAGGTATGTATTAATTATACCATATTATGAAATTATATATCTACCATAAAACATGCTAATTATACAAGATATTACAATTATGCAGATTTATCAGCAGATAACTGAACTTTTACAAAAGCCCCTACCCAACCAAACAATTGCCAAAATACGATGGTTACTTGATGACTATATAGCTCAAAATCGGATAAGCCACTAAATAAAACACCTATAGCTAACGCACCTACACCAACTTGTGCAGCTTGGCGGAATATATCCCCTTTAAGTCTTATAGATGTAATAACATGACCAATAATAACTGCTAGGAATGATATCAATCCTGGGATGCCTGATTCAGCTAATATATTAAGATACAAATTATGGGCATGATACATCAAGACGTGAGGTCCTTGAATATAATAGTTATAATCTGGATATACTAAATAAAATGTATTCCACCCAATACCAAAGATAGGATTTTCACGTACGATATACATGGTACTATCCCATAAAGCCCATCGAAGATCAGCTGATGTATCATGGCCTTGGAATATGGACCATAGTCTCGAGGCGATTTCACCATCATAAAAGTACAAGATAATCGGCACTACTAATAGGGATAAGAATAATCTTCGCTCAACGAAGATAGCCCAGTAAAGGATCATGGCCGCAAAGCTAATCCAAATGCCTCTAGAATAGGTTAATAGCATCGTTAAGAATAATATAATACCTATAACGAGCATCGTAACCACTTCACGAGTACGATTTTCTTTCATATATACCAAGATATAGCTGATACATACGCTGAGTACCATTAATAGATAGGCTCCCAACAAATTAGGATTTTGTAAGGTAGAAGACATGCGTCGCATCAATTTTGGAAACTGTGCTGCATCTACCCACTCTTTTATATGAATATTAGGAACGAATACATATTGATACGCACCTATGATACACACGAGTACAGCAGTACCTAATAGAGCACGAAGAAAATAATTCCACTGTTTAGGTGTTTGAATGTATGTGCGAACTAGATAGTACATGCCTCCACTGGCCACGATTTGATAAAACCAACTTTGAATTGACCAATCCCAATTTTCTGATACTAGTGCAGATATGCCAGTCCATACCACAAATATCATAACAGACCAGGATAAATAGCCCGTTGGTAAGCTCAGTGATTTACTAGATATCAAATCATATAAAGCAAGCCCTATCGCTAGCCACAGAAGTACATCCCCCACCATAGGTTGTAATGGCATAGCAACTACAACACCATAAATTAGACGCTCGATATAGAACGTAATTCTCTTCTGATTAGGAATAAGTGAGAGTTCCATAGGCTCACCTTAGTGACTCATCTCATGGTTAAACCACTGACGAGCATCTCCTAAAATATATAAAGAACCACAAACAGCGATAATATCACCATTCTTTGTATGTTTATAGGCTAAAGCCAATGCATCTTCAACAGAATCAGCCGTTTGAGCTACAGCTTTTGGAACAATGTGACGTATTTTTTCAACTAAAACCTCTGGCACTTCTGTTCTATCTGTAGGTGCAGGTACTACAAGTACCGTATCCCCTGCCTTAACGACTTCACGAATAATAGCATCTTGATTTTTATCTTTAAGAATTGCCATCACAATCGTTTTTGGGGCGTCCTTAAATAGTTCAGCATAGGTCATACTGAAGGATTCTGCGCCAGCCGCATTATGCGCGCCGTCAAAGATAAAGGTGCGATCTAAGCCGCGTTTAACTTCAAAACGCCCTGCCCACGTAGTACGGGCAAATCCTTCACGCATCGTTTCTTCACTGATGCTCTTATCTTCTTTCATCAATAAACGTACAGCCATCAATGCACATGCGAGGTTTACAGATTGATGAATACCTGCCATTGTCGTAAAGAGCATCGCAGGAGCGGCATCATTAGTACTCACCGTAATCATTTGACCACCTGTTACAGCACTACGGCTATCGATACCAAAATCTTTATTGAAAGCATATACTTTAGCATGCTTCTCTTTAGCCACATCTTCAATAATACGAAGAGGCGCATCCTGTGCTGCTGTTACAACAGGGACTTTGGATTTAATAATCCCTGCCTTGTGACGTGCAATTTCCTCAACAGTATCACCACAGTAGGCTTGATGATCGATTGTCACATTTGTAATAACAGATACTTTTGGAGTCACAATATTTGTGGAATCTAGAAGTCCACCTAAGCCAACTTCTACCACTGCATAGTCTACAGCTTGATCTTTGAAAAACAAAAAGGCTGCAGCCGTCAAAATTTCAAATTGCGTTGGCGCTTCTATGCCGTTACTAATGATAGTATCAACTGCCACTTTTACACGGCTAACTAATTCGCCAAAGGCTTCCTCTGTAATATTTCCATCATTGATTTGAATTCGCTCCGTATAGGATTGAAGGTGAGGCGATGTAAATCGCCCCACCCGTAATCCACTTGTAAACAGTGCGTAGGAAATATATGAGGTAACCGAGCCCTTACCATTCGTCCCAGTAACATGAACACTTTTATAGTCCTCTTGTGGATTCCCAAGGGCTTCCATAAGCGCTGTAATTCGTTCAAGGCCAGGCTTAATACCGAATGAAGATGCCTGTTCTAAATAGGCTAAGGCCTCTTGATATGTCATATAAACCTCCTATTATAAGGTTTCAAGGAACGCTTCACGTTCCAATAACGCTTGTTGTTTTTGTTTATATTCTTCTAACTTTTCTTTTTCTTTTGCTACTACAGCTTCTGGAGCTTTTGCGAGGAAGCCTTGGTTAGACAATTTGCCTTCCAAACGGGAAATTTCTTTTTCCATTTGGATTTTTTCCTTTGCAATACGCTCTCTTTCTTTTTCACCGTCGATCAAGTCTTTAAGTAAGAGATATACTTCCATACCATTTACAACTGTTACAGTTGCATTTTCTGGTTTTGGATCATCGGCACCAAGAATTGTTACCTTCTCAGCCCAAGCTAATGTAACAAAGTAATCCCTATGATCTGCTACAGTTTGAGCTAATGCTTCATCTGTTGGCGCTACGATAACCTCAGCTTTTTTACCTAAAGGCACATTCATTTCAGCACGCATGTTACGAATACCTTTGATGGCATCCATCATAACTTCCATTTGACGTGCTGCACCTTCAAGATTATCAAACTTTAATGCTTCAGGCCATTTTGCAACAACGATGCTATCCCCTTCATGAGGTAAATGTTGCCAAATATGTTCTGTTACGAACGGCATAAATGGATGTAACAATTCAAGCATTTGACGCAAGATTGTTACAAGTAAATATTGAACTGTACGACGATCACGTTCATTACCATCGTTGTATAAACGAGGTTTAGCTAACTCAATATACCAGTCACAGTATGTGTTCCAAATGAAATCATATACAGAACTTGCAGCTTCACCCAACTCGAATTTATCGAGATTAGACGTTACACTTTGTACTGTTTCATTGTATTTTTGAACAATCCATTGGTCTGCTAATGTCAAATCATCTGCTGTTGGAACGAAGCTTTCATCATAATTTGTAAGATTCATCAATACAAATTTAGATGCATTCCAAATCTTATTAGCAAAGTTACGGTTAGCCTCAACACGTTCCATATAGAAGCGCATATCGTTACCAGGTGTGTTGCCAGTTACAAGAGTAAAGCGCAATGCATCAGCACCATATTGGTCGATAACTTCAAGCGGATTAATACCATTGCCCAAAGATTTACTCATTTTACGGCCCTGGCTATCGCGAACAAGACCATGAATAAATACATGTTTAAATGGAATTTCATGTTCAAACTCAAGAGCCATGAAGATCATACGAGCAACCCAGAAGAAGATAATATCGTAACCAGTTACGAGAACACTTGTTGGATACCATTGTTTAAGTTCTGGTGTTTGTTTAGGCCACCCCATAGTAGCAAATGGCCATAGGCCAGAACTGAACCAGGTATCAAGAACATCTGGATCTTGTGTAACATGACCGTGGCAATGAGGACATTCTGTAATATCTTCACGGCTAACGATTGTTTCACCACAATCATCACAGTACCATGCAGGAATGCGATGGCCCCACCATAATTGACGAGAAATCGTCCAATCGCGGATATTTTCAAGCCAGTTCACATATGTTTTTGTAAAACGTTCAGGAACGAACTCTACTTCGTGGTCTTTAACAACCTTAAGTGCTGGCTCTGCCAATGGTTTCATATCTACAAACCATTGTTTAGATACCATTGGTTCGATAATTGTATTACAGCGGGAGCAATGACCTACTGCATGGTCATGGTCATCGATTTTTTCAAGTAAGCCTAATTCTTTGAGTTCTGCTACTACTTGTTTACGAGCTTCTTCACGAGTCATACCATTGAACTTGCCCGCACCTTCATTCATTGTAGCATCATTGTTCATAACAACGATGGATTCCAAATTATGACTTTGGCCCATTTCAAAGTCATTAGGGTCATGAGCAGGTGTAATTTTTACACAGCCTGTACCGAAGCTAGCATCTACATAGTCATCAGCAATAACAGGAATTTCGCGATTAACAAATGGTAAAATCAATGTTTTGCCGATGAGGTCTTTATAACGATCATCATCAGGATTTACTGCTACGGCTACGTCACCGAACATTGTTTCTGGACGAGTTGTAGCAACAATTACAAAGCGATTTTCTTCACCCTTTACAGGATATTTAATATGCCATAAGTGGCCATGTTCATCTTCATGTTCAACTTCAACATCAGATAAAGCAGTAGCACAACGAGGGCACCAGTTGATGATGCGTTCACCGCGATAGATTAAGCCTTTTTCATAAAGTTTTACGAACACTTCACGCACAGCATGATAGTACCCTTCATCTAATGTAAAGCGTTCGCGAGACCAGTCACAAGATGCGCCTAAGCTACGGATTTGTTTTACAATAGTATCGCCGTATTCTTTTTTCCATTCCCATACGCGTTCTACGAATTTTTCACGGCCTAAATCATAGCGAGATTTGCCTTCTTCTTTAGCGAGCATTTCTTCTACTTTAATTTGTGTAGCAATACCAGCATGGTCAGTACCAGGCATCCACAATACATTGTAGCCTTGCATGCGTTTGAAACGAATAAGGATATCTTGCAATGTATTATCTAAAGCATGGCCCATGTGCAACATACCAGTTACATTAGGAGGCGGCAACACGATACTAAATGGTTCTTTATTAGTGTCTACTTCTTCGTGAAAGTATCCTTGGTTTTCCCAATATGAATACCATTTCCCTTCTATTTCACCGGGGTTATAAGTGGTTAAATTTTCGTAGGTTTTCATCGTTCCTCCTAAATAAACTCCTTAGCGCTTCATAATCTTAGCCAATACAAATAGGCTCGTTTCATATAGCAATATCATAGGCAATGCAATCATCGTTTGAGAGAACATATCCGGTGTTGGTGAAATGACAGCACCTATGATAAAGGATATAAGAATAAATATCTTTCGCTTCGTTTTTAAAAAACGCGATGTAATTAAGTTGAAATATCCCAAGATGATTAAAATCAACGGCAACTCAAAGATAAATCCAAAGGGTAGTACAAAGGATAATACAAAGTCCATGTACTGACCAATGGAAAATAGCGGTTGTAATTCGTCTGTAGCAAAGCCCATAAAGAACTTGACGGCTGCTGGTAGCACGAGAAAATAAGAAAACACAATACCTATGCCAAATAGGCCTATGGCAACCGGTAAAATCCAGTTAGATAACTGCTTTTCTCGTACAGTAAGGGCTGGCTTAACAAATAGCCAAATCTGATGCAATATAATGGGCGCCGCTATAATAAGACCACCTACTATAGACACCTTCATATATGTAAAGAAGGCTTCAGTTGGTTTCATATAATAGAGCTTACCAGCTGGTTTGAGGAGTATTTCCAATAAAAAGTCTACATAATAATAAGAAATACAAGTTCCTATAACAACTGCAACAGCCATTATAATCAGACGCTTTCGCAATTCAGATAGATGTCCCACAAGGGATAGTTCCCGAGCTTCGTCCATCATTTTCTGTTCCATCTCAGTATAAATAGGTTCATCTTCTGGTTCCTCAGGAACCCGCTGATTTGCCACCTTATACTGCTCTTGCTCAGCCTTTAATTCAGCTTCGCGACGCTTTTGACGAACTACACTATCAAAAGAAGGTTTTTGTATGGGATATTCGAAGTCCGGTTTTGGTTCGAATGGTTCCATATTATACCTTTCTATCAGCTAAATTTTCTACTGCCATCACAAGGAATTCCTTGCCTGGGAAATCGCGTACAGCATCGAGTGCCGCCAAAGCATCTTTGCAATATTGATCAGCTACAGCTAATGTATTATCAATACCACCTTGACTGATAACATAGTCGATAATAGCCTGCTCATCACCGCCATCATTTAAGGCCTTAATGTCTGCAAGCAATTTATCTTTATTATCATCATTGACGATGCTTAACAACGGATATGTCAATAAACCTTCGCGAAGATCATTCCCCACTGGTTTACCAGTCGTCTCTGTTGTTTCACGATAATCCATAATATCATCAGTAATTTGGAAGGCCATGCCCAACGCATGACCATATTTTTTCAACTCAACGATTTCAGATTCGCTCCAGCCCCCTAATAGGCCACCCAATTCCATACAGCCTTCCATAAAGTCTGCTGTTTTCTTCTGGGTCTTGGTCATATAACGCTCAATACCTTGATCAATGCGATATACATCTTCCATTTGCATGAACTCACCTTCCACAAGGCAAGTAATAATATGGGAGAAAATTTGTAAATACTTCATATTAGGCATTTCAGACACGATTTGGAATGCTTTAGCAAATAAGTAGTCCCCACTAAGGATGGCTACCTTATTGCCTTTGTGCATATGAATCGTTTCTTCACCGCGACGAATTTCAGCTTGATCTAATACATCATCGTGAATCAGTGTCGCTAAATGAAGCATTTCTACAGCTTCAGCAATTCTAATACGCTGACGTTCTACAGATGTACCTGCATTAGCAATCAATAAACATAATTGCGCACGCAAGCGCTTGCCACCTGCAGCAGATAATGGTCGAATCAGTGCATTAAAGTCTTCTGCACCTGTATTAAAAGATGATGCAAGAGACTCTTCCACACCCTCTAAATCTAGAGCAATGCGTTCCATAATCTCTAATTCATTGGTTTGACTCATGCTTCATCTCCTACTAGAACTTTATTGATGCGTTGTTGTAAAAGCTCACGGCCTGTATGCTTCAAAGAGCTATACAGAATTGGCGGCGTTGCAGTTGGGTACATTTCCTTAATGATCGCTAAATTAGCAGACTTTTCTTTAGCTGTTAATTTATCGACCTTAGTCACTACGATTTGTAATGGTACACCAGCTTCAACGAGCCAGTCATAAGCGACCTTATCGATAGGCATCTCTGGATGACGACCATCAATTAATAAACATAACAACATCAATCGTTCAGAATGTAAAATATAATCGGCAATAAAGGAAGACCACAAATTGCGGTTTCCTTTATTTGTCTTTGCAAATCCATAACCAGGAAGGTCAACGAGGAACCAATGATAACGGCGTTCCTCTGTCTCAGAAATATCCTCTTTTGACTCCACATCAAAATAGTTTATCGTCTTTGTCTTACCTGGTTGGCCACTAACGAGGGCTAACCCACGATAATTACACAGCGAGTTAATCAACGAAGATTTGCCCACATTAGAGCGTCCAATGAAGGCAATTTCCACAGTATCCCCTTCAGGATATTGATCTGCCTTTACACAGGAAGTATTATATTTTGCTGCTATAATACGAGGCCCCTTCGGTTCTTTTCGTGTATATTGTGGTTTTGGGCCCATTTGTTTAGTGGATTTTTTCTTTTTTTGCATTACACAAGTGCCTTTGCTAATACTTCATCCATTGTCTTAACTGGCGTGATAATGAGACCTTCTTTTACAATGTCAGGCAATTCTGCAATATCCTTTTCATTGCCTTTCGGAATCAATACTTCTTTAATGCCATTAGACAAGGCTGCCAATAACTTTTCTTTTAAACCGCCGATTGGTAATACACGGCCACGCAATGTAATTTCACCAGTCATGGCAATATCAGAACGAACCTTGCGGTTTGTTAAGATAGATACCATAGCCAATGTCATTGTAATACCTGCAGAAGGGCCATCCTTAGGTGTTGCACCTTCAGGCAAGTGAACGTGAATATCGAGTTTCTTATAGAAATCGTCTTCGATTTTTAAGGCTTTTGCATTGTGGCGAATATAGCTCATCGCAGCTTGACCAGACTCTTGCATAACCTTACCTAAGCTACCAGTTAATGCAAGTTTACCTGTACCATTCATAGTAGTTGCTTCACATGGCAATACAACGCCACCTACAGAAGTCCAAGCTAAACCATTTACATAGCCAATTTGCGGTTTCTTTTCACGCTCTTGGTCAACAAAGATTGGAGCGCCCAAGAATTCGTGAAGATTTTTTGTCGTTACTTTCGGTGCATCTCCACCTTCTTCAACGACTTTATAAGCAATTTTACGACAAATCTTAGCAATCGTTTTTTCCAAGGTACGAACACCCGCTTCACGAGTATATTCGGAAACTACCTTTTTCAACACTGCATCAGATAATTTAACCTTGTAATCTTCAAGACCATTTTTCTTGATTTGTTTAGGTACTAAATAGCGCTTAGCAATCTCTAACTTCTCTTGTTCCATATAGCTAGATAACTCGATGATTTCCATACGATCTAACAATGGACCAGGAATATTGGATGCAACGTTAGCCGTTGTAATCCAGAATACTTCAGAGAAATCGAATGGTACTTCGATAAAGTGATCGCTGAATGTACTATTTTGTTCTGGATCCAATACCTCTAATAATGCAGAGGATGGATCACCTTTATAGTCAGATGCTAATTTATCAATTTCATCCAGCAAGAATACAGGGTTCTTAGTGCCTACATTCTTAAGCCCTTGAATCATACGACCAGGCAATGCGCCAATATAGGTACGACGATGGCCACGAATTTCAGCTTCATCGCGAACACCACCTAAGGATGCACGGATGAACTTGCGGTTCATCGCTTTAGCGATAGACGTAGCCAAGGATGTTTTACCAACCCCTGGCGGGCCTACTAAGCAAAGAATAGAACCACTATTCTTACCAGTTAACTTACGAACAGCCAAGAATTCAAGGATACGTTTCTTAACCTTTTCAAGGCCATAATGATCCGCCTCAAGCATAGCATGAGCTTCCTTGATATCCAAGCGATCCTCAGTTAATTCATTCCAAGGTAACGCCAATACCCAATCTAGGTAATTGCGCAAAATTGTTGCTTCTGGCATCAATTGTGGCATACGGCTATAACGAGAAATTTCTTTATCGATACGTTCATGTACATCTTCGCTAAGGTTAAGTGCTTTTAATTTAACACGTAACTCTTCAGCTTCTTCCTCTGGATCCCCTTTGTCCCCCAATTCATCGTGGATAACACGGATTTTTTCACGCAAGAAATATTCTTTTTGCGCTTTTTCCATAGATTGACGTACTTGATTATTAATGGAGTTTTCCAAATCAGAGATTTGTAATTCCATATTCAAAATGCCTACAATCATATTTAAACGACGAGCTACAGATAATTCTTCAAGTAACTCTTGGCGTTTAGTGTTATTAATAGGCAATAAGAACGCAACTTGATCAGCCAATTCGCATGGGTCGCGTAACTCCATTACGCGTGTAACGCCTTCATCTGTAACAGATTTAGCCTCTTCAGCCCATTCGCCGAATTTAGACTGAACCAAACGACGATACGCTTCTAGCTCAACATCGTCTTCAAATTCGGAAGCTACCCGTTCGTAGTCCCCTACATAGTACGGATCCATACTTGTAATATTCATTACGCGAATACGTGTAATGCCCTCTACAAGAACACGTACAATACCACCTGGTAAGCGTAACATTTGCTTAATTTTTACTAATGTACCCATTTGGGCTAAGTCATGAACAGTTGGCGCATCAACAGCATCATCCTTTTGGCTGACAACTGCTAAAATGCGATCCTCGTTCATTGCGGCTTCCACCGCTTTAATGGATTTGTCTCGACCGATATCGAGGTGAATCACGATATTCGGATATACAACCATGCCTCTAAGAGGTACAGTTGGAATCCCAACTTCGAGTAAATTCATACTTCCTCCAGGTATTTATATTATGAAAAGAAACTCATTCCTACACAGAAATGAGTTTCTTCGAATTACGATTTCAACTGGATGTCTTGGTCTGCCTCATTTTTGAGTATAGGTTCACCTGTGCTCAACACGGATTCACGATTTACTATGCACTTAGTTACTTCCGGCATGGAAGGAACTTCAAACATAACGCGTTTCATCACCTTTTCAATGATAGCACGCAAACCACGAGCACCTGTTTTTCGCTGTAATGCTTCATCAGCGATTTCTTCTAATGCATCTTCAGTGAAAGTTAACTCTACACCATCAAGGGATAGAATTTTTTCATATTGTTTTGTTAATGCATTTTTAGGCTTTGTCAAAATTTGAATTAACGCCTCTCTATCCAATTGGTCCAATGTTACCATAACAGGTAAACGACCAATGAATTCTGGAATCAAACCAAATTTCAATAAATCTTCAGGTACAACATCTTTTAAGATAGCTGATACATTGCGTTCTTCTTTGCGTTGTACGTCTGCACCAAAACCAAGGGTTTTCTTAGCGGTACGCTTAGTAATAACCTTGTCCATACCATCAAATGCACCACCGCAAATAAAGAGAATATTTGTAGTGTCGATTTGAAGCATTTCTTGATTTGGATGCTTTCTGCCACCTTGAGGTGGAACAGAAGCTACGGTACCTTCTAAGATTTTAAGCAATGCTTGTTGTACACCTTCACCAGACACGTCACGTGTAATGGAAGGGTTCTCAGACTTACGAGCGATCTTATCGATTTCATCGATATAGATAATGCCTCGTTCAGCCCGAGCTATATCATAATCTGCCGCTTGGATAATTTTAAGCAAGATATTTTCCACATCTTCCCCAACATAACCAGCTTCAGTTAAGCTTGTAGCATCTGCAATAGCAAATGGTACTTCTAGCATTT
>CABSJL010000025.1 GCA_902478055.1 uncultured Veillonella sp. | reverse complement strand
CACATTGCCATGTACGACCTAAGGAGTCTTCGATATGGTAGTCAAGTTTAGGACCATAGAATGCACCATCGCCAGGGTTGATTACGTAAGGAATACCTTTTGCTTCAATGGCATTGCGCAATGCTTCTGTAGCTGCTTCCCAGATTGCATCATCCCCCATTGCATTGTCTGGTTTAGTAGACAATTCAACATGGTATTTCAAGCCGAATTGGCTATAAATACGGTCGAACAATTCGATAACTTTCATCAATTCAGATTGCATTTGATCTGGCAACATGAATACGTGAGCATCATCTTGTGTAAATGCACGTACACGGAATAAGCCGTGTAAAGCACCGGACAATTCATGACGGTGTACTAAACCAAGTTCAGCGTAACGCAATGGGAAGTCACGGTAAGAATGCATTTCGTTTTGGTAAACCAAGATACCGCCTGGGCAGTTCATTGGTTTAATTGCATATTCTTCATCATCAATGATTGTAGTGTACATATTTTCACGGTAATGGAACCAGTGACCAGATGTTTCCCACAATTGTTTATTTAAGATGATTGGTGTACGAATTTCTTCGTAATCAAATTCATGGTGAACTTCACGCCAGAAGTTTTCCAATTCGTTGCGAAGTGCCATACCTTTTGGTAAGAAGAATGGGAAGCCAGGTCCTTCTTCTTTGATAACGAACAAGCCAAGTTCTTTACCAAGTTTACGATGGTCCCGTTTAGCTGCTTCTTCAAGCAAGTGAAGGTATGCATCAAGTTCTTCTTTCTTTTCAAATGCTGTACCGTAAATACGTTGCAACATTTTGTTCTTTTCATCGCCGCGCCAGTATGCACCTGCAATGCTTTGTAATTTGAAAGCTTTCACCTTACCAGTGGATGCCACGTGAGGACCTGCACAAAGATCGATGAAATCGCCTTGAGCGTAGCAAGAGATAACAGCATCTTCAGGAAGATCTTCAATCAATTCTACCTTGTAGTCTTCGTTTTTAGATTTGAAGAACTCGATAGCTTCTTGACGAGACATTACAGATTTAGTGATAGGCAAGTTTTCTTTTACAATACGGCTCATTTCCTTTTCGATTTTGCCCAAATCTTCAGGAGTCAAAGTATGTTCCATATCGATATCATAGTAGAAACCTTTATCGATAGCAGGACCGATAGCCAATTTAGCTTCAGGCCATAAGCGTTTTACCGCTTGAGCCAAGATATGAGAAGCTGTGTGGCGCAAAGTATGTTTACCACCATCTTCTTCGAATGTTAAGAAAGCTACTTCAGAACCATCTACGAGTTCTTCGCGAAGGTCTGTTAATTCGCCATTTACATTAGCAGCTAGTACTTTTTTAGCCAAGCTGTTAGATAATTGTTTTACTGCTTCCCCAAGAGTAGTGCCAGCAGCGTATTCCTTTGCACTACCATCAGGTAAAATGATTTTTACATCTGCCATTTTTCTTTCCTCCAATTTATAAACTAGGATAGTTGGATTTTGGTAATAAAAAAAGACCCTCTATCCCTACAAACAAGGGACGAAGATCATTCGCGGTTCCACCCTAGTTAACTACCTATACGAATATATGTGTATAGTTAATTCACTTCATTAAGCCCGATAACGGTGGCGGCCGTATTTGCCTACTTAGGTTCGACAAATCAGTTTAAAGGGGGTAACTCTGATATATGTGTAAGGCATTTCCAGCATCAGCCTCTCTCTGGTACACAGGGATATGAGAATCATGTCCTTTGCATCACTTTTACTAGACTATAGTATCATAGGGAATTAAAAAATTCAATACGGTTCAATAGTAAATTTCATAAATTCTATAAATTCAAAATACCGCTCTTACATCATAAAACTAAAATAAAACGGCCCGTATATCGAGCCGTTTTGTAAGACCTATAAAACTTTGAAAATTTTATTAGATCTATTAGCGTTTGAAGTTTGTAGACAACATGGCACCAATTACTTTTTCTAATTTGCTATTAGAAAGATCTGGGCCTTTGTAGAGTGTTAAAAGTACATCATTAGAGTTATCCTGTTTAGACACCATCATAACACCGCTACCACGAGCACCGTTATCATCGTAATCTTTTGCTACAATAACGAGGTTCAAATAGTGGTCCTTCATGTATGTGTATACCTTGCTTGTACGTGCAGAGGAACCAATCATTTTAGCCATGCTCATGCCACGGTTGAATACGATTGCATTAGCATTGTGTGGGTTTGCCGCTAATTGTTGTTTTTCGTCATCATTTAGAGGCATAAGGTTTACCATGAGAGAGTCACCCATTTTACCACGGAACATGGCTGGCATTGTTTCCCGTACGTCTTCAGGAATACCTGTATCCGCAGTTAATTTCAATTCCTTAGGAACTGTCATATATAGAACGCCCTTGCTATTGCGGCCAACCTCTGTTGTACTGAGGTCTACAGCGCTAAGCATAATGGAGTCTTTAATAGTTGCTACTTGGTTTGCCAATGGTTTTTCTGGAACACCACGGCTTGCCAATTGTACATCACCGGACTTAGTTTTCTTCAACGTTTCTACATTCCAGTTAGCCCCTTTTTTGTCGGCGTCGCTAGCTTCTGTGAAAGCATTCGCCCCATCTTTTGTACCTACATACACGTAAGTTTGAGCTGGGATAATTGTATCTGGTGCACCCGTTTTATTGAAAGCAGCACCATATACTACATTAGGGATCACAGTGGAGCCAATTTGTAAGTTGTTATTAGTTTGGCTTTCCACATCAAAGTTGATATTGCCAGTGAAGGTCATATCAGGACCATGATTGATGACTACTACATCCCCTGCTTGAGGGATGATAACAGGACCTACAGGGCCCGCCATAGCTACGCCGGCCATAGATACACTAAGGCAAGCTGTTAATAATGCACGTTTCAAAATAGATTGTTTCATAGATATACTCTCATTTCTCTATAGTGACATAATCAGATAAGCTAGTTAATACTTCAATGGCTAATGGCTTTGTAGATGGTGTGCAGCGCAACATGCACCGCCCACTCGTATCTACAGAGGTCATAACACCTAAATATTCATAGCCTTCAATGATGCGATTGATATAGTTTGTATGCTTCGGTGCAAGATGAAAGAACACATACGCTTCTTCTCCAGAGGTCTCTAAATCTGGTACATCGGGAAATGCACCGATAGATTTACTCGGTTCTAATGGTGTACCACGCATAATTACTCCGCTTTAGGTTTGCACTCACGACGCATCATGGAGTACGGTTCAAGTGGTGTATCCATGTAAATGCGCACTTTCATTTGGGCATGTGGTGCTACATCGATTGGGTTACCATCTTCATCTGTCATTTTTTCAATTACAGTCTCAACAAGCTCACCCTTAGGTTGGCAGAATTCTACTTTATCGCCTACCTTAAAGTTATTACGTTGTTCAAGATCAACGTATTTTTCTTCTTCGTTATAACCCAAAACTAAACCGATGAAATCATGGCTTTGCGTATTTGTAGATTTACCATAGTTTTGAGCAGTTTCGTCAGGACGGCCTTCTGCAAAGCCATCAGTATATGGACGGTGAGAAATCTTTTCTAATTCTGCAATCCATTCTGGACGAACATACCAATCTTTACCTTCTTTAAGGTATGTATCGATAGCTGTACGATAAACCTTTGCTACTGTCGCACAGTAGTGAACGGATTTCATTCGGCCTTCGATTTTAAGACTGTCGATACCAGCTTCATATAGATCTGGAATACGGTGAATCAAGCACAAGTCTTTAGAGTTAAAGATATATGTACCATGCTCATCTTCTTCAATTGGGTAGTATTCACCAGGACGATTAGATTCAACAAGGGAATATTTCCAACGACAAGATTGAGAACATTGACCACGGTTCGCATCGCGGTTGCCTGTCATGTAGTTAGATAATAGGCAACGACCAGAGTAAGAAATACACATGGAACCATGTACGAAGGATTCAATTTCGATATCTACATTGTCCTTCATTTCTTTAAGGTCAGCCAAGGACACTTCACGAGCTGCTACTACACGTGTAGCGCCCAATTCTTTCCACATTTGAACTGTATGCCAGTTTGTAGTAGATGCTTGTGTACTTACGTGAAGTTCAAGGCCTGGAGCAACGCGTTTAGCAAGGCTGAAGATACCCATATCGGCAACGATAATCGCATCAACACCGATACTTTCAAGGAATTTCAAATAATCCTCTAAACCCTCAAAGTCCTCATTGTGAGGAATGATGTTACATGTAACATGGATTTTTTTACCATGAGCATGTACGAACTCTACGGCTTCCTTCAATTCCTCGTCGGAGAAGTTAGAGTTACCTGCGCGCAAGCCAAAACGTTTGCCTGCACAATATACGGCATCCGCACCATAGCGAATAGCCATTTTAAGCTTGTCCATATTACCGGCTGGACAAAGCAATTCCATAAAATGTTCTGCCATTATTTGTTGTGCCCTTTCCACACACTCACACTCATACCATCACCCATAGGATAAATGGTAGTGTTAAACAATTCTTTATTTTCAACATATGTTAAGTATTCTTTTAACCGTTTTACGATAGTTTTAAACCGTTTTGGCGGCTCCTTATCGCCCCGTACATAGCCTCTAAAGAGTACATTGTCCGCTAGGATAACGCCTCCTTCTTTCACATGTGGCAAAATGAGCTCTAACTGTTTTAGATACTGCCCTTTAGGACCATCTAAAAATACGAGATCATATTCACCGGTGAGTTCCGTTAAGACTTGAGACGCATCGCCTTTCAGCAATGTAATTGTATCGGCATAATCAGATTGGTTAATATAATATTTCGCCATTTCATAACGCACATCATCTAATTCAATAGATGTAATATGTCCCTCCTCTTCGTCGAGTAGCGGAGCCATCAACAAAGCAGAGTAACCAATGGCGGTGCCCACCTCTAACACAGAGGTGGGCCGGTACAAACCTATTAATTCTTCAAAGAGATGAACCTCAGATTCTCGTAGAATCGGTACATCATTAATCATCGCGTAAATACGCTGTTCATTTAAAATATCATTTAATGTCATGAAAGTAGATTCAATCTCCTACATTATTTATTGCTATTACCACTAGGAATTACCAACGTAGAACGATCCACAGATTCAGCTGGCTTTACTTCAATATGAGGTACTTGTTGTGTACTTGGTACAACATTTTGCATAGATTCTGGAGCAGGTGTTGTAGTTGGCACATAAGAGTTAGAACTAGATGATTGAGTTGCTGGTGCAGATTGAGCTGGTGCTTGTGGAGCTGGTGTTGGTGCTGGAATTTCAGCAGCTGGAACCGTTGTTGGTGTATATTTGTACGTAGGTTCCACATTAACATATTGAGAATCTGCTTCCACCGCTTCTTCAGAGCTGTAATTGTAGTTAGGCTCTGTCGTTGCCACAGCCACGTCATAGTTAGGACCAGCTTGTACTGCGGCCTCTGTATTAGAGGATGTAGCCGTATCATTACCATAGATTTTATGAACTTCCGCTAAATGTTCTTCATATGTTTTAGAGAAGTGGTTATGTCCATCTTTATCTGCTACAAAGTATAAATAATCTGTATCTTCAGAATGCAAAACTGCATCTAATGCTTTTTTACCAGGATTCGCAATTGGACCAGGTGGCAAGCCTTTAGATACGTATGTATTATACGGGCTTTGTAATTGCGTATCACCAATAGTTACATCTTCTTTTGCATAACCAAGTACATAGGAAATTGTCGCATCAGATTGCAATGGAATACCATGGGCTAACCGTTTTTTAAATACCCCTGCAATTGTTGGACGATCTGCATCAAATAAAGATTCACGTTCAACAATGGATGCCAATGTTACAAAGTCATGAATACTCATGTGTTGAGCTTGAATTTGTTTCTTCACAGCCGGTGTGAGGTAACGATTCATTTCGTCAGCCATCATTTGAATCACTTCACGTGGCGTTGCACCTACTGGAATTTCATAAGTACTTGGGAATAAGAAGCCCTCTACCGGATATGTAGCTGGTCTTGTACCTTTCATATATGGATATGGTACAAAGGTCTTTGCTTCTGCTAAGAAGTCCTTTGCCTTCATAATTTGATTTTTTTCAAGAACGATAGCAATATCACCAACTGTGTATCCTTCAGGAATTGTAACACGAATAGATTCTACATGACCTTCTTGTAATAAAGAAATGAGTTCGCGCACAGTTACCTTATTAGGAATTTGGTAGTGACCAGTTTGAAGTTTATCATTAGTACCGCTCAAATATAACCAAAGCTTAAAACCTTGCGTAGTTCGAATGAGACCTCGTTCATAGAGCATATCAGCAATTTCAGTGCCAGTCTGCCCCTTTTCAATGACAAGTACCTGACTACCATCATCTTGTGCAAAGGTATTTGGCACTAAATAAATTGCACCAAGACCACCTGCGATGATTAATACGCCTACAATAATAAGGATTAAAATATATCTTAAGGCTTTTCTCACGATGTTGAGTTCCTTTCTATAACATAACAGTATTTATCACTTTATTATACCATAAAGTCTATATTTCCCCTACATTTAAGGACATTATCTTATTATCGTCCCCAATTATGTTATATATCAATTATAGCCATCTCTTATGCTACTAGTATGAAGGGAAAATATATAGATATAATTCATCTTCTATTATAAAGCGTTTATGTATAACAAATAAAAATAGCGCATTGTCCTAAGACAACACGCTAGATTTACGAGGAAGTGACTACTCGCCATCTTCCATTTCTTCATACAATTTTACTAGAGTTTCAAAGTTATCGTCATCTTCATCTAAAGGTACGTATTCTTCTACGCCTTCTTCATTTTTTTCGATGCGAGCCAAGATCATGTATGTGTCATCTTGACCTTCATGGTCAGCCTCTTCATCTTGTACATGTACAAGAACAGCATATTCTTGGCCTTCATGGCTCAAGATAATATCCTCTGTGAAATACTGTTTGTTACCGTTTTCATCTTCGAATTCCAAGTAATATACTTCGCCTTCAAAATTTTGGTCAACCATCGGAAACCCTCCTTAAGAAAAATACTTATTTATTAAACTGCAAGCGATCTAAATATCCTTGCAAAATTACAACCGCTGCCATTTTATCAATAACGGACTTACGTTTTTTACGACTCACGTCAGCTGCAATGAGTTGGCGTTCAGCCATAACAGTAGATAACCGCTCATCCCAATATGTAACAGGTAAATCGATGACTTCCTTCATCTTTTCAACGAATTCTTCGGTCTTTTCAGCCCGTTCACCTTTTGTACCATTCATATTTTTCGGCATACCTACTACTAATTCATGTACTTCATATTCAGCAATGAGTTCTTGTAAGCGGTTAAAGTCTTTTTCAAGAGATGTTCTACGAATGGTTTCAATACCTTGTGCTGTCATGAGCAGTGCATCACTACAGGCAATGCCGATAGTACGGCTGCCCACATCTAATGACATAATTCTCATTATAGTTGTTTTGCCTTTGCGTATTCTTTCAACAATTCCTCAATCAAGTCATCCCGTTCTAAACGGCGGATATCAGAACGCGCATTATTATAGCTTGTAATATACGCTGGATCCCCAGAAATTAGATAGCCTAAGATTTGATTAATTGGATTGTAACCTTTTTCTTGAATAGATTGATAAACACGAGTGAGAACCTCTTCAGCAGTCATCGGTTCATCGTCTACTTTACGGAATAACATAGTTTCATCAGAAACTTTCATCGTATCCCTCCTTTTTATTACATTGGCAGGTTCCACTGTAAAAGTGAAACCTCGCCTCCTATTATACTTGAATTAAAGCTACAAAGTCAGTAACTTTTTATGCATTATAAAAAATTTCTATAACAGATACAAGTATAATTATAAAATTATATGCCTATTGTAACATAGATGTTAACGCTTCACCACCAGCTTTTAATGCATCCATCAATTTAGCTGGTTCTTTACCGCCTGCTTGAGCCATATCTGGACGGCCACCGCCATTACCACCAGCAACTTGAGCTGCGGCTTTTACGATATTACCGGCTTTAGCACCTTTAGCCACTACATCTTTAGAGACTTTACATACAAAGTTAACTTTGTCATCACCCATAGCAGCGCCTACAAGTACTACGCCAGAGCCATTTAATTTATCAAGGCCCATATCAGCTAGATCACGTAATTCATCAATAGAAGAAGCTTTTACAGAAGCCGCTACAAATGCTACATCGCCAATCATAACCTTGCCAGCAATGATATCAGCGGCACCAGCTGCAGAAACCTCTTTACGAATTTGTTCTAATTCTTTTGCAGTTTCTTTTGCTTCTGCCAATACTTGATGTAAACGTTCTTCTACTTGAGGAGCTTTAGTTTTAAGTTCACCTGCCATACGTTCGATAGTCAAACGATCATGTTTTGCTGCATCAAGAGCTGCACGACCTGTAATCGCTTCAATACGACGTACACCAGAACCGATACCTGCTTCAGATGTTAAACGGAAAGAACTAATGAAAGCTGTGTTGCCTACATGAGAACCACCACATAATTCAACGGAGAAGCCAGGAACCTCTACAACGCGAACTACGTCGCCATATTTATCGCCAAAGAGCGCCATCGCACCTTTTGCTTTTGCTTCGTCCATGGACATTTCAGCAATAGCTAGGTCTGTAGCTTTTAAAATCTCTTCATTTACAAGAGCTTCGATTTGATCAAGTTCCTCTTGTGTTACAGGGGAGAAATGAGTGAAGTCAAAGCGCAAGTAATCAGGAGTTACTAGAGAACCAGCTTGGTTAACATGCTCGCCAAGAACCTTTTTCAATGCTGCATGTAGCAAGTGTGTTGCTGTATGGTTGCGGGCCATTGCTGCGCGACGATTTGTATCCACTTCAAGTGTTACATCATCACCTTCAGAGATAGAACCTTCTACAACAGTACCAATATGATATACAGTGCCTTCAGGTAAACGTTTTGTATTATGAACCTCTACCTTACCCATTGGGCCAACGATAAAGCCTGTATCACCTAATTGACCGCCCCCTTCAGCATGGAATGGAGTAGTGCGTACGATAACAGTAATTTCATCGCCATCAGCTGCTGTTTGCAAGCGTTCAGAACCTTTACCAAGCATTAATACGGAGGATGCAGTTTCTGCTTCATCTTCAACAAGTTCTTCATCTTTCAAGAATGTAATGTCTGGTGTTGCTACCTTCGCATCTTCTTTTACACGAGCTTCACGAGCGCGTTCACGTTGTTCCTTCATAGCTGCTTCAAAACCTTCATGGTCGATTGTAAAGCCGCGTTCAGAAGCAATTTCTTCTGTTAATTCCCAAGGGAATCCATATGTATCATATAGTTTAAATACTTCTGTGCCAGGAACTACAGTAGCTTTTTCAGCTGCAAGTGTATCAATCAAGGAGTTTAATAACTCAAGACCTTGTTCCAATGTTTGGTTGAAGCGTTCTTCTTCATTTTGTACAACACGTTTAACGAAGTCTTGTTTTTCTGCGATGGATTTAATACCAGGGCCAAGAATGTCTACGACTACATCAATAAGTGGTGTTAAGAAGATACCCTCAATACCAAGTAAACGGCCATGACGTACAGCACGACGTAAAATACGACGTAATACGTAACCACGACCTTCGTTGGATGGCAATACGCCATCGGAGATCAATGCAGTAACAGCACGAGCGTGGTCAGCAATAACCTTCAAAGAAACATCGGTATTTGGATCTTCGTTATACTTAACACCAGCGCGTTTTGCAGTCGCTTCGATGATTGGGAAAATTAAATCTGTTTCAAAGTTTGTTTTACAACCTTGTAATACGGAAGCCAATCGTTCAAGACCAGCGCCAGTATCGATGTTTTTATGTTGTAATGGTTCGTAGGAACCATCTGGCATTTTATTAAATTGTGTAAATACTAAGTTCCAGATTTCAAGATAGCGATCGCAATCACAACCTGGTGCACAGTTAGGATCATCACAACCATGTTCAGGACCTTGGTCGAAAAAGATTTCACTGTCAGGACCGCATGGACCTTCACCAATTTCCCAGAAGTTATCTTCAAGACGTGTAATGTGGCTTTCTTCTACACCACAATCATTATGCCAAGTATCATAAGCTTCTTGGTCATCTGGATATACAGTTACATATAATCTATTTTTATCGAGTTTAATAACTTCAGTTAAGAACTCCCATGCCCAGTGAATCGCTTCTTTTTTGAAGTAATCACCGAAGGAGAAGTTACCAAGCATTTCAAAGAATGTATGGTGACGAGCTGTGCGACCTACGTTTTCAAGGTCACCTGTACGCATACATTTTTGGCTTGTTGTAATACGATGACAAGGAGGTACCAATTTACCTGTAAAGAAAGGCTTCAATGGCGCCATACCTGCCCCAATCAATAATAGAGATGGATCGTTTTCTGGTATAAGAGAAAAACTATCTAATTTTAAATGTCCTTTGCTTTCAAAAAACTGCAAGTATGCTTGACGCAGTTCATTACCCTTCATGTGTATATTCCTCCTAAAATTATTTACTCTTCATTATAACGTAAAAACGATATAAAATCTATCAAAAACATTGAAGTCATGCGGAGTTCCTCTACTTTTACAGCAAGAAAAAGTTAGGATAAAATTCAAGTTTTACATAAATGAAAAAGAGGTTATACAAATCAACAGAACATAATTGATTCGTATAGCCTCTTTTAAAGCTAGTTATATATTAGCTTAGATAACGCGTTTTGCGCCGATATAGCGTTCACCCCAATAGCCAGTATCAAGATCTGCTACTGCTACACCACGACTGGAAGTGGCGCTGATGAACTTGCCATCACCAATATAAATACCGGAGTGAGACGGACCTGGTTCATATGTTTCAAAGAATACCAAATCCCCGGCTTTCAAGTTTGCACGAGAAACTTCAACACCTACGTTATATTGTTCATCTGCCAAACGTGGTAAAGAGATACCTTGTTTCGCAAATACATATTTAACATAACCAGAGCAGTCAAAACCACTTGGAGTAGTACCGCCAAATACATATGGTACACCGCGGTATTTGTCCGCTTCTGCCAAGATAGCATGGATGCTATTTGGTGTTTCGCTCTTCGTAATATTATTTAATTTAATATTTTTGCCAGTAATGGATTGACCTGCGATACGACGAGACGTCGCATTGCTGTTTGTGAAAGCGGATTTCGTCGCTACTGCTTTAGTCGCCGCATTTTGAGTCAATACTGCCTTCGTAGAACGAGGAGCACTCATCAACGCATTATACGTAGCAGGACCTACGATACCGTCCACTGGTAAACCACGATCTTGTTGGAACAGACGAACTGCCCATTTCGTTTCTTTACCATATACACCATTTTTATCTGTAGCATTATAACCGTGTTTAATTAGTTGTTGTTGAACCGCTGTAACACTTTTGCCCTTATCACCATATTGTAATGTTGTTGCACCTACCATGGCTGTTGTGGCACACACAAAAGTTAATGTTAATGCCGTTATTTTAACCTTACTATATTTTGACTTCATATGCTTCCTTTCCAAAAACTTTTAAAGTAAGTTATTTATTCAAAATATACTAACCGTCTATTTATTTGCATTCACAAATACAGCTAGTCTTCTTTGCTTTTGTTAGTATAAGTCTCAGGTGCCATAAACACATCTGCACTACTAGGACCAAGTAATGGAGCCTCTTCATGCTCATCAAAGTTTATAGCTGACTTAACCCAATACAAAGGCCGTTGCTTCACCTCTTCAAAAATACGACCTACATACTCGCCAATAATTCCCAGTCCGACGAGTTGAATCCCACCAATGAACAAAATTGATACGCCCAAGGTAGTCCATCCATTCAAGGCTTGACCCGTAAGATATACATACAAGAGGTGTAATATAAGCAAGAAGCTCAACCCACCACATAGTACACCGACGTACAAAGCAGCCCGTAAAGGAACTCTTGAAAAGGCTGTTACCCCATCGAGAGCAAATCGTATCATTTTGCGCACACTAAACTTTGAGACCCCTGCAAAACGAGGTGGCGCCACAAAGTGCAGCTCAGCTTGTCTATACCCTAAGGCACCGACAATACCGCGCAAGAAACGACCATGTTCTCTGAACCGTTTCAATGTGCCCAATGCTTTACTATTCATGAGACGGAAATCAGATCCACCTTCAACAATAGGAACATCAGCCATTTTGTTCATTAGTTTGTAATAATACTTAGACGTGAAAGATTTAGCCCAACTAGCATCTTCAGTTGAATCGCGTATGGTGCGCACCACATCATACCCCGATTCCCACAACCGAACAAGTTCAGGAATCAAAGCTGGTGGATGCTGCATGTCACCGTCCATTGTAATAACTGCATCTCCATGAGCATAATCAAGACCACAAGTAAGCGCAGTCTGATGCCCAAAATTACGAGCAAGCAATAACACTTTGACATGTTTATCATTGTAAGCAATTTCACGCAATATCATAGATGACGAATCACTAGAACCGTCGTCTACGAAGATTAGTTCATAATCGTACGTGAGTCCTGACATAACATCAGTTACAGCTTTATAAAAATTCGCTATGTTCTCTTCTTCGTTATATACAGGCACTACAATAGAAAGTAACATAAATCCTCCAAAGTATTTTACTCACATATTTTAAGTTAATTAGTAAATTAAGGCAAATCGTCAAGGTTAACAATAGGCGAATTTATATCTACAAATTCAGTAAATAAGCGATTTCTTCGCACTCTACCGCTTTTTCTCTTCATTTACCTTATATATAAGTATATCAAATAAGTAAAATATCATTTTATATATGAAGCTACTTAACAAATAGTATTATAAAATAAATTTATATCAGTAAAAAGATAATAAATGCTTTTACTAACTATATAAATCAAGAATTAATCAAAAAATCAAATATATTTTCTGAACCAAATACAAGAAATTCAACTGATTTCATTTTATTTTCATAAAACCCATCGTAATTTTACAAATTTTTCTATATATAAACCAATTATATATACCCAAAATATGAATAAAATACTAACATTATAAAAAACAAAGCTAATTTAATGATTCCAACTAACTAAATCACCAAAATATTCTCCTACAGAGAAGAAAGAGACCCTGATAAGGGTCTCTTATATTATAGGCCAGCAGCATCAATCCAAGATTGTAAATCCGCCTCTGCTAGTTCCATATCCTCTTCATATGCACCAGCTACGACTGGATATTTAGCAACCTCTACAGTGTGCAAAATCGAATCATCTCGGCCATTTTTAAAGGTGCCAATCCAAATTCCAGAGAATTGAGATTCATACCACTCTACAGGCTGATCTGTTTCATTGAAGTTAATCGTAATATGACCACGACCAAGTGTTTCTAATACCTCCACTTGCTCTTCTTCTGCAAGACCTGTTTTCTCTATATAAATAGAATAAGTCTCACCTGTTTCACGCAAATTTTTAAGTGCTAAACGCAACTCATTTAAAACGGCGCGAACATTACCATAATTCTCAATCATAAATACTCCTATTAGAGATAATTTTACATCCTATAAACCGATTAGTTTAAGTATTAGGTTCTGCAGTTACGCCCCATTCTCGTAACACATTGAGTACACGTTCTTTCACCTCTGGTAAAGCTCGTTGTACAGGTGCACTAGGTTCAAAACCAATCTCTAACGATTCTGGTTCCACCCCAATAACGACTGCATCCTCTAAGGGGTCTTCTTGAATGGCGCGGATACGTAAAATATCTTGCATTCCTACTTCGTGTACAGAAATATGTTCTGTAAAATATTGTTCTAATTCCTTATGAGGGAACTCATATATAGTTCCTGGAGCTTCCCCACCATTAATAGCGTCTACGAGAAGAATTTTCTTCATACCACGCATATACGTAAGCAGTTCCATTCCCATCGTTCCACCATCAATAATAGAAATAGACGGTGTAAATGTGAAAGACTCTTTCAACTCTTTTACTACATGAACCCCTAACCCCTCGTCAGTAAGTAATATATTACCTACACCGAGTAGGACGATTTCATTATTACCATCATCATAAAGGCTATTTAAATCAATACGCGGACCCTCTGAGTCCGCGTATTGTTCCAAGCCACTGATGATTTCAGTACTTGTATTAGTCATTTTCTTGTAATTCTCTTTCTCTAGGATCGTTAGGATCACTTGGACGATATGTTGTACCAGATGGTTTATCGATACGTTCACCACGACGGCGTTTGCCATTGAGGTCTTCAATATCGATTGGGTCATGCGCATAATACTTCATACCAGAAACCATAGCAGATACTTCGCCAGATTCTTCCATAACGTCTTCTCGGAATGCCATGTACACATGAACGATAGTAAAGAACAAGAAGCCCCAAGCAATATAGTGATGGATAATATGAACCTTGTATTCACCACCAAATAATGTAACAACTGGAGCAAATAAAGTTCCTAAAATACCATTAGGATTAACCATTGAAAACATGGCAAAACCCGTTAAGATTTCAAAGAAGAACATAATGTACACCATCATGTACGCAGTTCTCGCTAAGGAGTTACGAAGCCAATGATGTTCGTGTTTTTGAGGAATCATCAAATAGTGCAATGTAGTTTCTTTAAGACCGTACCAATACCGTTTTTGACGGAATTTAGGTAATAATCTGTCCCCTCGATTCCAAAGAGCACCAGCAAATCGGAAGATGAAGGAGAATGTTAAGATAACACCCGCAATGAAATGGATACGACGCATAGTTTCCATAGAGAACCAACCATCAATAGCAAAGGTTGGCTCTGGATTACCTGTAATAGCTGCAAACCCTGGATCACCAATATATAGGCCAGTCCAGAATAAAGCCGTTACACTAAGCACCATAGTCCAGTGGAATATGCGCAGCCATAAACTAAATACGACATACGCCTTTTTGTCAGTATGTATTAACATAAGCCCACCACCCTTTATTTACACAATGCATCTGTATTGACGGAAACAATTTTTTCGCCTTTTTTATTGTATAAATGGGTTGCACATGCGAGACATGGGTCGAAGGAGTGAATTACCTTCAAGATTTCAAGTGGTTTATCTGCAATTTTTACATGTGTATCAATCATGGAGTCTTCGTAAGCACCATGTTCGTTAGCTGCAGTCTTAGGACATGCATTCCATGTAGATGGTACGATACATTGATAGTTTGCAGAGCGACCATCTTTAATATGAATCCAGTGACCCAAACCACCACGAGGAGCATCTACAAGGCCAACACCTTTAGCATCTTTATCCCATGTATTTGGCTCAAATTTAGTCATATCAGCTACAGTAGTGTCACCATTTTTGATGTTAGCAACGAGTTTATCAAAGAAGTATTGACTCATATTTGCTGCTACTTGTGCATCAAGGCCACGACATGCTGTACGACCAACCATTGTAGTCATCCATACGTGAGCAGGAACGCCAAGTACTTGAGATACTGTATCGATTTGACGAACAATCATGGATTCTGCCCAAGTTGGATCTTTAATGATACCTTGTTTTACTTTTGTATATACAACGATATATTTTGCTAATGGGCCAACTTCTGCAGTTTTGCCTTTGAAAGTTGGGGATTTAATCCAAGAATATTTTTTATCTTCATCAAGGAATTCCCATTTTTCTTTTGTACCAGATTTAGGGCCTGTAAACTTAGGATCTGTAACACCTTCGATAGGATGAAGAGAGCTTTTACCATCTGGATATGTGAACCAGGAGTGATCAACCTCTTCACTGAGGTATTGAGGATCCATGAAGTCTTTACCTTCTAATGGAATAAATGTAGCTTTATCTACGCCTAATGCAAAGTTTTCAACTACGCCATTAGAACGAACGACACATTTTTTATGGTAGTCACCATTAGAAATGCCAGAATATGTATCATCTGGATAGTCACCGTAGGACATAACGCGTTTTTTCGCAAGGCCACCGCCATCAATCATGCCTTTTTCTACATACATTTTGCCGATAGCTAATAGATCTGGCACGTAGAAATTATTTACCAAATCTTTAGCCAATGCAATAGATTCTTCTACCGCAGCAAGACGTTGTGTATTAATAGGCGCATTCATATCATTCATAGAAATAGAACATGGCATGCCACCTACAACATAGTGCGGATGAGGGTTTTTACCACCAAATACAACGTGAGGAATTACGATATCACGTTGACGATCAAGAATATTCAAGTAATGGGATACGGCCATCAAATGAACCTCTGGTGGCAACAAATTATAATCAGGATGATCCCACCATTGAGCGGAGAAAATACCCAATTGACCAGATTCTACAATTTTCTTAATCTTTTGTTGTATAGCTGTGAAATAAGCAGTTGTAGCTTTAGGGAACTCTTTAGGATATGCAGAGTCTTTAGACGCAGTTTCAGCAGGCGCTAAACCACTTACATTATAAGTAGCTAATACATCATTTTGTAATTGTGCTGTTTTAGCTGGATCTGCACTAAGCGCTGCTACAGGGCTAACCCAGTCAAGAGCATGCAAATGATAGAAGTGAACAATATGGTCATGTACATCTAAACAACTATGCATGATATTACGAATGTAGTTTGCATTTTTAGGAATTGTAATGCCAATCGCATCCTCCACAGCACGTAATGCTGCTAAGGCATGTGTTGAAGTACATACACCACAAATACGTTGTACGAACGCCCAAAGGTCACGAGGATCGCGATCTTTAGCAACAAGTTCGATACCGCGCCAAGCAGTACCAGAAGACAATGCGTCCTCTACTTTACCACTCGCTTCATCAACTTTTATTTCTACCCGTAAATGACCTTCAATACGGGAAATCGGATCTACTACTACGCGTTTCATTA
>CABSJL010000024.1 GCA_902478055.1 uncultured Veillonella sp. | reverse complement strand
CATTCAATGCCCTCTTTAGAGGGCCACCACTAGAGAAAGACCCTTATAGGGTCAGAGCAAACCACCCGTTCTACGGGTGGTTATGATTTTATATTGGTATTAATTATAAGGGTGTATCTCTATATATAATAGAAAATTTGGGTAGTCATGAGTGATAGGAATATTTATAAGGGATATAGATAAATACTGATATACTGGATCTGTTTTGTAGATATAAGAATATAGATATACACTTGTCTCTATAGAATTTTACTATATTTATTTATGTAGATATGATGATGCATATGTCATCAAATTTTTTTATAACAATAAAATTATGTGATAAAAATCATAGTGTTTATATGTGTTTATATCAATGTACGTATATAGTTGAATAATTATTAATAACTTTAATGCATGATAGCGTTGCATTTTTGTATACATAGACCTATAATTTAAGTAAGGAACCTAACAAAAAATTAGGTTAATACAAAATTAGTTAGAATTATTCTCATAATACTAATTATGTAAACGGACTGAAGTTATTTAGACCATAAAGACTAACCGATACCGATGAGAGGGAGGTTATCTCAATGAGTACATTGGAACGGCTAAAAGTTATAGCCCATGGATTGGCCATACAATTTGGACCATCTTGTGAAGTACTAATACATGACTTACAAGGTGATCTTGATACATCACTTGTATATATAGAAAATGGTACAATAACGAATCGCCATGTTGGCGATGGTCCATCACATGTAGTTTTAGATGTACTCAACTATGATGATGGTAGTGAAGGTAGATTTGGGTATCTAACAAAAACTAAGGATGGACGGATATTAAAATCCTCTACCATGTATATCCGTGATGATGATGGCAATATTGCATACTTGTTAGGAATCAATCAGGATATAACAGAGTTTGTTATGATGCATCGATCACTCGAAAGTCTTATAGGCATAGGCCAAGCTGAGGCTGGCACTGTTGAAAAAATTACTACAAGTGTATCGGAACTATTAGATGATTTACTACTAGAAGCAGAACGGTTGGTTGGTAAACCTGGACCACTTATGAATAAAGTAGAACGGCTAAAGGCTATTAGCTACTTAAATGAAAAAGGGGCTTTTCTTATCTCGAAATCTTCAGAAAAGATTGCGGAGTATTTCAATATTTCTAAGTTTACTCTTTATAGTGATTTAAATACTGTAAAGGAAGAATCCTAGGAGGCAAATATGGACCGAATTCAGTGGAAACGTAATACGATGGCACCATCTAGTGACAAGTTCTTGTCCGTTATGGATGTTAGAGAAATCAAGAAAGCTAAAGCGTTTCATGAAAGTTTTCCACAATATAGTGTAACTCCACTAGTATCACTAGAAAAATTAGCATCTCATATCGGAGTTGATTCTCTCTTTGTAAAAGATGAGTCTTACCGCTTTGGCCTTAATGCTTTTAAGGTATTAGGTGGCTCCTATGCGATGGCAAAATATGTAGCACAACAAACCGGTAAAAATGTTGAAGATGTACCATACGATGTGTTAACATCTCCGCAATTAAAAGAAGAATTTGGTCAAGCTACATTCTTTACTGCTACTGATGGTAACCACGGTCGTGGCGTAGCATGGGCTGCTAATAAATTAGGTCAAAAAGCTGTAGTATTCATGCCTAAAGGCTCTACAGAATATCGTAGAAAACAAATTGAAAATGAAGGTGCTACCGTAACAATCGAAGAATTTAACTACGATGAATGTGTACGGTTAGCAACTAAAAAATCTAAAGAGGTTCCAAATGGTGTTGTAGTTCAAGATACAGCTTGGGAAGGTTACGAAGAAATTCCAAACTGGATCATGCAAGGTTATGGCACAATGGCTATGGAAACAGCAGAACAGTTAGAAGCTGCAAACTGCAAGGTACCAACTCACGTAGTTGTACAAGCTGGTGTAGGTTCTTTAGCAGGTTCTGTAGTGGGCTACTTCACTAATTTATATAGCAATGCAGCTAAGAAGCCTAAATTAGTAGTTGTAGAAGCTCAAGCAGCAGCTTGCTTATACAAAGGGGCTGTAGCTGATGATGGTAATCCTCGTATCGTTGAGGGTGATTTAGATACAATCATGGCAGGGCTTGCATGTGGCGAACCAAATACAGTTTCTTGGGATATTTTAAGAAACCATGCGGATGTGTTCGTATCTGCTCCTGATTGGGTAGCAAGACTTGGGATGCGCGTTGGTGGGGCACCAATTAAAGGTGATACACCAATTACAACCGGTGAATCTGGTGCAGTTCCACTAGGTCTTGTAACGGCAATTATGACAATGCCAGAATATGAAGACTTACGCAAGGAATTAGAATTAGATGCGTCTTCAAAGGTGCTCTGCTTCTCCACTGAAGGTGATACAGACCCTGAAAGATATAAAAACATTATGTGGTACGGTGAAGATCGTTAGGAGGCATTAATTATGGATTTACAAGCAATTAAACAAGCAGCAGCAACTTATGGACCAGCGATGACCAAGTTCTTACGTGAAATCGTAGCATTCCCTGGTGAAAGTGCAGAAGAAAAAGAACACGTTCAACGCATTGAAAAAGAAATGAAAGACCTTGGCTTCGACGAAGTTGAAGTAGACCCAATGGGTAACATTCTTGGTTACATGGGTACTGGTAAAACTCTAATTGCCTTCGACGCTCATATCGATACTGTAGGTATTGGTAACCGCGATAACTGGAACTTCGATCCTTATGAAGGTTTCGAAGATGAAACTAAAATCGGTGGTCGTGGCGTATCCGACCAATTAGGTGGTATCGTATCCGCTGTATACGGCGCTAAAATCATGAAAGACTTAGGTCTTTTAAGTGATAAATATCGCGTGCTTGTTGTAGGTACAGTTCAAGAAGAAGACTGCGATGGTCTTTGCTGGGAATACATGATTAAAGAACGCAATATTCGTCCTGAATTCGTAGTATCTACTGAACCAACTGACGGTGGTATCTACCGTGGTCAACGTGGCCGTATGGAAATCCGCGTAGACGTACAAGGCGTATCTTGCCATGGTTCCGCTCCAGAACGCGGTGACAATGCTATCTATAAGATGGCTGACATCCTTCAAGATATCCGTGAATTGAATGCTAACTCTGCTGATGAAAGCACAAAAATTAAAGGTCTTGTAAAAATGCTTGACCCTAAATTCAATCCTGACCACTACGAAGAAGCTCGCTTCTTAGGTCGCGGTACTGTAACTACTTCCCAAATCTTCTACACTTCCCCAAGCCGTTGTGCAGTAGCTGACTCTTGTTCCGTTTCCTTAGACCGTCGTATGACAGCTGGTGAAACATGGCAATCCTGCTTGGCTGAAATCGAAGCTTTACCACATGTTAAAGAGTATGGTGCAAAAGTATCCATGTACGAATATGCTCGTCCATCCTGGACTGGTTTAACATATCCAATCGAATGCTACTTCCCAACTTGGGTAATTCCTAAAGATCACAAAGTAACAGAAGCTTTGGAAGAAGCATATACTAGCTTGTATGGTAATGAACGTATCGGTGCAGAAGACACAGTTGAAATGCGTAAAGCTCGCCCATTGACTGATAAATGGACATTCTCCACAAATGGTGTATCCATCATGGGCCGTAATGGTATCCCTTGCATCGGCTTCGGTCCTGGTGCAGAAGCACAAGCTCATGCTCCTAACGAAATCACATGGAAACAAGACCTTGTAACATGTGCAGCTGTATATGCATTATTGCCATCCGTATACTGCAAAGACTAATATCAAATACATTGAATTAGATCTATTTAAAGCAGACATAATTAAAAATAGTTGATATTAAGAATTTCATATGGTACCTCACCCTTGGTTGAGGTACCGTATAAAGTTAGATCCTAAGTAGCCCTTTAGGGAATTGAAAGAGAGGACTTACAGATGACAGACTTCAATAAAAGTATTGAAACTTTAAAAGGCTTAGACGTTAGCAAAATGTACGGCGAAGATTTCTTCCTTACATGGGAAAAATCTGAAGATGAATTAAAAGGTGTTTGGGCAGTAGCTGATGCGTTACGTGCTCTTAGAGAACGCAATATTTCCACAAAAGTATTCGACAGCGGCCTTGGCATTTCCTTATTCCGTGATAACTCCACAAGAACTCGCTTCTCCTTCGCTTCCGCTTGTAACCTTTTAGGTTTAGAAGTTCAAGACTTGGATGAAGGTAAATCCCAAATCGCTCACGGCGAAACAGTTCGTGAAACAGCAAATATGATCTCCTTCATGGCCGATGTTATCGGTATCCGCGACGATATGTACATCGGTAAAGGTAATGCTTACATGCATCAAGTATCTGATGCAGTTAAAGAAGGTCATGAAGATGGCGTATTAGAACAACGTCCTACACTTGTAAATTTACAATGTGATATCGACCATCCAACACAAATCATGGCTGACGCAGCTCATATCATTAAAGAGTTCGGTGGTGTAGAAAACCTTAAAGGCAAAAAACTTGCTATGACTTGGGCTTACTCTCCATCTTATGGTAAACCTTTATCTGTACCTCAAGGTGCTATTGGTTTATTCACTCGTCTAGGTATGGAAGTTGTATTAGCACATCCAGAAGGCTACGAAGTAATGCCGGAAGTTGAAGAAATCGCTAAGAAACAAGCTGAAGAAAGCGGCGGTTCCTTCCGTAGAACTAACGACATGAAGGATGCTTTCAAAGATGCAGATATCGTATATCCTAAGAGCTGGGCCCCATTTGGTGCGATGGAAAAACGTACGAAATTGTATGGCGAAAACGATCATGAAGGCATTAAAGCATTAGAAAAAGTTCTTCTTGAAGAAAATGGTAAACATAAAGATTGGGCATGTACTGAAGAGATGATGAGTCTCACTAAAGACGGCAAAGCTCTTTACTTACATTGCTTACCAGCAGATATTACAGGTGTAAGTTGTGAAGAAGGCGAAGTTGACGCAACAGTATTTGATCGCTATCGCGTACCTCTTTATAAAGAAGCAAGCTACAAACCATATGTTATTGCAGCGATGATCTTCTTAAGCAAATTTAAGAATCCTGTAGAAACTTTAAAAGAATTAGAGCGGAAGGGAACTGATCGAGTTCAACCGTAAAGTAAAGTTTAGGGGCCATCCGCGGTGATGGCTCCTTTTTATTCTTATTAGTTTGTTATGAGGCATAACATGAAAAAAAGAGTTGTAGTAGCACTAGGTGGGAATGCATTAGGTAATTCCCTTCCAGAACAAAAAATTGCCGTAAAAAGTACAGCTAAAACAATCATTGATTTAGTAGAAGCTGATTGTGATGTAGTAGTAACACATGGCAATGGCCCTCAAATCGGTATGATCAACAATGCGATGGCTGCATTGACACGTGAAGTAAAAGGTCAACCAAATACACCATTGTCTGTATGTGTGGCTATGAGCCAAGCATATATTGGATATGACTTACAAAATGCGCTTCACGAAGAATTGTTAAATCGTGGTATTGAACATTTGCCAACCATGACAATGGTTACGCAAGTATTAGTTGATCAAAATGACCCTGGATTTAAAAATCCTACAAAACCAATTGGTCACTTTATGACTAAAGAAGAAGCTGAATATGCAGAAAAGAATTATGATTACGTTGTAAAAGAAGATTCTGGCCGCGGTTATCGCCGTGTAGTAGCATCCCCAGCACCTAAAGAAATTATCGAAATCGAAGCGATTAAAGGCTTAGTAGGTAAACAACTAATCGTTGCTTGTGGCGGTGGCGGTATCCCTGTAACTAGAGAAGGCAATGAACTTCATGGTGCAGCAGCCGTTATTGATAAAGATTGGACTAGTAGCTTGTTAGCACAAGAAATTGATGCTGATGTACTTGTTATCTTAACAGCGGTTGAAAAAGTAGCCATTAATTTTGGTAAAGAAAATGAAAAATGGCTTGATGAAATAACTGTAGCAGATGCGAAAAAATATGCAGCAGCAGGCGAGTTCGCAGAAGGCTCTATGAAACCAAAAGTAGAAGCTGCCATTGCATTTGCAGAATCTAAAAAAGGCCGTGTTTCCATTATCACATTATTAGAAAAATCTAAGGATGGTATAGCAGGAAAAACAGGTACGCGTATCGTATTATAATAATATATAGATTTATAAGTATGCATCCAACGATTCGTTGGGGAGGTGCCCTATGATTTTATTAGGAAAAGGTACTGTAATTACTCGCGATACTGATAGACCTATCATTTATGATGGCGCTGTTGTTATTGACGGAACTCAGATTATTGATATTGGCGCATATGATGAATTATGCAAAACATATAAAGAGGCTGAAGTTATTGATGCTCATGGCGGTTTGATTATGCCAGGCTTTATTAATGCACATCATCATATTTACTCCGCTCTTGCACGAGGCTTATCTTTACCAGGTCCAGCACCAACAAACTTTGGTGAAATTTTAGAAGGCCTATGGTTCTATTTAGATAATAAACTGACAGCTCCAGATGTGAAGGCAAGCGCATTGCTTACATACCTAGGTTGTATCGAAAATGGTGTAACTACTATTTTTGACCACCATGCAAGTTATGGTGAAACAGCTAATAGCCTATCTATTATTGCAGATGTAGCAAAACAGTTTGGTGTTCGTTCTTGCTTATGCTATGAAGTCTCTGACCGTAACGGTGTTGACCAAATGAAAGCTGCTGTTGCAGAAAATGTACGTTTTGGTAAAGAGGCGAAAAAGGATCCATCTAGACTCGCAGCTATGATGGGCTTACATGCATCCTTTACATTAAGTCCTGAAACATTAGATTATGTGAAAGCACAAAATGAAGACAAGTTAGGATATCACGTTCATGTTGCTGAAGGCCCAGAAGATGTGGCAGATAGTAAAGAAAAATATGGCATGACACCTGTAAGACGACTTGTAGAAGCTGGTATTTTAGGACCTAAGAGTATCGCTGGTCACTGCGTACACGTAACTGACCAAGATGTGGAATTATTAAAAGAATCTCAAGCTAAGGTTGTTCATAACCCTGAAAGTAACATGGGTAATGCAGTAGGCACAACAGATATCTTGAAGCTTTTAGGGGCTGGTATTACAGTTGGCCTTGGTACAGATGGCTATACAAATGACATGCTCGAATCCTACAAAGTGGCAAATTGCCTTGTAAAACATGAGCAACATAAACCGTATGTAGGTTGGGGCGAAGTTCCTCATATGCTATTTGAAAATAACCGTAAAATGGCGAATGAATTCTTTGATACTACAGTAGGCATCCTTAAAAAAGGTGCTGCAGCTGACGTAATCGTTCTTGATTACGCAGCACCAACACCACTTGATGAAAATAACATCAATGGTCACTTATTATTCGGTGCTAATGGTATGTATGTGGTAACAACTATTAGTGATGGTGTACCACGTATGATTGATCGTAAATTACAAGGCATCGATAAAGCTGAAGTAATGAACGAAGTTTTAGCAACATCTAAAGGTTTATGGAAACGACTAAACCCATAACGCAAACGCTTTAAAGGAGTGTGACATTATGAGTGACATTATGTATCCGGTAAGTTTCGGAAAATTGATGAACCACATTATGACTGAGTACAAGATGTACAATCGTATTTATAATGTAAATAAAATTCATCGTATCAATCATGAACAACGTTTACCAATGTTTTGTAAATCTATTGAAAATCCTGTAGGTCCAGCAGCAGGTCCTAATACACAGTTGGCACAAAACATTGTGGCATCTTATGTAGCAGGTGCTCGTTGTATCGAATTAAAAACTGTACAAATTATGTACGGTGAAGAACTAGGTATTCCTAGACCTTGTATCTACTCTGTAGACGAAGCATACAACGTAGAATGGTCTTCTGAATATAGCTGTGATGAAGCTGCTGATGAATATATCAAAGCATGGTTCGCTTTAAAATTAATCTCTAAAGAATTAGGCTTAGGCGATCCAGATGGTTTCTTGTTCATCATGAGTGTTGGTTACAACTTGGCTGGTATCAAGAGCCCTATGGTTGATAAATTCATCAACACAATGCGCAGCGCATCTCAATCTCCTATGTGGGACACTTGTAAACAATGGTGCCTTGACCATGTAGATGAATTTGAACATATCGATGCTGATTATATCAACTCTATCAGCGATGAACTTTGCCAAGCAATTACATTGTCCACAATGCACGGTTGCCCAGCAGAAGAAATCGAATCTATTTGTTCTTACCTTATCAGTGAAAAAGGCCTTCATTTATACTTGAAATGCAATCCTACATTGTTAGGTCCAAAACGCATTAGAGAGTTATTAGATAATGCAGGCTTTGAATATATTGACTTTGAAGATCACCAATTCGAAGTTGACCTTCAATTTGATAAAGCTGTTCCAATGTTAGAACGTCTTATTGCTCTTGGTGAAAAACACAACAAAATCTTTGGCGTTAAATTGACAAATACATTCCCTGTACAAATTCACAACAATGAATTGCCAGGTGAGCAAATGTACATGTCTGGTAAATCCTTGTTACCTGTAACAATTGGTGTAGCTGAGCTCTTAAGTGCTCAATTCGGCGAACGTTTACCAATGTCTTATAGCGGTGGTGCTGTAAAACAAAATATCAAAGCTATCTTTGATTGTGGTATCTGGCCTGTAACAGTATGTACAATTCTTCTTCAAGGTGAAGGCTACAATACATTTAAAGGTTTAGCCGATGAAGTAGAATCTACTGATTACAACGCTGCTTTGAAAGTACATAAAGATCTAATCGCTAAACTTGCTAAAGACATTAGTGAAAATAAAATCTTCAAGAAGAGCGATGCAATGAAGAAAAAACGTGAAGCAATGCCATCCTTCCCAGGTACACGTAGTTCTGATTATCACTGCCGTGTAACATGTGGCTCTTGTGTTCGCGTATGTCCTAATAGATGTAATGAAGTCGTTACTGTAAATGATGCTAAATTGATTATCCATATTGATCAAAGCTGTAATGAATGTGGTAACTGTGCATGTCATTGCGTAGAACCTTGTCAACCATACAAGGATCGCATTACATTCTTCCACAATGCCGAAGCTTTAGCAGATAGTACAAATGATGGATTCTACATCACAGGCACTAGCTGTGGTTATCGCTTCAAAGGTGAAGAAGCCGTATGTGACATTGATGCATTACCTGAAGAATTGAAAGGAGTTGTACATGCCTTCTGTAAAGAGCATGTGTACTATGTATCATGATTATCATACAACAAGGGGACTTGGTCTTAACTGATCGAATCCTTACCGGAGATTTACTTATCGATGGCGACAAAATTGTCGCCATTGATGAACACCTTTCTGTTCCAGAAGGGGCTGAAGTTATTAATGCAAAAGGTTGCTATGTATTCCCTGGATTTATAGATCCTCATACACACTTTCAGATGACAAATGCCTTAGCGTCTACTGCGGATGATTTTGATAGTGGTACAAAAGCCGCTATTCTTGGTGGGACAACATCAATCATCAATTTTGCTTCTCCTGAGGAAGGATCCCTTTGTAAAGGTTTAGAAGTTCACAAGGAGCGTGCTGCAGGGCATTGCTCCTGTGACTACAAATTCCATATGGAACTTGTAGAAATGAATGAAGATGTAGCCCGTGAGATACCACAGGTCGTAGAGGCTGGTGTGTCATCCTTTAAAGTGTACTTAGCGTATGGTTTCCGTTTAACAGATCGAGAAATTTATGATGCTATAGAGGCAATTAAACCTACAGGAGCTCTTGTTGGAGCACACTGTGAAAATGGTGATTTAATTGACGCTCTTGTAGCTGATAAACGTAAACGTGGTGAATTAGATGTAGGCAATCATCCACTCACAAGACCGGCCATGATTGAATCGGAAGCGATTAAGCGTTTTAGTACAATAGGTGCTGCATTAGAGTATCCCGTACATATTGTTCATGTAAGTTCTAAAGAGGGGATAGAAGAGGTTATTCGGGAACGAGACCTTGGACATAAAGTAACTTGTGAAACTTGCCCACAATATTTGGTGCTTGATGAATCACAATATAATTTACCTGATTTTGAAGGTGTTAAATATGTGATGAGTCCACCGCTGAGAACGATACAAGATCAAATGGCATTAAAGGATGCATTAGTAAATGGTCTATTCCAAACTATTGGTTCGGATCATTGTAGCTTTACCTTTAATGATCAAAAATTAAAGAGTCGACATGACTTTACCCGGATTCCTGGTGGCATCCCAGGTGCTGAGGAACGAGGTATCATCGCTTATGATGTGTTGGTAAACCAATGCAATATGAGCGCTGTAGATTTTATGAAATTAGTTAGTGAAAACCCTGCAAAACTTTATGGTATGTACCCTAAGAAGGGAACATTATCCATAGGTAGCGATGGGGATATTACAATTGTTGATAAGCGCATTGAGCATGTGCTTTCAAAAGAGTCTGCCCATACAAAGGCTGACTATATACCTTATGAGGGGATATCCGTAACAGGCAAAGTTCGAGATGTTATCCTTAGAGGTCACCATGTGGTACAAGATGGATCCTTAACAGAATCATATCTTGGTGAATGTATTCCTTAATGAGAGGAGGGCTATATATGTACCGCTTTCAAGTGAATGGCACCCAACATGAGGTTCAAGAGGATCAACGTTTAATTGATTTCTTGAGAGCTGATTTGAAATTGACGGGCACTAAAGAAGGTTGTAGTGCTGGTGCTTGTGGTACGTGTACAGTAATTATAGACGGAAAAAAAGCAAAGGCTTGTGTAACTAAATTATCCCAATTAGATGGTAAATCAGTCGTAACAATTGAGGGCTTATCTGAACGGGAAAAAGCGGTATACACCTATGCTTTTGGTGAATGCGGAGCGGTGCAGTGTGGTTTCTGTATCCCAGGTATGATTATTAGTGCAAAAGTTTTGATTGATGAAAATAATGACCCTACACCTGACGATGTTAAAAAAGCTATTTTAGGCAATATCTGTCGTTGTACTGGTTATGTGAAAATCGAAGAAGGCATTATGCTGGCAGCAAAAATGTTCCGTGAGAACTTACCAGTTCCTGAAAAGGATACAACTGGTAATGTAGGTGCTCGTTTACACCGCGTTGATGCGGAGGAAAAAGCACTTGGTACTGGACAATATGCTGATGATATCCATATGGATGGCATGATTTACGCAAAAGCGTTGCGTTCTAAATACCCTCGTGCTAGAGTCGATCGCGTTGATGTGTCTAAAGCACTTGCACATCCTAAGTGTGTAACGGCTTTGACTGCTAAAGATGTACCATTCAATAAGACTGGTCACTTAGTGCCAGACTGGGATGTACTCATCGCAGAAGGTGATAATACTCGCTATGTTGGCGATGCAATTGCATTAGTAGCAACTACAGAAAAGAAATATTTGGACGAAGTTCTTGCTCTCGTTGAAGTTGATTATACAGAGTTAGAGCCTGTAGTAGACCCATTAGAAGCATTGAAACCGGATGCACCTCAATTACATCCAGACGGAAATATATTGACTCGTCAAACATTATCTCGTGGTGATGTAGATAAGGCTATTGCTGAGGCCGCATTTGTAGTGACGAATCACTATTCCACACCTCAAACCGACCATGCATTCATGGAACCTGAATGTGCTGTAGCATATCGTGAAGGCGATGTAATTCATTTACATTCCGGTAGCCAAAATGTTTACGATGATCGTCATGAAGTATCTCGTATGCTTGGCATTCCTGAGGAATCTGTAAAAGTTCATAGTATGCTTGTAGGTGGTGGCTTTGGTGGTAAAGAGGACATGAGCGTACAGCATCATGCATCTCTTGTAGCTTGGCTCACAGGCAAACCAACTAAGGTTCTCTTCTCTCGTCAAGAAAGTCTTAATATTCATCCTAAACGACATGCGATGGAAATGGATATTACTACGGCTTGTGATGCAGAAGGTAACTTGGTAGCAAGTAAGGTGAACATCGTATCTAACTGTGGTGCATATGCATCCTTAGGTGGTCCTGTACTTCAACGTGCAGGTACACACTCTTGTGGTCCTTACAAATTTGATAACTTTGCCTTTGATGGTGTTTGCGTTTACACAAATACTGTTCCTGGTGGTGCATTCCGCGGGTTCGGTGTAACACAAACCATCTTTGGTCAAGAACAAAACATTGATGAATTAGCTGCATTGGTAGGCATGGATCCTTGGGAGTTCCGTTATAAAAACGTTGTTCGCCCTGGTGATTCTTTACCAAACGGCCAAATTTGCTCCGAAGAAACTGCATTAGCAGAATGTTTGGAAGCAGTAAAAGATGCATACTATGCATCTGACCGTACAGGTCTTGCAGTATGTTTGAAAAACAGTGGTATCGGTGTAGGTTTACCTGATACTGGTCGCGTTATCTTAGAAGTACGTGATGGTAAAGTTCGTATCCGTACTGGTGCAGCATGTATCGGTCAAGGTATGGCCACTATGGCTACTCAAGTACTTTGTGAAACAACTGGTTTAACAGCGGATAAGGTATTTGTAGAACGTCCTGATACAGTACGTACTCCAGACTCTGGTACAACTACTGCATCTCGTCAAACAGTATTTACTGGTGAAGCAACGCGTAAAGCAAGTCTTCGCTTGAAAGAAATGTTAGAAACTAAGACATTAGAAGAACTGAATGGCGTAGAAATTTATGAAGAGTTCCTTGGTGCAACAGATCCATTTAACTCTGATAAACCACATCCAAAAAATCACGTTGCTTATGGGTATGGTGCATGTGTAGCTAGAATTGGCGAAGATAATAAAGTTGCTGAGCTTCATGTAGCATATGATGTAGGTCGTGTAGTTAATCCTCAATCTTGCTCTGGTCAAGCTGAAGGCGGTGCTATCATGGGTATGGGCTATGCCGTTACAGAGGACTTCCCTTATAAAGATGGTTATGTAACAGCTAAATATGGTACGTTAGGCCTTCTTAGAGCTACACAATGTCCTCCAATTCATGTAAGCCTTATTGAAAAAGGGACACCAGAACAATATGCATACGGTGCCAAAGGTATTGGTGAAATCTCCAGTATTCCAATTGCTCCGGCCATTGCAAATGCGTATCGTCGTATCGACGGAGAACCACGTAGGTCCTTGCCGATTCAACATACAGGTTATAAAAAATAGAATATTTGCTTAGTGGAGAGGGGCTACGGCCCCTGTCCATCAAGGTTCCCACGTGAAGTCTATGAGATTTTTAAACTCTATCAAGTACGATAGTATGACTATATTATTTACTAGTAACTAAAACGTAAGATATGAGGTGATTCTTATGAGTAAAGGTGTATCTGGTGTCAACCATGTAGATGGTATGCTGCCAATCCCGCAATTATTTGCTTATGGTTTACAGCACGTGTTAGCCATGTATGCTGGTGCCGTAGCGGTACCAATCATTATTGCGCAAGCCATGCATTTGCCGATTGAAGATTTAATTCGTTTGATTACAGCTGATTTGTTCACATGTGGTGTAGCCACATTGATTCAAACATTAGGCTTTGGCCCTGTTGGTGGTCGTATTCCGCTTATTCAAGGTGTAACATTTGCTTCTGTAGGTCCAATGATCCTGATTGGTCAACAGCATGATATTAATACCATTTATGGTGCTATTATCGTAGCCGGGCTGTTTACATTTGTTGTAGCACCATTCTTTAGCCGTTTGATTCGTCTATTCCCGCCTGTAGTAACAGGTACCATCATTACTATTATTGGTATTAACTTGATGCCAGTAGCGGTTAACTGGATGGGTGGCGGCGTAGGTAACAAAAACTTCGGCGATCCACTATACATAGCTCTTGGTGTAGCTACATTTATTCTCGTTATTTTGACATATCGATTTGGTAAAGGGTTCCTTGGTAATCTGGCTATTTTGGTAGGGCTTATCCTCGGTACTGCTCTAGCTATGATTTGTGGTATTACTGACTTCTCTGAAGTAGGTCGTTCTCAATGGATTTCCGTTGTAACACCATTCTACTTTGGCATGCCTACCTTTGATTTTGCATCTATTATTTCTATGATCATTGTAATGCTTGTAGTTATGGTAGAAACAACAGGTGATAGTATTGCGGTTGGTGAAATCGTAGACAAACCTATCGGCCAAAAAGAATTGGCTGCAGTGCTTCGCGCTGATGGTTTATCCACTTTAATCGGTGGTATCCTTAATAGCTTCCCTTACACTGCATTTGCTCAAAACGTTGGTCTTATCGCTGTAACACGCGTAAAAAGTCGCTTCGTTGTAGCCGCATCTGGTGTAATCTTGATTTTATTAGGTTTATTCCCTAAGTTAGCAGCTATTGTAGCTTGTATCCCAAATGCTGTATTAGGCGGTGCAGGTATCGCAATGTTTGGTATGATTATTGCCAGCGGTATTCGCTCCCTTGGTAAAGTTAACTTTGATGGTAACTACAACTTGATGCTCGTAGCAATTAGTATTGGGGTATCCATGATTCCATTGGCAGCGCCTCAATTCTATGCACACTTCCCAGCTTGGGCACAAATTCTTTTGAAATCTGGTATCACAGCTGGTAGTATCGTAGCCGTTCTTTTGAATGTAGTATTCAATGGCTTCGGTTATAAAACAGTTAATGAACCTAACCGTGCAACACGTAAATATCGTCACTTCACACGATTCAAAGGTTATCCTAAACATTTCTATCAATAAGATATAGTTAAATTAATTAATTCTCATACGATTACATGTATTGTCTCTCACGGTAGAAACCTTGTTTATATAGGTAAAAATCTATATACATGTTTTCGCTCTTTCCAAAAGGCCTCACTCTAGTTTTAGAGTGGGGCCTTTTTTTGTATGGAATCGTGTACTACTTTGGTATATAATTAAATAATATTATTGCAAAGGAGACGCATTATGAAAGACGAGCGATTTATAGTTACGTATCGAATAGAAGCAAGTTCGTATGAAGAGGCAAAGGCCATTGCCTGGGCTGTTCAGGTAGAACAAACCATAGAGTTTCCTTATGAGTTTGTAACGGATCCGTACATTAAAGGCACTATCACTGGCAGATTGGAGTCCTTAGAACCTATGAGTTCTGATTCTACATATGCCAATGTAGGGGTTATGCCTAATGTTACGATAAATCCGTCTCATTACTATGTGGCTCGTATTTCCTATCTTGTAGATACAACAGCGCTAGAAGCAACGCAATTCTTAAACGTAGTCTTTGGTAACTCATCGTTACAACCACATATTTGGGTAGTTGATATTGAACTCTGTCCAACTTTATATGATGTATTTAAAGGGCCTCAATTTGGCTTGCAAGGGCTTCGTCAATTGGTTGAAACGCCAACGCGTCCTATGATTCAGGCCGTAGTAAAACCTATGGGAACACCGAATGAAGAGCTCGCTCGTATGTGCGGTGCTTATACACGTGGTGGAGCAGATGTTATCAAAGATGACCACGGTATTTCTAATCAGTCATTCTCTCAATTTAAAGATCGTGTACAACGATGTGCTGCCATGGTACGTGAAATGAATGAAGCCCATGGTACACATACACTATATGCAGCTAATGTGTCGGGTGATGGTACAGACGTAATAGAACGCGCTTATTTTGCAAAAGATGCAGGTGCTACAGCTCTTATGGTGGCTTCCGGTCTTGTGGGATTTGGATGGCTTCATAAATTAGCAAATGATGAAAAGTTAGGCTTACCAATCATTCATCATCCTGCTTACTCTGGTGGCTTTATGAGCCCTGGTGTATCTGGTATTGCCGACTATTTGCAATTGGGATTGTTACCACGTATCTTTGGTGCAGATATGCCTATATTTGTATCTTATGGCGGCCGATTTACTTTCACCGAAGATCAATGTAAGAGAATTTCCTCTTATATTAAACATCCATTCGGAGTGATGAAAGCAGCCTGTCCAGCACCGGGTGGTGGTGTAACCGATGCTCGACTTAATGAACTAGTAGCATTGTATGGAAATGATACGATGTTCCTCGTTGGTGGTGACATGTTCCGCCGTGGACCAGATATTGAAGCTAATATGGCATACTTTGTAGAACGCTTAAATACGTTGTCTACAAATAATTAAAGTTTATGTTTGTGATAGTTGATAAGTAACTGACTTTCACAGACATATGTAAAAAATTATGATTTAGTATATGGAGTGTTTTGATGAGTGAATCCTCACCGTTGGAGGTCCATGTTCTTGCTAGTGGTAGCAAAGGCAATTGTACAGTAATAAAAAAAGGGAACTCCGTCATATTGCACGATGTGGGCATTAGTTGTCGACGTATCGTCAATGGTTTAAAAGAATTGCATATCGATATGGCACAGGTAGAGGGCATTTTTATCAGTCATGAACATAGTGATCATATTGCAGGTCTTCAACAATTGTTGAAACGTTTTGATATCCCTGTATATACGAAACAAGGGACGTGGCGTGAAATTCAAGATAAGTTAATTGTGCCAAAGAACCAATTAATCGAATTGACTAAGGGGAGCCTCTCTCTTGGCAATCTTGTAGTCGAGTCATTTGGCGTTAGTCATGATGCGGCTGATCCAATAGGTATTAATGTATTTGCTGGAAAAGATAAGGCTACTGTCGTTACCGATACGGGTGTAATTTCTGATAGTATCTTACATCGTATGGATGATACGACTCTGTTAGTACTAGAAGCCAATTATGATCCTCATATGTTGCGGTTTGGTCCTTATCAACCATTTTTAAAACAACGTGTAGCTAGCGATGAAGGTCATTTAAGCAATGAAATGGCTGCCCGAGCTTTGCTTATGATGAAGCGACCTGACTTTATGCAAGTTATTTTGGCCCATCGTTCTGAAAATAACAATAATGCCATCCTTGTTACGCAAACAATAGGACAAATGCTCGTAGATGGAGGCATTCGCATTGGACCGGAAATGAAGTTGCAACATGGACAACCTAATGAAATTGTGTCTATGCAATCTGTAAAGAGGTAGAGTATGAGATTTTATGTAGTTTGTATTGGCAAGTTAAAAGATGCTTACTTGCGCGATGGGGTAGCAGAGTTTGTGAAACGGATGCGACCTTATGGTGGGATTACCATTACTGAACTAAATGAAAGTAAAATTGGGGATAAGCCGAGTGATGCAGATCGAAAACAAGTCGTTGCAGAAGAAGGGGAACGTTTATTAAAAGCTGTTCCAAAGAATGCTTATACAGTGTTGTTAGATGTGTACGGTAAAACGATGTCCTCTGAAGACTTGGCCAAAACAATAGCTAAACTAGAAGTCGATGGTATAAGTGATATGGCATTCATCGTTGGCGGTGCTTTTGGCGTAAGCGATGAGTTGCGCAAGTCTGTAAATTATAAATTATCCTTTAGTCCTATGACATTTACCCATCAAATGGTACGTTTATTACTAGTAGAGCAAATTTATAGAGCATCTAAAATTAATCGCAATGAACCTTATCATTGGTGATGTATTTAATTTCAATAGATCGTATCGCTTGAATAAATAATATAATTATGATGATGGTAGATTGATTTAGTATCAGTATAAGAAACACTATTAGAATAGACTTACAAATTATTTATATAATGTTCTTATGAAAAAAGGAGTTTTATTATATTATGTCGAATAGTATAATAAAGCAAGATGTATTTGTAAGGAGGAATTCACTATGAAAATC
>CABSJL010000023.1 GCA_902478055.1 uncultured Veillonella sp. | reverse complement strand
ATTCTCTTTGATAATGAAGAGGTAGGGAGTCGTACTAAACAGGGCGGAGCAGGGATGCTTTTACCAAACCTTATTAAACGAGTATATGATGCATTAGGATATTCTAATCAAGAAATGGATAGTTTCATTTCAAAAGGATTTATGATTTCCTCCGATGTAGCACATGGTTTGCATCCAAATTATCCTGAAAAAAATGATATCACTAATATTCCTACACTTAATAAAGGGGTGGCTCTAAAAATAGCATGTAGCCAATCCTATGCCGGTGATGCCAGAGCAATTGCCATTGTTAAAGGTTTGTGTGATGAAGCTGAGGCAAACTACCAAATTTATGTAAATCGTTCTGATATACCAGGAGGGTCTACAGTTGGATCTATTTCATCTGCTATGTTGCCGATGAGAACCATGGATGTAGGCTTACCATTGTTGGCAATGCATTCTGCACGTGAGTTGATGGGGGCCAATGACCAAGAACAACTCAACCGATTAATGAATCATTTCTTAGGTGATTAATTATATAGTATATAGAACTAGTTCGATGTACATCGATAAAAGACATATGAGTTTTACTCATGAACAGCGGATAATGTATTTTATGATTTCGTAATTAATATAATCCTTTAAATATGTGGAAAATATTGTATAATAGTTATATGTAATTATGAATATTATACTCATCATAAATTTTGATGAGTTTTCCAAATATATTGTTTTGACTATAAGTATAGGAAATATTCATATATTAATAAAAATGAAAGCTGATAGTTCACATTAGTGGAAGCTAGTAGGAGGCAATACATGAGAAAAATTAAATCCGTATTGGTTGCCAACCGTGGTGAAATTGCGATCCGCGTGTTCCGTGCATGTAATGAAATGGGTATTAAAACTGTAGCCATTTATTCCAAAGAGGATACATTATCCTTGCACCGCAACCAAGCTGACGAAGCCTATCTCGTAGGGGAAGGTAAAAAACCAGTTGAAGCATATCTTGATATTGAAGATATTATCCGTATTGCAAAAGAACATGATATTGATGCTATCCATCCAGGTTATGGGTTCTTATCTGAAAACGAAGAGTTCGCTCGTCGTTGTGGTGAAGAAGGTATCATTTTCATTGGACCTCATGTAGAACATTTGAATATGTTCGGTGATAAGGTTAATGCTCGTGCACAAGCTAAATTGGCAGATATCCCAATGATCCCTGGTTCAGATGGGGCTTTGCGTGATTTTGAACAATTAGAAGAATTTGCAAATACTCATGGTTTCCCATTGATGATTAAAGCCGTAAATGGCGGTGGCGGCCGTGGTATGCGTGAGGTTCATCGCAAAGAAGATCTTCGTGATGCATATGATCGCGCTAAATCTGAAGCAAAAGCTGCTTTTGGCGATGATGATGTATATGTAGAAAAACTTATCGTTGAACCTAAACATATTGAAGTACAAATCCTTGGTGATGAACATGGTAATGTAGTTCATTTACATGAACGTGATTGCTCTGTACAACGTCGTCACCAAAAAGTTGTTGAAATGGCGCCAGCTTTTGCATTGCCATTAGAAACTCGTAAAGCCGTATGTGATGCAGCCGTTAAAATCATGAAAAATGTAGGCTACGTTAATGCTGGTACTGTAGAGTTCTTGGTAACTGCTGATGGTTCCTTCTATTTCATCGAAGTTAACCCTCGTATCCAAGTAGAACATACTGTAACAGAAATGATTACAGATATTGATATTGTTCATTCTCAAATCCGTATTGCTGAAGGTTATGACTTACATAGCCCAGAAGTAGGCATTCCTGCACAAGATGAAGTTCCTTGTAAAGGTACTGCAATTCAATGTCGTATCACTACAGAAAATCCTAAAAATAACTTCATGCCTGATACAGGTAAAATCTTGGCATATCGTAGCTCCGGTGGCTTTGGTATCCGCTTAGACTCTGGTAATGCTTTCACAGGTGCCGTAGTAACACCTTACTATGATTCCTTACTTGTAAAAGCAACTGCATTTGGTCCTAACAATGAAGAAACTATTCGTAAAATGCTTCGTTGCTTGAAAGAATTCCGTATTCGTGGCGTTAAAACAAATATTCACTTCTTGATTAACGTTCTTGAACATCCTGAATTCCAAAGCGGTAACTACACTGTTAACTTCATCGAAGATCATCCAGAATTATTCGAATTGAAACCTGACCGTGACCGCGGTACTAAATTATTGCGTTACATTGCAGACGTAACAATCAATGGTTACTCTGGTGCGGGCCCTCAAGAAGTACCTGATTTTGAACCAATTCAAATGCCATCTAATTTAGATGTATCTCCTGCAGCTGGTACAAAACAAAAATTTGATGAATTAGGTCCAGAAGGCTTCAGTAAATGGTTATCTGACCAAAAACAAGTATTCTTTACAGATACTACATGGCGTGATGCTCATCAATCCTTGTTTGCTACACGTCTACGTACAATTGATATGGCACGCGTAGCTGGTCATGCTGCGAAAGGTGTTCCTAACTTATTCTCATTAGAGTGCTGGGGCGGTGCTACATTCGACGTATCCTATCGCTTCTTACATGAAGATCCATGGGAACGCTTACGCATGTTCCGTCGTGAAGTACCAAATACATTGCTTCAAATGTTGATTCGCGGTGCCAATGCAGTAGGTTACACATCTTATCCAGATAATGTAGTTCGTCAATTTATCCAACGTGCTGCTACAAACGGCATTGATGTATTCCGTGTATTTGATAGCTTAAATAGCCTTGATAATATGCATGTAGCTATTGATGAAGTACGTGCACAAAATAAAATTGCTGAAGTAGCATTGTGCTATACAGGTGATATTCTTGATAGTAGCCGTCCTAAATACAATTTAGGTTACTATGTAAATATGGCTAAAGAGCTTGAAAAAGCGGGTGCTAATATTATTGCTATCAAAGATATGGCAGGTCTTTTAAAACCTCAAGCAGCTTATAATCTTGTATCTGCATTAAAAGATGCTGTAACAGTGCCAATTCATTTACATACTCATGAAGGTTCTGGCAATGCTATCTACTCTTATGGTCGTGCTGTAGATGCTGGTGTAGACGTTATCGACTTGGCATACTCTGCATTTGCTAATGGCACATCTCAACCTAGCATGAACTCTATGTACTATGCTTTGAGTGGCCATGACCGTCAACCTGACATGAACATTGACTACATGGAAGAAATGTCTCATTACTTTGGTAGCATTCGTCCATACTACAAAGGTGTAGATAAAGCAGAAGCATACCCTAACACTGAAGTATATCAACATGAAATGCCAGGTGGCCAATACTCCAACTTGCAACAACAAGCTAAGATGGTAGGCCTTGGTGATCGTTGGAATGATATCAAAAAAGTATATCATCAAGTAAATATGATGTTTGGTGATATCATTAAAGTAACTCCATCCTCTAAAGTTGTAGGTGACATGACATTGTACATGGTACAAAACAACTTGACTGAAAAAGATATTTACGAAAAAGGCGATGTATTAGACTTCCCTCAATCCGTAGTAGAATTCTTTGAAGGTCGTCTTGGCACTCCATACCAAGGTTTCCCTGAAGAGTTACAAAAAATCATCTTAAAAGGTGCAAAACCAATTACAGTTCGTCCTGGTGCAGTATTACCTCCAACAGACTTTGAACATGTTCGTCATGAATTAAGCGAAATGGGTGCTAATACAACTGATGAAGATATTAGCGCATACTGCTTATATCCTAAGGTATACCAAGATTACAATAAATTTGTAAAAGATTTTGGCGATGTATCTGTACTCGATACTCCAACATTCTTCTTCGGTATGAAGCGTGGTGAAGAAATCCAAGTAACTATCGAAAAAGGTAAAACATTGATTATTAAGATGAATGGTGTATCTGATCCTGATGAAGATGGTAACCGTATCGTATTGTTCGAGTTCAACGGTCAACCTCGTGGCATTAAAGTTCATGATAAACATGCTAAGACTACTGGTGTTGTTCGTCGTAAAGCAGACGAATCTAATCCTGGCGAAATCGGTGCTACATTGTCCGGTTCTGTTGTTAAGATCCTCGTTAAGAATGGTCAATCTGTAGTTAAAGGTGAACCATTAATCGTTACAGAAGCGATGAAGATGGAAACAACAATTACAGCTCCTATCGATGGTATCGTAGAAGAAATTCTAGTTCGTGAAGGTAGCCGTATCGAATCTGGCGACTGCTTGCTTCGCGTTCAAGATGCTCCTAAACGATAGTCATAATCGTAGGTAAAATTAAAAATATTATTTCTAAAGTATTTCATAAAATAAAATACTGTAGAATAATGGAAGAATCCCTAGGAAATCCTAGGGATTCTTTGTATTTTAAGGGGTTTCATGGTACTATATATAGTAGAGAAAATGGGCGTATTATGCACTATTTTAGAGTGATTATTAGAAAAAGGAGTAGTAACAGATGAGATGTCCTTATTGCCAACACACAGACACGAAGGTAACAGACTCTAGAACGACTGATGAAGGTAATAGTATTCGCCGTCGCCGCGAATGTATCAATTGTGGCCGTCGCTTTACTACCTATGAAATTATAGAAGAAGTACCACTTATGGTATTAAAGAAAAACGGACGTCGTGAACTATTTGATCGCGGTAAATTATTAAATGGCTTATTGCGTTCTTGTGATAAACGTACCGTGCCAATGTCCGTGATGGAACAAGTGGTTAACGATGTAGAGCGCGATATTCGAAATGAAATCAATCAAGAGGTAACTACGGATCGCATTGGCGAACTTGTATTGCAACAATTAAAAGATATTGACCAAGTTGCATATGTTCGTTTTGCTAGCGTATATCGTAAGTTTGATAATATTGATAGCTTTATGGAAGAACTGAAAGCATTAAAGAAACTAGATGCTAAGAAACCAAAACGTAATTAATTACTAATACTACATGTGAGGCTTTATGATAGATTTACACTGCGATACGATAATGAAATTAATAGACCATCCTAGTAGTGGGGATCTGTATCGTAATACTTGGAAAATCGATATAGAAAAGTTACAAAAGGCTCACAGCAAGGTGCAAGATTTCGCACTTTTTATCAATCTTGGTGAAAGAAATGACCCTTATGGTCGTTATGAAGCGATGCGTAATTTATGTACATCACAAATTCAGCATTATGGAGAGCACATACAACATGTGCTCTCTTATCAAGATATAGAGTCCGTGTATGTGTCCGGTAAGATTGGGGCCCTTATGTCTATTGAGGAAGGCGGCGTACTAGGCGGCGATTTAGATAAATTAAAACAAGCTTATCAAGATGGTGTTCGACTAATTACGCTTACTTGGAATTATCCAAATGGATTGGGTGAGCCCCATTGTGGTGAGCAGCATAAAAAATTAACATCGAAAGGTGTTGAATTTGTGGAGGCTATGCAGGATTTAGGCATTATCGTTGATTGCTCTCATTTAAATGATGCTGGTACTGAGCAATTAGGAGATATTTTAGATGTACCTTTTATAGCATCTCACTCCAATGCACGTGAAGTTACAGCCCATACAAGAAACTTACCAGATCATTTAATCAAGCTGATTGCTAATAAGGGTGGCGTTATAGGCCTTAACTTTGCCCAATCTTTTTTAGGTACATCACCCATAAGTCGGATTGAAGATATCGTAAAACACGGCTTATATCTCATCAATAAAGGCGGGGAAGATGTTGTGGCATTAGGAACCGACTTTGATGGTATTAAGCCAGATACAGAAATTAAAGATGCTTCCGAAATGTATCGATTATATGATGCATTTAAAGAGGCAGGTTTGTCTGTAGAGCAATGTGAGAAATTGTTCTGGAAAAATGCAGATAGACTATTAAAGGAGATTTTATAATGACTGATTTAAATCCAATCATTGCAGATCGTTTTACAGAGCATCTCGAGGTTTTTGGCAAAACGATGGAGCATATGGATACCATTCAAGAAATTGCCTATCGCTGTAAAGCGGCTTTAGAAAATGGAAATAAAATTTTGTTCTGTGGTAATGGCGGTTCTGCTGCAGATTCTCAACATTTAGCGGCGGAATTGATTTGTCGCTTTAAAAAGGAACGTCGCTCTCTTGCAGGGATTGCATTAACTACTGATACATCTGCATTAACAGCCATTGCCAATGACTATGATTTTGAATCTGTTTTTGCACGTCAAGTAGAGGGACTAGGCCGTACAGGTGATGTTCTTATTGGTATTTCTACATCTGGGAACTCCAAGAATGTTATCAAAGCAGCGGAAATGGCCCGTTCTATTGGTATGCATACCATTGCTTTCACCGGTGAAGGCGGTGGTAAGCTAGCTGAATTATGTGATATTACATTAGCCATTCCAAGTAATGTGACAGCTCGCATTCAAGAAATGCACATTTTGGCTGGTCATATTATGTGTGAAATTATTGAAGAAGATTATTAACCATTACGGTCTTATTTATAAATAGATACATGTTTGATGCCAAGTATTTTACGTAAGTCGTTATGCATGTATATTGTGGTAAGGAATAGGTGGATTATGATAAATGCTACCATTAATCAATTTTTAACAAAGCAACTACCAAATCTAAAGATTGCCGTTATAGGTGATGTTATGGTAGATCGTTATGTTTTTGGTGATGTAAGTCGTATTTCTCCAGAGGCACCGGTTCCTGTTAACCGCGTGGCAAAGATGAAAGAAGTGCTTGGCGGTGCTGGTAATGTTGCGTCGAACCTATCAAATTTAGATTGCACAGTATATCTTGGCGCTATTGCCGGTAATGATGACCATGGTCGTTTATTACAACAGTTACTTGATGCAGATAAGATTAATACAACAGGTTTATTGACGAGTGATGATCGATCTACTATTACTAAGATGCGTATCTTAGGTGATCGTCAACAAATGATGCGCTTAGATTTTGAAACCATAACAAATTTGACAATCCATGAAGAACAGAAACTATCTACATGGTTGGAAAATCTCTGTAAAGCGGGTATCGATGGCATTGTTGTTTCTGACTATGGTAAAGGTGTTTGTACACCAACATTGCTAAAAAAAATCTTTAGTTTAGCTAAGGAGTATGGCGTACAAACGATTGTAGATCCTAAGGGTTCAGACTGGTCTAAATATAATGGTGCCACCTGCATTACACCGAATGTAAAAGAGCTAGGTGAATGTGTAGGCCGTAAATTAGAAAATGATGATGCCACTATTGTTGAAGCAGCTAAGTCAGTACTGGCTAATGTTGATTTAGAGTACATTGTGGCTACACGGTCTGCTAAGGGGATTACTGTTATTGCAAAGGACGGCCGTACATGGCATAATCCTGCCACACAACAAGAGGTATTCGATGTAAGTGGTGCAGGCGATACTGTTGTATCCATGATGATGACATGCCTTGCCAGTGGCTTATCTATGCGTTTAGCATTACATATTGCAAATGGTGCAGCAGGCATTGTCGTATCCAAGGTTGGTACATATCCAATTCATCGTTCTGAACTATTGGATTTATGGCATTCCTATAAGCATAGTGTTCAATCGAAGCCTTTATACACAAAAGAAGAGATGAAACAGCTTATTACACAATGGCAAAACAAAGGTGAAACTGTTGTGTTTACAAATGGTTGCTTTGACATTCTTCATCGTGGACATATTACGTACTTACAAGAGGCAGCTCAATTAGGTGACCATCTAATTATTGGTTTGAATTCCGATGCTTCTGTTAGACGCCTAAAGGGCGAAACACGCCCCATCGTAAGTGAAGAAGATCGGGCAGCATTATTAAGTGCGTTGCGCTGTATAGATGGTGTGGTTTTATTCGAAGAGGATACACCAGCTGAACTATTAGCTTATTTGCGTCCTAATACACTTGTTAAGGGCGGCGATTATAAAATAGAAGATATTATTGGACGTGAGTCCGTAGATCATGTAGAGGTGCTTTCATTTAAAGAAGGTTACTCTACATCAGATATTGTAGGGAAAATAGCTACTATGGCTAAGGAGGGTAAATTATGATTATCGTAACAGGCGGTGCTGGTTTTATCGGCAGTAATATTGTGAAAGCGTTAAATGACCGCGGTCGTACAGATATTCTCATTGTTGATGATCTTACAGATGGTCGTAAAATCCGAAATATTCAAAATCTAGAATTCTTGGATTATATCGATTGTGATGATTTTGATTGTGCTATTGCTGATGGTACATTCGATGTAGGTCCTATCGAAGTTGTATTCCATGAAGGCGCTTGTGCGGACACAATGGAATATAATGGCAAATATATGATGAAGAATAACTATGAAGGTTCTAAAAATCTATTCCACTATTGCCAAGACCGTCGTATTCCATTCATCTATGCATCCTCTGCATCTACTTATGGTAATGGTAAAAATGGTTTCGTAGAAAAACCAGAAGCTGAAGAAGCACTTAACCCATACGCGTACTCCAAATTGTTATTCGATCGCTATGTACGTAAATATGAAGGTGAATATACAGCTCAAGTAGTAGGCTTACGTTACTTTAACGTATATGGTCCTAATGAGGCTCATAAAGATAAAATGGCTTCCTTAGTTCGCCAAATGTTCTATAAAAATAAAGAAACTGGTATTATCAATCTATTTGAAGGTACAGATGGCTATGAAGATGGTGGTCAAACACGTGACTTTATCTATGTTAAAGACGTAGTTAATGTAAACTTCTATTTCTGGGAACATCCTGAAATTTCTGGTACTTTCAACTGCGGTACAGGTAATGCTCATAGCTTTAACCAATTTATGCAAGCTGTTATTGACTATAATGGTAAAGGCAAAATTGAATATATTCCATTCCCAGAGGTATTAAAAGGCAAATACCAAAGCTTTACAGAGGCTGATACTACTAAATTATTGGCTGCTGGTTATGATAAAGGGTTCCACAAAATGGAAGATGCTGTTAAGGAATATTGTGAACTACTCGATAATAACGAAGGGTATTTACGTTAATGCGCAAGGTATTATTTTTAGATCGCGATGGTGTTATCAACAAAGATGTTAGCTATCTATATAAAATCAGTGATTTAGAGTGGGTAGATGGTGCTAAAGAGGCACTAGCTTATGCGTATAGCAAGGGCTATGACCTCATTGTAGTGACTAATCAAAGTGGGGTCGCTCGAGGTTATTATAAGGAATCTGATGTTCAGATTTTACATGATCACATGGCTCATGAACTAGATCGCAGCGGGGCACCGATTTTGCATTTTTATTATTGTCCTCATCATAAAGAAGGCTCTGTACCTCTGTATACTGTCGATTGTGAATGTAGAAAGCCAAAGCCTGGCATGATTAATCAAGCTATTAAGGATTATGATGTAGATCCTAAATCTAGTTTTCTTATTGGCGATAGTCAGCGCGACGTTGATGCAGCAGAAGCAGCTGGCGTAAAAGGCTATCTATTTACAGGTACAAATCTGTTAGATTTCATTAAAACTATTATTTAGTTAATTATTACCATTACTTTGTTTTACTTTTCACTTAAGATTGTTTTAAGGTGAGATAAGGTCGTTTAGGTGTGGTGTTGTATTTTGGGAGGCTATATGAAAGATTACAAGAACATACTCATCATTAAGATGAGTTCTTTAGGTGATGTGATTCATGCATTACCTACCTTGTATGCAGTGCGTAAAAATTGGCCTAATGCGCATATTACATGGGCTATTCATGAGCAATTTGCTAGCCTCCTGCCTGGTACACCATGGGTGGATGATGTCATTATTATCGACAAGAAACAACTTAAAAAGCCTGCCTATTTATGGCAATTACGTAAGGATTTACATAGTCGTCACTTTGATATGACATTAGACTTACAATGTATTGCGAAGAGCGCCATTGTATCTCTACTATCTGGGGCTCCTGAGAAATATGGTTACTGGGAGCTTCGGGAAGGTAGTAATTTAGTCAATAAAGCACTAGTAGGTGAGCATAAATACGACCATGTCATTGAACGCTATTTAGATACTGTTCGAGCGCTTGGTGGTGAGGTAGACAGTATAGAATTTCCTATGCCGGCCTATGTAGATGCTGAGAAGTCCATTAAACATAAGTTAGAATCTCATGGTGTAGACGAAGATTATGTTGTTGTTGTCCCTGGAGCTCGTTGGATCGTTAAGGAGTGGCCTCTTCTTAATTTTGGAGAGCTATGTATCCGTTTATGTGAATCTGGCAAAAAAGTAGTTATTGCTGGTGCCCCTGATGATGTAGAAAAAGGAGCTTTCATAGAAAACTATGTAAAAAATAAGAATCTCGTCAATTTAGTAGGTTCTACATCTATGCCTGAATTGATTGAGTTGATTCGACATTGCGAAATCTTCATTAGTGCTGATACGGGCCCTTTGCATATTGCTAATGCCCTTAAGCGACCTTTGATTGCACTATTTGGAACCACATCTCCGAAACGAACTGGACCGTATGGCGGTAGCCACGTACATCTTATTATTTCACCCACATCAAAGGCTACACCAGAACAGCCGCTCGTAGATGACCCAGATTGTATGGCTCAAATCCCAGTGGATGCAGTGTGGTCTGTATATGAACAAGTACTTGGAAAGGAACTGTAATGGAACTTGATTATAAACGCATTGTGGTCACCTTTCTTATGCATTTAGGGGATGTTATATTAACAACTCCATTTTTAGAAGTGCTTCGTAAAGCAGCACCACATAGTCATATTACGTATGTAATAGATGAAAAGTTACAACAAGTGATGCAATATAATCCCAATATTGATGAACTGATTGTAGTTGATAAAAAAGGGCGTCATAATAGTATTTCTGGTCTTAATGAGATTGCTCGTGAGATTAATAAAAAGGGGAAACCTGATATTGTTATTAATTTACATCCCAATGAACGCACATCTTATTTGGCGTGGAAAATACATGCCCCTATTACAACGGGGATGAGCCATTTCCTATTTAGACCATTTATGACAAAGTATACGCGATTAGATCGTAAAACTCGTCATGCTGCCGATATGTACATTAATGTACTAGAGCAATTAGGGGTAACTGATATTTCTAACTCTGGGCTACACATTGAAACATGTGAAGCTTGGCGCCGTGAGGCTCAGGAATTTTATGCTAGTCAAGGTTTAACAGATAGTGATAAGCTTATTGGTTTTAACATTGGTAGTGCCGTTCCTGAGAAGCGATGGCCTGCTGAACGTTTTGCTCATGTAGCAGATTACTTTGGTCATTTAGGGTATAAGACGGTATTCTTTGGTGGTCCTATGGATCTTGAAATGGTACGACCAGTAGTGGAACACATGGAAACTAAACCAATTGTGGCTACTGGCAAGTTCCAATTAGGTCCTTTAGCTGCAGCCATGAGCCGTTGTGACTTATTAATTACGAACGATTCGGGTCCAATGCATGTGGCCATTAGTCAACATGTGCCAATCGTGGCGCTTTACGGACCGTCTAATCCATTCTTTTATGGTCCATATCAAGCTCGTGCTATCGTCCTGGAAACGATGGACTCATACGAGATTGGTAAAAGCATGAAACAAATTATTAAAGAAGGAAATTATAAAGGCTTGTCCGTAATTTCTGAAGAACAGGTTATTAAAGCAGCGGAAACGTTGCTTTCAGAATCGAAATAAACATATGAACTATATTGTATTTGATTTAGAGTGGAATCAGCCCTATAGCAACGACATTAGCTTTATGAAGCGCACAAAAATGCCGTTAACAGGGGAAATCATTCAAATCGGAGCTGTAAAACTAAATGAAAAGATGGATATTGTAGATCATTTTACAATGTTCATCAAACCACAATACCTGCCACGGATGCATAAACATGTCCGTGAATTAACTGGTATTACATCTCGGGAACTCGATCATGGTGTACCATTTAAGACTGCTATGCAGTACTTTCAAAACTGGTGTGGTGATGAGTATATGTTGTTATCTTGGGGTTCTGATGATATTCTCATATTGCGTGAAAATCTCATGCTTCATAGGATGAAAGCGTTATCCTATAATCAATGGGTTGATGCACAGATGATTTATGCGTATCAGCGATATGGTACGAGTCAACAGTATTCTGTAGCGCATGCCATGGAGGACCTCAATATATCTACCGAGCATTTATCAGCTCATAATGCGTTACATGATGCTGTTTTTACGGCACATATATGTCAGAAGTTAGATATACCACAAGGTATTTTACATTATGATCAAATTCGAAAGGAAAGTAGTAATCCTTTCTTATATCCACCGATTTTGACATTTTTTATGTATGAAAACTTCCCTGAGAAGAAACGTATCGTTCATGATAGACGTGTTCGATTGTCGTTCTGTCCATATTGTCAGACACGGTTAGAAATGACTAGGCCAGAACGATTACAAGGGGATAAGCATCTCGCCATCGGCGTTTGTCCGAAACATGGCGATTTTGCAGTGCAACTTAAAGTTGGAAAATATACGATTAAGTCCGGTAGTACTAAATTCTACGTTACAAAGGTAATAACCCACTGTACGGACGAAATTCGTTCTCTATATACTCAGAAGTCTGAAATTAATCGAGAAAAAGAGCGAAAATATTTAGAATTTCGCAAGGCGGAACTTGAAAAGGACCGCCAAAAATAATGTTGTTAATGCAAGTTCACAATGATAGAGCCGTAATGGTTAAACTGTGAGCTTATAGAAAGGATAGATTATGGAACGTAAATATGCTTGGCATAATTATGATGATGCCACAATGGAAAAGGTATATACCTTAAGTGATACATATCGTCAATTTTTAGATAATGGTAAAACAGAACGTGAATGCGTTGTACAGGCCGTTGAATTTGCAGAAGCAAAAGGATATGTAAACTTAAAGGATATTATTAAATCTAATACACCAATCAAAGCAGGTGACAAGATTTATTACACACATATGGATAAATCCATTGCTTTATTTAATATTGGTACTGACGATATTGAATTAGGTATGAATATTTTAGGTGCTCATATTGACTCTCCACGTATCGATGTAAAGCAAAACCCACAATATGAAGATAGTAATTTAGTATTTTGGGATACACATTATTATGGGGGCATTAAGAAATACCATTGGGTTGCTATGCCTCTTGCTATTCATGGCGTTGTAGTTAAAACAGATGGTACTCGTATCAACATTAATATTGGTGATAATGAAAATGATCCTGTATTCTGCATTACAGATTTGTTACCTCATTTGGGACAAGAACAAATGCAAAAGAATGCAGCGAAGGTAATTGAAGGGGAGGCCCTTGATTTACTTATCGGTAGCCGTCCTGTAAAAGATGAAGAAAAAGAAGGGGTTACTAAATTTATTAATAACCTTCTTGAAAAAGAATATGGCTTTGTAGAACGTGATTTATTATCTGCAGAACTCGAAATCGTACCAGCAGGCAAGGCTCGTGATATGGGCTTTGACCGTTCCATGGTTATGGCTTATGGTCAAGATGATCGCGTATGTGCATACACTTCTTTAGTGGCTATGCTTGAAGTTGATAATGTAAAACGTACGACTTGTTGCTTGCTTGTAGATAAAGAGGAAATTGGTTCTGTGGGCGCTACAGGTATGCAATCTCGTTTCTTTGAAAATGCAGTAGCAGAAGTGCTTACCCTTATGGGAAAACCTAACTCTGTAAGTGTACGACGTACATTGGAAAATTCTCGTATGTTATCTTCTGATGTTAGTGCCGGTTATGATCCGCTATATGCATCTGCTTTTGAAAAGAAAAATGCATCTTACCTAGGTATGGGTGTTGTATTCAATAAATTTACTGGTTCTCGTGGTAAATCTGGTTCCAATGATGCGAATGCTGAATATATGGGCTTTATTCGTCGTGTCATGGAATCTAATAATGTAACATATCAAACTGCAGAGCTTGGTAAGGTTGACCTTGGCGGTGGTGGTACCATTGCGTACATCATGGCCTTATACGGTATGAATGTTATCGACTGTGGCGTAGCCGTGCTTAGCATGCATGCTCCATGGGAGGTTACGTCTAAGGCGGATATTTACGAGGCTAAACAATGCTACGTTGCATTCTTAAATGCAGCTGATGAATCAATCTAAAATTATGGGGCTTTCACCATTGGTGAAAGTCCATTCTATGTGAGGTATATATGAAGCAAACAGATTTAGGTGCAGCTATAGAGGCAGCTAAGGGAGAGGCCACAGAGGTTAAGACGGTAAAGGTCGATATCTTTGATATTCCTGAAACAAAGGCAGAAGAATATATTGCTAATCGTGAAGAGGTAGCAGAAGCTGCAGCACAGGTAATGAAACCTTACTGTGTAGCGGTAAAGCGTGAAACGTTAGATCCTGAAGAAGGGGAAGCTATTGTTGGGTATTATGTAACAGGTGAAATTTTAATGTGTGTCATCCTCGACCCATTTGAAGTGCCTGTTATGAAGGTTGCTCTCGATAAAGGAACCCTTAAAGACTATATTTTAGCAGCCAATGAGCTAACAGAAGACATGTTAGCATCTCTTGAAAAATAAGAGGATTTCACTTTTTATGTGTCCTATAAATGGACAAATGTAAAATACTTTAATCTGCTACATTGATGTAGTAAAGAAATTTGTTTATAATAGATGTATTATAGTCATTGCAGATAGGAAGGAAATCCCCATGAATTTAAAAAAAGGTATTGCCCTAGCGCTCACGGCGGCAGCATTGATGGCATTCACAGGCTGTGGCTCCAATGGAACAACATCTAATGGTGAATACAAGGTTGGCGTAGTACAACTGGTAGAACATCCTGCACTTGATGCAGCAAACAAAGGTTTTGTTGATGCTTTAAAAGAAAAGGGCTTAGCTGATAAAATCACCTTTGACCAACAGAATGCACAAGCAGATCAATCTAATTTGAACAGCATTGCACAGCGTTTTGTATCTGATCGTAAAAACTTAATCTTAGCCATTGCAACACCAGCAGCTCAATCTATGGCGAATGCGACTCATGATATCCCAATCTTGGGGACTGCTATTACTGATTATGAAGCAGCTAAACTTGTTAAATCTAATGAACATCCAGGTGGTAACGTATCTGGTACATCCGATATGAACCCAGTAGAACAACAAGTTGATTTAATTTTAAAAGTATTACCAAATGCTAAGACAATTGGTACTATTTATAGCTCTAGTGAAGTAAACTCTCAAATTCAAGTCGAGAAAATGAAAGCTTACGCAGCTACAAAAGGTATTAAGGTTGAAGAGGTTACTGTTTCTAATGTAAACGATATTCAACAAGCAGCACAAAATCTTGTATCTCAACATGTTGATGCAATTTATGTACCAACAGATAATGTTGTAGCTTCTGCGATGAGCAATCTTGTAGCGATTACCGACCCAGCAAAAATTCCTGTGTTTGGCGGCGAAGATAACCACGTAAAAGGTGGTGCTGTAATGTCCTTGTCCGTAGATTACTACAAACTTGGATACCAAACAGGTTTAATGGCAGCTAAAATTTTAACCGGTGAAGCTAAAATTGAAGATATGCCTATTGAAATGCAAAAAGAATTTAAATTAGTTGTAAGTAAAGATAAATTACAAAAATTGGGCATCACATTACCAGAAGAATTGATGAACAAAGCAACTATGATTTAATACACAACTGGTAAGGAGTTACATATGAACTGGAAAAAAGGTATTGCAGTAGCACTTAGTGCTATCTCTATTATGGCAATGGTAGCTGGTTGCGGTTCCAACACAGCAACTAATGATCAAAAGAAAATCGGCGTTATTCAATTGGTAGAACATCCATCCCTTGATGCTGCTAACAAAGGCTTTGTTGATGGCCTTGCATCTAAAGGTTATAAAGATGGAGAGAACATCAAATTAGACCAACAAAATGCTCAAGCTGACCAATCTAATTTGAATAGTATTGCTCAACGCTTTGTATCTGATAAAAAAGATTTAGTATTAGCCATTGCAACGCCAGCAGCACAAACTATGGCAAACGCATCTCATGATATTCCTATCATGGGTACTGCTATTACAGACTACGTTACAGCAAAACTCGTTCAATCTAACGAACATCCAGGTGGCAATGTATCTGGTACATCTGATATGACACCTGTAGAAAAAGAGGTTGATCTTATTATTGCATTAGTACCAAATGTAAAACGTATTGGTGCAATTTATACATCTTCTGAAATCAACTCCCAACTTCAAGTTGAAAAAATGAAAGCCTATGCAGCTACTAAAGGTATCACAGTTGTAGAAGCAACTGTTTCTAATGTAAATGATATCCAACAAGCCGCTACAAATCTTGTAAACCAAGATGTACAAGCTATTTATACACCAACTGATAATGTATTGGCATCTGCTATGGCTAACTTAGTTCAAATTACTGATGCTGCTAAAATTCCAGTATTTGCTGCCGATGAAGGTATGACAATGACTGGTGGTGTGGCAACATATTCTGTTGACTACTATAAATTAGGTTATCAAACTGGTTTAATGGCTGCAAAAGTGCTTTCTGGCGAAGCTAAAATTTCTGATTTAGCCATTGAAACACAAAAAGATATTAAGTTAACTGTTAACGAAGAACGTGCTAAAAAATTAGGTATCACAATTCCTGAAGCACTTCGTAAAGATATGAAACAATAGAGGAGATTTTGATGTTAGATTTAGTGGTAGGCACCATAACAACAGGCCTTTTATGGTCTTTGTTAGCGGTTGGTGTATTCATCACCTTCCGTGTATTAGATGTGGCTGACTTAACCGTAGAAGGTACGTTCCCAATGGGGGCGGCCATTTCTGCAATTTTAATTACTAGTGGTATGAACCCAATTCTTTCTATTTTGATTGCCGGCATTGGTGGTATGGCTGCTGGTGCTGTGACAGGATGGATTCATACAAAATTAAAGATTCCTGCATTGCTAGCTGGTATCCTAACAATGATTGCTTTATACTCCATTAACCTTCATATTATGGGGAAAGCTAATGTATCTTTGCTTCGTATGGATACAATTTATACAATTATTGGTAGCGTACTCCACACACCAAATATGTGGTCCGCAGCTATCGTAGGTGTTATCGTAGCTGTTGTAGTATGCTTACTATTATTCTGGTTCTTCGGTACAGAAATTGGTACAGCATTACGTGCAACAGGTGTTAACCCTCAAATGATTCGTGCTCAAGGTGTAAATACTGACAACATGATCGTTCTTGGTCTTTTGATTTCCAATGGTTTTGTTGGTATGTCTGGTGCATTGATTGGCCAATTCCAAGGCTTTGCCGACGTAGGCATGGGTATTGGTACCATTGTAATTGGCTTGGCTTCCGTAATTATCGGTGAGGTAGTATTTGGTACAAAATCCTTCGTACGTAGCCTCATTGCTGTAGTACTTGGTTCTATCGTATATCGTATCGTTATTGCGGCTGTACTCTATATGGGTATGCCACCAAACGATTTGAAATTATTCACTGCTATTCTTGTTGCCATCGCGCTTTCCTTGCCTACATTGAAAGCAAAATGGTTGGCTCGTTAAGGAGGACACTATGTTAGAAGTAAAAAATATGGTAAAAACCTTCTTTAAGGGCACAATCAATGAAAAAACTGCTCTTCAAGGTATTGATCTTCGTTTAGAAGAAGGCGATTTCTGTACTGTAATCGGTGGTAATGGTGCTGGTAAAAGTACGTTGCTAAACTCCATCGCTGGTGTATTCCCAGTTGATGAAGGCTCCATTACTATTAATGATATTGATGTTACAAAAATGCCAGAATACAAACGTGCTAAATACATTGGCCGTGTATTCCAAGACCCTATGGTTGGTACGGCAGGTAATATGCAAATTGAGGAAAACTTGATTCTTGCTATGCGCCGTGGTAAAAACTTAGGTCTTAAATGGGCTTTCAAAGATAGTGAACAAGCATTCTTTAAAGAACGCCTTGCATTATTAGGTTTAGGCCTTGAAGACCGTTTGTCTGCTCGTATGGGCTTATTATCTGGTGGTCAACGCCAATCTATTACATTATTGATGGCTACTATGCTCCGTCCTGACCTTTTATTGCTAGACGAACATACAGCGGCTCTTGACCCTAAGACTGCAGAAAATGTTTTGCAATTAACAGATAAACTCGTGTCAGAACATAATTTGACAACTCTTATGATTACTCATAATATGCGTGATGCATTGCGCTTTGGTAATCGCCTCATCATGATGGATGCTGGTCGCATTATTTATGATGTAAAAGGGGAAGAAAAGAAAAAATTAACAGTTGCTGATTTATTACAAAAATTTGAAGTAGCTGGTGAAGGTGCATTAAGTGACCGTATGATGCTTGGTGCAAAATAATAGAAGAGGGCTGTGGCCCTCTTTTATTTATGACATATCTTTACAAGTTACGGAACATACTGTATACTAAATAAGGTCGTAAGACATATCGTAAGCGAAGTATTCGAATCTCCAACGGTTACTTAAGCTTATCG
>CABSJL010000022.1 GCA_902478055.1 uncultured Veillonella sp. | reverse complement strand
ATACACCGGCAATACCGAATGTACATTGTGGTTGTTGTTTATCAAAACGGTCAAACACTGTATCGCAACCAATTTGCTCCATGCGAAGAATCATTTCGCGTACAGCAGGATCTGGTGTTTGTTCGATAACATCTTGTTTTGTAGGCCATGTTTTACGGTACTCTGCAACAGCTTTCATGTAATCGTTTACGCCATGTTCATGAGGTACCCCTGGTTCGTGAGTGTGTGGCACCCATTTATCCGTAGGCAACGCTTTGCCATGACTATGGTCATGGTCATGATGGTGATCATGGTCGTGATCGTGATGGTGACCGCCACAATGGCAGTGGTCATGGTCATGATGATGGTCATGATCATGATGGTGATGATGTTCATCATGGCTGTGATCATGGGTATTTTTATTTTCCACATCTTTACTCATAATAATCCTCCTAGGGGCCTACGTAGGCCAACTGACAATAACAAGAAAACATATTCTACTTTTATGCAAGTTAATTCCACCGCAATGATGGGTTTTAAATCCTATCTCTGAAATATGTTTTAAACTACTATAAGTATATTTTCTGGAAGGACATTTGTCAATCAAATTTTGTGATTTTTTTGCCCCATAAATTCCTACAAACTATGATAAACACTATATTTATATTATTCGATACCTTCAGATTTCTTTCATAAAACCAAAAGAGGTTAATTCCTGTTATTTTTAGGAATTAACCTCTTTTATCTATATATCTTTTATCTATTTATCTTTTATCTATATGTGTATTTATTTATTAATATATATATATGTTTATATGTATCTAAAAACTACACCATTCTAATAGATCCATATGTATAATTTATAAAAATTGTTGCATAATCTGTGCTACTTCAGCTAGATGGAATCGCTTAGCTCTATCCGATCGTGCAACCAACACTAACTGACGGAAACACAATTTCGATGCAAGGGGATAAAACTTAACCTTATCATCATCGCCCTTACTATTTAATGTGCTTGGCAAGAATGTAATACCATAATCATCCTCTACCAAGGATCTACAAGTATCCAGATTTTCTGACCCAATAACCGCTTTAGGTACAAAGGACTCAGCCTGACACAAACGATTTACCAAGGTCCGCAACTTAAGACCTTCACGTAGCAAAATAAACGGAAAGGCTCCAAACGGTGCTATTTCATGTATACCATCTGGTGACATAAGCGAATCTGCAATGGCTATGGCCTTTTTATTCTCCACACTAATGGCTAATAGAATTTGCTCGTCTAATACAGGATAGCTTTCAAGAGCTTGAGAATAAATCGGCGTCGGAAATAGTCCTACATCTACTAAAGCATCGCAAATTTGTTGTTCCAAAAAATGAGACTCCCCTTCTACTACATGGAATTCCCAAGATGGTTCAATTTGTTGAAAGCTCTTTAATGTTTTTCCTAGCATATGATGGCCATAGAATTGAGACAACCCAATCCGCACATGGTAAGCCGCATCAGATCCTTGATTAATAATAGACTGTGTTAAAGCCTCTACCTTTCCTACTAAGGGCATCCCCTCTTTAGCAATCTGTAATGCTGCAGCCGTAGGAACAACCTTTGTACGATCTCGAGCAAATAAAGGCACCCCTAACTCAGCTTCGATACGACGAATACTTTGACTTAATGCAGGCTGAGAAATATACAGTTTTTTAGATGCCTTTGAAAATGATGCCATCTCAACGATGGTACTTATATATTTAATATCCTTTATATCCATAGAAACACCTTATAACAAAACATAATTGATTTATCATAAGTATATATTACCACAAAAGAAAGAGCCCTCCACAAGGAGGGCCTTTTATTTGAGCAGTTAGACAATCTCAATATTATATTGAGGATTTAATAAATTTTGAGACTACATTAGAGTTTTTAATACATCCAATACTTCTTGTGGCAATTCGTTTTTATGACCGATGAGTTTTTCTACATAGTCATAGCGGAATTCGAAAGCTTTGTGTAATTGGTGATGGTATTCACGCACTTGGAATGGTGGTTCGAAACCAGGAACCTCAACATAAGAGAGGTTTTCATATTTATAGAATGGTTTGAAGTCCAATGTACCTTCTACCAAACGTTCTAACAAATCAAGAGTCACTTCTTTTGGAATTTTCTTTTCCAAGAAGAAGCCTGTGTTCATGATGTAACATTGTACGCCACATTCAGAGAATAACTTTTTGTAGCTTTCATAGTCACGAACCAATGGATATGTACGGAATGGGTTTGCATATGGTTCAATAACAAGGGCGTTTGGATCCACATGAGCATCGAGCTTTTCCGCTGTAGAACGGCGTGTCGCAAGTGTTGCACCCATTGTAGACGCTAATACAGGATCGTTAATTTTGAGGATTGGTGGCAATGTTTTATCCTTCATTAACCATACGATAGCATTAACTGGTTGATCTACATAGTTTACACGGTTATCTGTCCAGAATTGAGATTTGATAGCACGACCGTTGTTATTACGTACATCTTCAGCTAATACAACCTTGCGGCCCTCTTCATCCATTGTTACACCTACGTTTTGTAGAGTTAACAAGAATTCGTTAGCAGGATGTTCTACAGGGTAATCTTGCATTTTGTCGAAGTATGTAGGTTCTAGTGCAATAGAGCTCAAGTCGTTTGTATTGATGATATACGCATCATCATGCAAGATAGAAATATCATAACGACCATCATGTTTTTCATGAGTCAATGTAGATTTACCGGAGCCGGACAAGCCAAATACACCGATTGTGTAGCTTTTACCATTTTCAAGGTTGTAACGTTTCATACCACCGTGACATGCCACATAGCCGAGACGATTTGCCAAGGACCATGCCAATGTAAGAGTGCCTTTTTTATGCTCACCAAAGTAGCGCATACCAAGAATCATAGCACAGTTATGAGCTGGATCAAAGATAGAAAGACCACCCGGATGACCTGGTACAACATAGTCAGGGTCAGAATAAATGTAGATGTCGCCTTCAGGAATTTCTACACTGTCATTGTAGAACTCTTTTACAGCTGCATCAAAGAACTTGAAGTTCATAATCCAAGAATACAAGATAGATGCGTGATCTTTTGGAATCATCAAATGCGCACGAGCTGTGAATTTTTTATCAAGGCCCACGATAGCTTCAGCAGAAATCCACTCTTTACCACGGCTATCATATACAGCATCACGGGCAATATTAGCGAGTTCTACTTCATCAATGCCTTCATCGCCAATGATACGACGAGCTTTTGCATAACGACCTGTAGTTTTACCATCGTTTGTAACAAGCACCTTTGCATCTGCAGGTAAACCTTGTTCCAACGGTTTATACACAGGCATATCGAGGACGATAACGCCTGGTTCTTCAGTGGCAAATTGATACGCTTGAGCCACAGATGTTACAGGAGTTACATTGTTTCCATAAAATGCAGTTTCAATAGTACTGCGCATCTTAGAAAATAATGGGTTTGTTTTAATTTCACTTTGCTTCCAAACGCGTCTTGTCGACATAGTATCCAGATCCTCACCTTTAATATATACGTAATTTCTCTTGTAAAAGTAGTTTAAGATAAGAAAATACTGCATCCGCAAATACTTTCATTATTATCTATTTTACCCTTTTCGGATAAATTTGTATACACAAAGTAGATGAAATATAAGAAATTAATGTATGCTTATTATGAATTAGTGCAACACATTATATATAAATAGTTTTGATATCTCTATCTATTTTATTGATTTCACCCCAGTAAAAATCAGTGTAAAAAAGTATGCTGAATATATAACAGCTAATCAAAAAATGAAATGAGGCTAGGTCATAGGACCTAGCCATTTATTCTAAAAAAGCAAATATTTATTTTTTAGCTTTATTAATGAAGACATCAATTTTACCAACAAGATCATCTACGTTAAAATCACCACGTTCGGCAATCATCTTAATAGTTGCCACCTTAGCCATTACTTTTACCATCGGTGTTTTCAATTTCTCAAATTTAGGATTTAAAGAAATCAAATAATCTACAACCTCAGGGCTTTGCTTGATTAAATTAGAGAGAGTTGTCTTTGCATCGATATGGAAACGACCGTCAGCATCGGTAGTAAGTGGTTCTTCATCTACTTCTTCTGCAGCCTCTTGAGCTAAGGATTTATCATTATTACTCTTAGCAGTACTATCTCCTTCACTTCCTACAAAATCAGTCTTATCCCATGTCAACAATGTACGAGATCCTTCAAGCTCACGGATATGAGTACAATCTTGCATCATTTCTAAGACACCGCGGAATTTACCATGTTCATCCCGTACTGCTGTATAGATAACATAGATAAACAATTCCGGTTTATTGATCCAGAATTCAGCTTGGCTTTGCTCACCAGAACGGAATTTCTCTACGATCTCTTCTACAACATGAACGGACTTAGCAGGGTGACAATTCTTCACCTCACGACCGATAACATTGGCACTGCGAGGGAATATACGATGTGGTGTATCGCTGTAGAACTTAACGAGTTCGTTTTCATCTACATAGGACAAATCTACAGGAAGATGACGGAACAATAGATTGATTTGTTCTAATGTTAATTTGCCTGTGGCTACGTCGAGCACCGTATCCTTGCCAACTTGCCCTCCACCTATAGGACCTACATATTTAGACAATAATCCAGCTAAATCATTTAGGAACTCATTAGATACAGCACCATTTTGACCAGCAGTATTTCCATTTAATTGAGCTGCAGAATCGTTGATGCCTGGCACTACATACAAACCAGGAGGATTGATGATAGCATAACCAATTTCATGATCATTTTTGCTCATGCGCACAAACTCTTCATCGCCTAATAATTTAAAGGATGTTGGCAATAGTACTTCTAACTCTTTAGAATTCAAATCACGTAACTTTGCCAATGTTTCCGGCACGGATGCTAAGAACTCTTCGTAATTATCTTCCCGAAGTAATGCATAAGATGCAGAAATAGCATCGCGTACGCCATCATCAAAGGTCCACATAATCCGCGTTGGACGATCAAACCCATGATTTTCTAACATTGGATATAATTGATTTTGCTTACGAGATAGATGGATACGCCATTCTGCTAAGGAATCAAAAACGCCAAGCCAAGGATTTTTAATAAACTTATCTTGTTTTAACAATTCATCCGCTTCAAGAGCTACCTTTTCAACTGCATTAATTTCTTCTAAATAAGCCCACAATGGATGATTCTCTGGGTACTCATTTTCGGCACGCACTAATACACCGTCAAATAAATTCAACAAATCATCCATCTTGTCTAGTATTTCTTCATCCTTATAGACACCTTTCAAACTTTGCTCTGCATAAGCAAACTCGTCAGGCGTGCAAGTGCCTAATTTTTCTTTCAAAATACGATTGCCCTCTTCCAAGGACAATTTACCATCTAAATAATCCTCTTTAATAGATACAATAATTCTGTACCGTTCGTTATTAATATCTAGCTTTTGCTGTAATGGATTCATATGCTTATACCTCCAGGGGTCAAAGACTATTAGTATATACAATATATTATTACTATATTAAATATACTTTTATTATATCCATTTTGAAAGTAATTTTCAGTTGCCATAGATACATATTTAGATATATTTGAAAGATTCTAAAAAAAGCGCCCATACTAAGTATGAGCGCCTTTGATTAGTTTCTAAAATCAATATATTCAGTTTTAGAAGATGCTACAGGATTACCATTGGAGTCTGTAGCCGGGTTGAAACGCCATGTGGAGATTTTCTCAACAAGAGCCTCATCAAGAGCGCTAACCCCACTAGATTTTACAACCTCTATGTCCCCTACAGAACCATCTTCATTAATTGTGAAACGCACATCTGCACTATGGATCGAATCGCCATAACCAGCAATATTAATTTGATCTACAGGTGGTGTAGATATTGCTACAGGCAATTGAAATGGCGCCGCCAGCACAGAGGCTACCATACTCGTTGCAAACAGTGCGCTTAATACAGTACAACGCAACACTTTATTCATCACATTCTCCTTATTTAGCTGTTACAGCTTGTTTAGGTAGAGTAATTGTCATCCCAATAATAGATTCATGAGCCTTTTGGTCTACGCCGATAGCAGGTGTAAATTTCCATTGTAGAATGGCTTTTTTCACTGCTTCATCAATTGGAGCATAGCCAGAGGAACGTTCTACGAATACGTTTTTAACATTCCCTTTTTTATCAATTAAGAAGCGTACGCGCATATTAGGCGCTACCGTAGCTGTTTGAGGAACCTCAGGCAACTCAGGTTTTACAATTTCCACTTCGCGCGGAGATTCTAAGAACTTAGCCGCATCAGCTGTATAGTTACCTAATACGCCAAAGGATGCAACAAGTAAAGCTGCCGCAGTGAATCGGAATAATTTATTCATAATATGCCTCCTTATTTATTGTAAGTCTATGAATAATATCATACTAAATAAAGATGAATATTTAAAGAACATTTTCTTATTGATAAAATTTCTCATTTGTGATATATTAGTACCAAGATAACTGTTCGGACTCACATATCAGGTTGATATGACAAAAAAATTACACAAAGGAGGTTCATCATGAGACGTAGAAAGCGTATTCAAATGAAGGTCATGATGGTACTTGGTATTGTTGCCCTCATTGGGCCAAACCATCTACAATCTCTCATCCACTAAACGATCGTGACCTTAGTAGAAGAACGTATAACTGCCACTAGCCGCTACGTTAGTAGCGGCTATTTTTCCGTTTAAATTAAGGGTAATTAACAAAATAACTAAAGACTTTAAATTTACTAACTAAAAAAGGAGGTTTATTATGAAATTCAATCGAATCTTACTAATCGTCGTATCATTAGCACTTATGTTATTCGCATTAGCAGGCTGTGGAAAAGATGCAGCCCAAGACAATCAGAAAAAATTAAATGTTGTAGCTACTACTACAATGTTAACGGATTTAGTAAAAGAAATTGGCGGTGACCATGTGTCTGTACAAGGGCTCATGGGGCCTGGCGTAGACCCTCACCTCTATCAAGCGAGCGCCGGCGATGTAACAACTATGTCTAAAGCAGATGTTGTGGTGTACAACGGCATTCACTTAGAAGGTAAAATGGGTTCCATTTTTGACAATTTAACAAAACAAAATAAAGCTACTATCCGCGTATCCGACGCTATTGATTCAGCCACTCTACTCGACTTTGATGAAGAAGATGGCGTGAAAACTAAAGATCCTCATATTTGGTTCGATGTAGCTAACTGGAAACTAGCAGCAAAAGCAGTCTATGAAGGTCTTGCTAAAGCAGATCCAGCTCACAAAGAGGATTTCAAAAAACGCTATGATGCATACCTCACTAAATTAGATGAAACAGATGCATACATCAAAGCACAAGCAGAATCGATTCCTAAAGAATCTCGCGTACTCGTAACAGCACACGATGCGTTCCAATACTTTGCTCGCGCTTATGGCTTTGAAGTAAAAGGTTTGCAAGGTGTAAGTACTGCTACAGAAGCTGGCACACAAGATGTGAATGAACTTGTTCAATTTATCGTAGATCACAAAATTAAAGCGATCTTCGTAGAATCTTCTGTACCACACAAAACAATTGAAGCCGTTCAAGAAGCAGCTAAGGCTAAAGGCTGGAATGTTGCCATCGGTGGTGAATTATACTCCGACTCCCTCGGTTCTGAAGGCACTGAAGGTGGCACATATATTGGCATGGTAAAAGCTAACATCGATACCATCGCTAAAGCACTTAAATAACAAATAACGTTTCAAAACAAGGACGACATAAAATGTATGTCCCTATGTAAGTACACGTGCTACTAGTAATACATTGCTACTAGCACTCATTAGTAAAAGGAGGTCTCTATGGAATGGGCCGTTGAAGTTGAAGATATGACCGTAGCCTATACGACAAAACCCGTATTATGGGACGTAGATATGAAGGTACCCATCGGTTCCTTAGCGGCCATCGTCGGCCCTAATGGAGCCGGTAAATCTACATTATTAAAGGCCATGTTAGGCCTATTAACAGTTATCTCAGGTAGTGTTAAGTTTTATATCGACCACCACCTTGCAATGGGCAAAAAGGATTACAAGAAAATCGCCTATGTACCTCAAAGCGGTAGCGTAGACTGGGACTTTCCTACTACCGTATTAGACGTTGTACTTATGGGCCGCTATGGTCATCTAGGTTGGTTCAAACGACCAAGTAAAAAGGATAAGGAGCTAGCCCTCTCCATGATTGAAAAAATGGGTATGAGCGACTATGTAAACAGGCAAATTCGTCAACTTTCAGGGGGACAACAACAGCGTGTATTCTTAGCTCGTGCCCTCGTACAAGAAGCAGACATTTACCTCATGGACGAGCCTTTCAAGGGCGTCGATAAAACGACGGAACATGCCATTATTTCCCTATTACAAGAAATGAAAGCCCGTGGCAAAACGGTCATCGTCGTACACCACGATTTAAATACGGTACCTCAATATTTCGACTGGGTAACGATGGTCAACAAGCAAACTGTTGCCTATGGTCCCGTAGCAGAGACCTTTACTGACGAAGCCATAGAACGCACCTACGGCAAGGGGAGGATTGTATGACCATTCTCCAATCCTATACGACACAGATGGTATTGCTCGGTACAGCTCTCTTGGGCCTTGCCAGTGGTATTGCAGGCACCTTCGCTGTACTGCGCAAGGAAAGCCTCATCGGTGACGGCCTCTCTCACGCGGCACTACCTGGTGTAGTCATCGCATTCTTGCTGACCGGTATAAAAGACATTGAGGTACTCATTATAGGTGCCGCCCTGTCCTCTATCACTGCGGCGTGGCTCATTACCATCACCGTGGAAAACAGTAAAATCAAATTCGATGGCGCTCTAGCTACTATACTATCTGCTTTCTTTGGTCTTGGTATGGTCCTACTCACCTACCTTCAAAGTCTAAACAATGCAGGTCAGGCGGGGCTTTCAAAATTTATATTTGGACAGGCCGCCACCATATTAGCCCGCGACGTGTACATTACATCGGCGGCAGCGCTCATCATTATCGTTTTAACAGCCTTATTTTGGAAAGAGCTAAAGCTCATTTCCTTTGACGTAGAATACGCTAAAACATTGCAAATTCCCGTCACCTTTACACTCATTTTATATCGTTCTCTATTGATCATGACCATCATCATCGGCATTCAATCAGTAGGTGCTATCTTGATTAGTTCCCTACTCATTGCACCGGCCGTAGGGGCCCGTCAGTGGACGAACAAGCTAGGTACCATGTGTATACTAGCAGGATGTTTCGGCATGGTATCTGCTATTGGCGGTACCATTTGGAGTACAACAGTACAAAAACTGCCTACAGGTCCTGCGATCATCGTCATTCTGTCGGTTATCGTACTGTTGAGCCTCATATTTGCCCCTAATAGAGGCATCTTGTGGCAATATCGTAAAAACAAACAATCAAAACAAGCTTTACTATCAGAAACTGCAAAAATAAGTCCCGCCGATTTACAACAAAAGATATATAGAGCAGAGGGTGGACAGCCTCGCATAGGAGGTGCCCCATGACAGTACATACAGAGATTTTACTCATCGCCATTGCAGTATCCATCGCGTGCGCTATCCCTGGTGTATTCCTCGTGCTGCGCCGCATGTCCATGATGGCCGACGCCATTACGCACACCGTATTCCTTGGCATCGTGCTCGCTTTCTTTGTAACGGAAGACTTAAACTCTCCCTTGCTTTTAGTAGGGGCAACCGTAGTCGGCGTAGGAACGGTGTGGCTTACAGAGATGATTCATAACACGGGCCTCGTCAACGAAGACGCATCCATTGGTATCATCTTCCCCCTTCTATTCTCCATTGCCATCATCCTCGTCAGTCTCTACAGCGGCAACGCACACCTTGACGTAGATACGGCACTTCTAGGGGAAATCGCGTTCGCCCCGTTCGACAGATGGATTGTAAACTCCACCGACTTAGGTCCTGTATCTCTATGGATTTCCCTGGGTGTAGCGGTCATCAACCTCCTATTAGTTATGCTCTTCTACAAGGAATTGCAGCTATCTACCTTCGATCCTCTATTAGCAGGGCTCTTCGGCTTCATGCCTGCCCTCATCCATTACGTGCTCATGACCATGGTATCCCTTACCGTGGTGGCTTCATTCCAAGCAGTAGGCGCCATCCTCGTTATCGGCCTCATGATCGGACCTGCGGTTATCGCTTATTTATGGACAGACTCTGTGAAAGCCATGCTCACTAGCAGTATCATCATCGGCATTATCTGTGCTGTTATCGGTACTGAAGTCGCTTTCACCCTAGACGTATCCATTGCAGGCGCTATCGCAACAACGATTGGTTTCGCATTATTAATTGCCGTTATTTGCACGCCAAAGACAGGCTATATCGCCACCTATCGTCGCCAACGTCACTTACGTCGTCACTATCGAGAAACAATGATGCTCTGTCACATCTATACCCATATGAATACACCTGTGGCAGCCATTGAAAACGGTATCGGCACCATTCACGAACACTTGAACTGGAAACCAGACTATACACACCAAGCCGCATCACACCTTAAGAAACAAGGCTTGTTGTATGTAACGAATGGGTACTATATGCTGACCGATAAAGGCGTGGCGCAAGTTAAAGAAATTATTTAATTAATTTTAATCAGACTCCTTCAAAATACATATCTTCCCAACAAAAAGAAGCTGAAATCAATGCTAGTCTGCAAGATTTCAGCTTCTTCTTTTGTATTTAATTATATGGCTAGAACACAATACGCATCTGATACCACTTAGCACCGCCATGATCAGATACAGATTCACCTTCATTAACAAAACCAAACTTGGCGTAATAATGAATCTTTTCTTCCTTGCAGGTTAGAATAACGCCTTTACGTTTTTCCTCTCTCGCAAGATCGATAAATGCCTCTATTAACTGACCACCTACACCACGGTTGCGATATTCTGGCAATGTATTTAGACCAAAAATCATTTGCCACGCACCCTTAGGATTATGCAGCGAAGCATCGGCGAACATCTCATCCGTCAAGACTTCATCATCCGTTACAAAACCATCGATAAAACCAATAGGTGCATCGCCGTCAAAGGCAATTAAAAACTGACCTGCATAATGATCTAATCGTTCCTTAAAAGCCTCACGAGGCGCCGCTTCTGCAGGCGGAAAACAAGTTGCTTCTATATATGTCACCAAATCTAAATCAGAGGTTGTCGCTTTTCGTATTAAAATATCCATATCCTTCTCCATCGTATCTACATATCCGTTTTAGTATATACCGTTTACATAACAAAGGCTACACGTAACGCTATGTACGTGTAGCCTTTTATTAACAATTTGACCACTTACTTGCTATACAGATTATCCCACCAATTATCTTTTTGTATATTTCGGCACATTACGATATTGCATTGGCAAGGAATCTTCTTTTATTTTAAAGCCATGCTTCTCGTAAAATGATGCATTCTTGCTATCACCAATCATAACATTAACGTACAAGTAAGACTTGTACGCCTCTTTCACCATTTCTAGCAAATGACCTGCAATACCGCGGCCATGATAATCAGGATGAACCAGTACATAATTGATGAAGCACACCAACTCGCTATCGTCCATGACACGAATAAGACCAACTAAACGGTCGCCTTCCCATGCAGAAATCACGCGCGATGAATTCATAAGAGCCTTATGTAATCGTTCAGGGTACTTGCCTACTACCCAACGAACAGATAGAAACAACTCTGCTACTTGTTGAGGCGTAAAATTTCGTTCTTCTGTATACGTAATCGCCATAAAAGCTCCTTCTTAAGATTATAGAACCACCAATGGATATAATACTCTAAAATTTTTTTCTCTCATGTGGTTTATGTTGAAAAATTTCTTTTACAATCCCTTCTCCAACAATATTACTACCTTCCATGATAAGGAACTCAGTACCTTCTTGTAAACTAGAATAATCTACATCCTCATTTATTGGAAGCGCATTAGCTCGTATTGGCTGATCAAAGATAACATCCTCACCATCAATAAAGTTGACTTCAAGATGCTCCTCAATGCCTTTTAAAACAATTTGAGGGCTATACTTTCCATTAGTTAAATTTGGTGAATTCACCATCTTCTTACTAAAGAATGTAACGGTGCAACAAATAGTAAAATCTAAATCGCTCATATTAGCCCTCATCAACTACATATACCATATCGCCTGTAAAGTATATGTTCATTATACAATGTACGGGACTCCCTTCGGTACATAACCAACCTTGGAGTACAGCTCGACCCCAGTTATAAGTCTCTGTAATGACCTCGAACTCACTTTCACTATACTCCTGCTGATACTGAGGTAATTCAATTCTTTTACCTGTGAAAGTGTCTAATATTGTACTATTAAAGACGAGAATTTCTAGATCATCAACATCGCATTTTTCAAATACAACTTGAGCCTTATGAGTCTGTTCAATACCATTCTCATAAGAAAAAATATAATCAAAGGTAAAAGTTAAACTATCATCTACATATTCTATTTTCTGTACCCTTGCATCATGGAGAGAATATTTGGGATACTCGCCAAAAGATCTTGTCGTTTTCATAGAACCTCTATTTTCAAACAACTGTTTAAACCAAAATCTATAACTTAAAATCAGTATACCAATTTTTTTGTATAACATAAAAGAGGCTGTAACAAAACAGCCCTCAATCATTAATATTTAAATACCTAAAGTAAAAACCTCTTTATAAAATGCTATCATGTCTTTTGCATATTTCATGGCCCGAGGAATGCCCAATCTTTTATAATAGTCAGCTACTATCTCTTGATGATTCTTCAAGAGGTCAAATTCAATTATATACAAACCAATACTTGTTATAGAGTATTTTCCTATTTCAATTGTAGTTGATACATCCTCCTCAGATATTTCCTCTCCTTTTGGAAATTCTCCATCAGGATACTCCTCAATAGTATCGTCGCTATATTGCAAAAACTTTTTAGACCAAACGATAATATCTTTTCCATATGCTTCTATCATTTGCTCGTAAAACTGCACCATCTCTTTTTCTGAAAGCACCTTACAATTAAAGCCTTCTAGTAAGAATTGTCTCTGACTTAATCGATTTTTTAGCTCTTCTACTTCAACACTTTGTACATCTTGATTAAAGTTGTCTACACCTAGTTCTTTTATAATATCTAAATATATGTCACTAACTAAAAATTCTTTTATGGTTTCCATACCCTTATTTCCTTAAAGATATCTACTAGCAACAACAAAATAAATTAGAGCAACTACTACTTTCACAAAAGGCCTCTCACCATAATGATGAAAGGCCTTTGTATATGTATTCTTTAAATACTATGTTGTTCTAATTTTTATTCCCACTCAATTGTAGCAGGTGGTTTAGATGTAATATCATACACGATACGGTTGATGTGTTGTACTTCGTTTACGATACGACGGGAGATTGTGTCCAATACGTCGTAAGGGATGCGTGCCCAGTCAGCAGTCATGAAGTCTGTTGTTGTTACGCCACGCAATGCCAATGTGTAATCGTATGTACGGAAGTCACCCATAACGCCTACAGTACGTGTAGATGTTAATACTGCAAAGTATTGGTTGATGCTACGATCAAGACCAGCTTTTGCAATTTCGTCACGGAAGATGTAGTCCGCATCACGCAAGATGTCGAGTTTGTCTTTCGTGATTTCGCCCATTACGCGAATAGCAAGACCAGGACCTGGGAATGGTTGACGCCATACGAGATAGTCAGCCAAACCTAATTCAGAACCAAGTTCACGTACTTCGTCTTTGAAGAGGTTGCGCAATGGTTCGATAAGGCCTTTGAAGTCTACAACTGCAGGCAAGCCGCCTACGTTGTGGTGAGATTTGATAACTTCAGCTTCGCCAGTACCGGATTCGATAACGTCAGGGTAAATTGTACCTTGTGCCAAGAAGTCAACGGAACCGATTTTACGGCCTTCGTCTTCGAATACGCGGATGAATTCTTCGCCGATAGCTTTACGTTTAGCTTCTGGATCTTCAAGACCAGCCAATTTATCTAAGAAACGTTTTTCCGCATCGACGCGGATGAAATGCATGCCGGAATCTTTGAAAGCTGCTTCAACTTCGTCGCCTTCGTTTTTACGCATTAAACCATGGTCAACAAAGATACAAGTCAATTGGTCGCCAACAGCTTTAGAAATAAGAGCTGCCGCAACGGAGCTATCTACACCGCCAGACAATGCTAATAATACTTTACCATCGCCTACAGTGTTACGGATTTCATCAATAGCAGTTTTTGCATAGTTTGCCATTGTCCATGTGCCTGTGAAGCCGCACACTTCATACAAGAAGTTGTGAAGCATTTCTTTACCATGTTCAGTATGCAATACTTCTGCATGATATTGCATAGCGTATAATTTGCGTTCTTTATTTTGCATAGATGCAACAGGGCAGTCTTTTGTGTGCGCAATGATTTCGAACCCTTCAGGAACTTTTGCTACATAGTCAACGTGAGACATCCACACAACTTGGTCTTCGTCCAAGCCTTTGAACAATGGAGATGTAGTATCCACTTTAGTAGGTGTTTTACCAAACTCACGGTTATCAGCAGATTTAACTTCGCCACCCAATGTATGCGCCATAAATTGCATACCATAGCACATGCCAAGAACTGGAATACCAAGTTCAAAAATCTCTTTTTCGATTTTTGGAGAGTTTTCTTCATACACGCTGTTAGGGCCACCTGTGAAGATGATACCTTGCGGTTTTAATTCTTTAATTTTGTCCAGCGCTTTGTTGTATGGATATACTTCGCAGTATACGTGATTTTCACGAACACGGCGCGCGATCAATTGATTATATTGACCACCAAAGTCAACAACAATAACAAATTCCTTGTTTTCCATGCCTTCCTCCATATGCATCTATTTGTGAAAGTATATTCACTATTTTTTAATACCCTTACATTTCTGTACTGGCGGTGCGTTTTCTAGAGCAAAACGCTAAATTTCATTACATTTCATTATACCATACGAAGTATATGGACTCCATATATCCCGTATGAAATTTATAAAAAAGATTTTAACGTTCGGATTTTAATATATTTTCCTGAAATGAACCTAACCTATTCCAACAACTACCAGCTATCCCCTACTCTGGCCAGCTCTTTATGTTAAATCCTATTCTTTATGATCCTCGCGTTTAGACATTTTAACGGCCCCTACAGGACAGATGGAATAACAATCGCCACAGCCGATACAGCCTTTTCCAATATTAAATCGAGTCTCCCCTTTGGTGATGCATTGAACGGGGCAATCTACAGCACACGCACCACATTTAACGCATGTATCATCAATATAAAATTTGAGCTTCCCCATTCTACATCACCTCCTGCTGTTTTGATATACCCCGACAAACGAATATATATATAGTTTTTCAGATACTACCAGTTAAAAGTATTTATTTTTAACTGGTAGTATTTCAGATTTACATATATTAAGCACAATCCAGATTAGAATCATTTATTTTTAACTGGTAGTATCTTTAATGTTAGATATGATTATTATTTTTTAAGTAATTTATTGTTATACGCAATAGCTGAATAGATAGCCTTTGCCACGCCTTGGTGGTTATTATCTGTAGTCACGTAGCGTGCTGCTTCTTTAATATTCGGTTTACCATTTCCCATAGCAACGCCAGCGCCTGCAAAGCGCAGCATAGATAGGTCGTTTTCACTGTCACCGAGTGTCATTACTTCGTCCGGACTAAAGCCCCAGTGATTTGCTAAAGCTTCTACGGCTGTACCTTTTGTGGTATGTGGTAATACGAATTCTAAGTTACCTTCACTAGAAAGTAGTACATCATAAAAACGTTCACGGCCTGTACCATCGTGAGACATACCTTGGTATTCATCGCGTAAGTCTTGTAAGATGCGTTGACGCATAGGCTCGTCACCATAGAAGATTTGCATCTTTTCAGGGCCTTCGTCTAAGGCTTCCATATGAGCTAATAAATCAGGAACCATCGTACGTGTTGCCAAGATAAATGGGCGAATATTAGGTCTAAAGAAGAAATTAGACTGTTCCACTTCACACTCAGACATATTTATATTCGCTGCTTCATCACCTTCGGCTAAGGCATAGTGATCATGCGTTTCACCTGGCAGATGACCTTCTGTATCAGCAGAAATATGATTATTCATTACGCTATGAGAACTCTTTGTATTACTGTCATCGCCCTCATTACGTTCATCTGCACAAGCACATAAACGTTCCGGTGTAATGCATCGAGACGGCGGATACATGCCAAAGATTTTGTCTTTCACATAGGCCTCTACATAAACGCCATAGGTTAAAAGTTTACGCAATAAATAAATGGCTTGTTCTTTATCAAATGTTACATGGAACAGCGAACGTTTTTCTTCCTTATCCATTACATAAGCACCATTGGTACACATGAAATAGCGTAAACATGGTAATTTCTCGATAACATCGTTCATCTCATTCCAAGCACGACCAGAAGCGATAGCTACACGAATGCCACTTTCACGAGCAGCACGAATAGCCTCGATAGCCTCATCAGGGATTGCTTTCGCATCGTTAACCAAGGTGCCATCTACATCGGATGCAATGAATCGGATGGGTTTATCACCGGTAAGACCTATATAATTTTTAATTTCTAATGTTTCAGTTGAAGACATAAAGCCTCCTTTAATATGGTATATAAATGGATAGATATTATTGTAAATCAGTAGTACAGTAATAGTTACAAATATATCTGTTAAAAGAATACACAGATAATATGTAAGACAACGACAGTATATAAATCATAGATAGGAAGTGAAACTATATGCGCATCATAATGGATAGAGATGCAGTTTGTGCAGGCGATGATATGAATCATCATCGCGAAGAATTTACCGTACCAGATGATATTACCATAGCCGGTTTATTTGAATTTCTTGAGTTTAAGTATATCCCAGTCATCGCTGGAAATAACGTGGTCTGGGCGCTCTATTATCACGAACGTGAGTTAGGTGCCTATTTCACCAAGATTCAGAGCTTCATAAACGGAAATATCTCATTATCATCTATAATCAAGAATTCTGAAAAAGACCACGAATTCTACCTACACTATTACAGCCATCCTGATAGATATAGAAAACGCTTTATTTAGTTGCATTAAATTCAGCTACGATTTCTTCTAATACAGCTGGATTTTCTACCAATCGTAACAAGGTGCGGCCTATAATGTTGGCACCATCCACAATTGTTTGTTCAATGGTGGATTCTAGCATAGCCGCAGCGAATTCTTTAGAGTGGCACACCTTGTCCTCCCCTGCAAGGCGCAATTTTGGATGGAATGCAGCGCATTGGTAGCTAACATTACCAATGTCTGAGCTTCCCCCAATATCTGCTGGGCCTGGTTTGAAATCAATGCCCATATCGGACATTACGTCTTCAATGAGAACGGTACCTCTATGGTTTTGGTTCATATCATCATAAGGATTACCGTAAAACTCTACATCTACTGTTGTACCTGTACAGAGGGCAGCACCTTCAAAGATGTTCTTAATCTGTTCAGATAAACCATTCAAATATTCACGCTCTGTATGGCGCACGGTTACCTCTAATTCGCCGAATTCAGGAATGACATTGGATGCAGTACCACCGGCAATGATCCATGTGCCAATACGACTTTCAGGCCGTACTTGTTGACGCATCATATCCATCGCATGAATAGCGAGTTGTACCCCATTTACCGCATTGATACCATTCCAAGGCTCACCAGCTGCATGAGCTGGTTTACCGTGATAGCGAGCGCGGAAGCAGTCGAGGGCCAAAAATTGTGAATTAGGTCGTGTTTCTTCCCCATCAAGATGAACCATGATAACAAAATCATAGTCTTTAAACACCCCTGCATTACACATATCTACCTTGCAACCTGTGGCTTCTTCATCAGGTGTACCGATGATATCGATGTCCATATTGAAAGCAACGCCGTCTTGTTTCATTTTATGTAGTGTTAATGCTGCCAGAACACTCATAGAACCACTAGCAGAGTGACCACATGCATGGCCTACTTCAGGGAGTGCATCATATTCACATAAAATTGCCAAACGACCTTTTGGATGATCTACTTTCACAGCAGAAGCCTTGAACGCTGTTGGCAAATTACAGAATTCATAGGTTACATCCATGCCATGTTTTTCAAGAACAGCGCCAATCGTTTTAACGGACTCAAATTCATGACTCGACAGTTCAGGATTCTTAGCTAATGTATAATTGATGGCAAACGCATCAGGTGTGAAGCTTTTACAAAGATCAGAAAAGGTATTCGTAAGGGACATAGTGCCTCCATGTATATACGCCAATGATTGTAAAGAATGAAGATGCTCTACAACCTAAAATAGAAAAAGTTATATTACTACAAAGTATGGCCTAAGAGAGAGCCATCTTAAATAAAAATTTTAAATATAATGATAAATATAAAACTCATTTACTCTTAATTATACAATGTTATTGCCTATTATTGTAAAATTCCGTACAATATAAACAGAATTTGATAAACCATGTATATGGATGTTTGAGGAGGTTTCTATGTTTAAGTTCAAAAAATTGACAGCCATCGCCCTCGTAGCGGTAGCAGCAAT
>CABSJL010000021.1 GCA_902478055.1 uncultured Veillonella sp. | reverse complement strand
CAAAGTGAGAGGTTAATATGATTAGACTAATTTCTAATGAACGTGGTGATACACCGCTTGTAGAGGCATATCGTACATTGCGCAGCAATTTACAATACGTATGCAATCAACATAAAAGTAAGATAATTTGTATTACAGCGGCTACTAGTGGAGAAGGTACCTCTGAGGTAGCGGCAAATACGGCAATAGCTTTATCAAAGAATAATAATAAAGTTCTTTTAGTAGATGGTAATTTACGCAACCCAGTACAGCATGTAGCATTCAATGTACAAAATAAAGGTCTCACCAATGCGGTAATTATGGATGAAGATTTAACGATTCATCGTAATATAGTTCCTCATTTAGATGTGCTTACAGCGGGCGAGATCGTTGAGCATCCTTCTGAAGTAGTAGATTCTAGTAAGTTGTCTACAATTTGGGAGTATATTCGCGATGAATACGATGTGGTTATCATTGATACACCACCTGTATTAGATGTTACGGATGCTATTGTATTAGCTGAAAAATCTGATGGCGTTATGCTTGTTGTTAAAAATGAAGTGGCAAGCCCTAAAGATTTAATAGAGGCTAAGAAACGACTGACTCAAGTTGGTATTCCTCTACTAGGATCCATCGTAATTGATGCGTAGTAGTAATTAATATAAATGATTTGATAAATCAAGCGTATCCATAAGGTACAGAAAGTCATGAGGTGATGTATATGAAAATTAATTTTTCCCCTCCAGATATTACACAGTTAGAAATCAATGAAGTTGTAGAAGCCTTAAAAAGTGGTTGGATTACAACTGGTCCGCGCACAAAAGAATTAGAGAAAAAAATTGCGGCACAGTTAGGTACACCTAAAGCTGTTTGTTTAAACTCTGCTACCGCGGCGCTTGAGATGTCTCTTCGTGTATTAGGTATTGGCCCCGGTGATGAAGTAATTACTAGTGCTTATTCCTATACCGCTAGTGCAAGTCCTGTTGTTCATGTGGGGGCTACACTAGTTCTTGTAGATACCCAAAAAGATTCATTTGAAATGGATTACGATGCTGTGGCTCGTGTTATTACGCCAAAAACAAAAGCTATAATTCCAGTAGATATTGCAGGGGTCCCTTGTGACTACGATCGTTTGCGTTCCATTGTAGAAGAAAAGAAATCTCTATTTACACCATCTAATGATATTCAAAAAGCATTGGCACATATTCCTATTGTAGCGGACTGTGCACACTCCTTTGGGGCTTCATATAAAGGTACACCAACAGGTAATGTAGCTGATTTTAGCAGCTTCTCATTCCATGCAGTAAAGAATTTTACAACTGCTGAAGGCGGCTGTGCTACATGGCGACACATAGATGGTATTGATGATGATGTCATTTATAAGCAATTTCAGTTGTTATCTTTGCATGGTCAAGATAAAGACGCTCTTGCTAAAACAAAAGCAGGCGCTTGGGAATACGATATCAAGGGTACCTACTATAAATGTAATATGACCGATATTATGGCGGCTATTGGGCTAGCTCAATTTGAACGATATCCAAAACTGTTAGCACGTCGTAAAGAAATTATCGAAGCTTATGATTCAGCATTTAAGGATTTACCTGTTACATTGCTACATCATTATACTGATGAACATCAAAGTAGTGGTCACTTGTATTTAGTACGTTTAGATGGACGAGATGCTGAATATCGAAACAAGGTAATTGAAGCTATGGCTGAAGCTGGTATTGCAACGAATGTCCATTACAAACCAATTCCGATGCACACGGCTTACAAGAATCTAGGATTCACTATTGATGATTATCCAAATGCATATAATCAGTTTAAAAATGAAATCACATTGTCTCTTCATACATTGTTAACAGATGAAGAAGTGCAATATATCATTGAAACATTTAAAAGGATTATTACGGAATGCTAGTAAAAAACTTTCACGATCTACCCAAAGAATTACAGTGTGAAGAGGTACGTCCTTACTTTGAAATATTAAATCAAAGACGAACAAGCCTTTTATGTAAAAGTATTTTTGACCGCCTTATGGCCGCAGGTATGCTCATTATGTTAAGCCCTGTATTTCTTGTGTTAGCCATTATGATTAAACGGGATAGCGAAGGAGAGGTTTTCTTTCGTCAAACTCGGGTTACACAATATGGTCGTACCTTTGGCATCTATAAATTCCGCACTATGGTAAAAAATGCAGAATCATTAGGTGCGCAAGTAACATCACAAAATGATATGCGCGTTACTAAGGTTGGAAATATGCTTCGTAGTTGTCGTCTTGATGAATTGCCTCAGCTGATTAATATCCTGTTAGGCGATATGAGCTTTGTCGGCACAAGACCAGAGGTGCCTCGCTATGTGGCGGCTTATACCGATGAAATGAAGGCAACCCTATTATTACCAGCTGGTGTAACTAGTGTGGCAAGCATTGCTTATAAAGATGAAGATCAACTTTTACAAAATGCTCAAAATGTTGATGAAGTCTATATAAATGAGGTTTTACCGGGCAAGATGGCTTGGAATTTAAAGAGTATTAAGGAGTTTTCTTTTTTACAAGATATAAAAACGATGATTGATACAGTATTAGCTGTATTACGTTGAAAGAGGTCCCTATGAGTACATCTATGACAAAGGAAATACAAGAAAAAGAGCTTGCTATGTTGCTGTACTTTAAAGATTTTTGTGACAAACATAATTTGCGCTTTTACCTCTGTGGCGGTGGTCTCATTGGGGCTATACGTCATAATGGTTTTATCCCTTGGGATGATGATTTAGATTTATTTATGCCACGTCCCGATTATGAAAAATTAGCTGAATTATGGCCTAAATATGCAGATACAGAACAGTATACGTATTGTCGAACTGATCGAAATCATATTTATCATGATGCGGGTGCTTCTATTCGAGATAACAATACGACATTTATTAATCGTCATAGTATGCACGAAGATATTTGTCATGGTTTGGCTCTTGAAATTATGCCTATTGATGGATGTGCACCAGGTAAAATTAGTCGTACACTGCAATTGATGTGGGCCATGACCTTTGCACTTTTTAATGCTCAACGATTGCCTGATAATAAAGGACCGATGTATCGTGCATTAGCAGGATGTATTTACAAGGTATTTTCTAGTCAGTCGTTACGGTATCATATTTGGCGCTTTGCGGAAAAGCAAATGACTAAATACGATTTCAATACGAGTAAGGAGTGTACTGAATTAATTGGCAGTTTGAAGGGTATGAAGCTGCGTCATCCTCGAGAAGACTTCGAATCTGTTGTATATAAGGATTTTGAAGGTCATCAAATACCAGTTATGAAAGGGTATGAAAGATATTTACGTCTCATTTGGGGCGATTATATGCAACTACCACCAGTAGAACAGCGCGTAGCTAAACATGATGCTGTATTTGCTGATTTGCATACACCTTACAAGGAGTATAGAGGCATACATTATGCCAAAAACGAAGCTCAACCTTAAGGAGGGCCTATGAAACGAATAGCAGTAATCTTTGCGGGTGGCGTAGGTGCTCGTATGAATAACAGTAAGACGCCAAAACAGTTTCTTGAATGGAACGGTAGACCTATTTTGATACAAACTTTAGATGTATTTGAACAAACGGACTTAATTGATGGCATTGTTCTAGCCTGCAAAACAGAGTGGATAGATCATACCAAGAACCTCATCAGAGAGGCTGGTTTACAAAAGGTTTTATCCATTGTTCCCGGTGGAGAAAGTGCTTTAGATTCTCAATATAATGGATTGGCAGAAGCAAAGCGTTTATTTCCTAATGAAGATGTTACCGTATTGATTCACGATGGTGTTAGACCGCTTGTAGATAAGGCAACAATAGAGAGAAATATCGAATCTGTAGAAACAAAGGGGTCTGCTATCACTGTTACACCTGCTATTGAAACCGTTATGGTTACAGATAATGGTTCTATCAATCGTATTTTAAATCGCAGTGAATGCCTTATGGCAAAAGCACCTCAAAGCTTTAAGCTAGACGATATTCTATCGGTTCATGATCGAGCAAAAGTAGAAGGTATCCATGATTTTATCGATTCTGCGTCCATGATGATGCATTATGGTTACACATTGTATCCAGTATTAGGGGAGACAGAAAATATAAAAATTACGACACCATCTGATTATTATATGTTCACAGGTATTATTAAGAACCGTGAATTAGGAGGATTACAAGATGAGTAATTCCGTTATTAAACTCGAGTTAGCAGCTTTACTACAAGATAAAAAGCACTTTGATTTCCTCCGCCATCAGCGCATTCTTGTGACAGGTGCGACGGGACTCATTGGCTCTATGTTTATAAAACTGCTTATACTTGCCAATGAAGCGTATGGTCTAGATATACAGGTAATAGGTCACGTACGTAGTCATGACAAAGCACAGGCTATTCTAGGTGATTATTTAGATAATGATTCTATTACACTTATCGATGGTTCTTTAGAATCTATTGATGTGCCTTGTGACTATATTTTACATGGTGCAGCACCAACACAATCTAAGTTCTTTATGGAGCATCCTGTAGAAACGATTCGTACTTCGATTCATGGTACGGAAGCTATGCTTGAACTAGGCCGTCATAAAACGGTAAAAAAACTTGTATACCTATCGAGCATGGAACAGTATGGTGTTCCTTATGAATCGGGACAGGTAATGACTGAAGAGCGATTAGGATATTTAGATCACTTAAATGTGCGTAGCTCTTATTCTGAAAGTAAGAGATTATGTGAGTGTTATTGTAAGTCGTATGCTGTAGAATTTGGTGTTCCCGCTGTTATAGCTCGATTAGCTCAAACTTTTGGACCTGGTGTTCCAATTTCCGATAATCGCGTATTTATGCAATTCACTAAGAGTGCTCTAAAAAATGAAAATATTGTACTTCATACAAAGGGCGATTCTATGTCTAATTATTGCTATATTACTGATGCATTAACGGGCATTTTAACCCTTATGAAGGACGGAGAAGCTGGTGAAGCATACAATGTATGTCATGATGAGGAAACTCGCTCCATAGCTAGCATTGCTCATTTAGTAGCGACCCATGTAAGCCATGATAAGAGTGAAGTCATTTTTGACATTCCAAAAGATGTACAAGGCTTAGGCTATGCACCGACAGTGCACATGTTCTTGAGTTCAAAAAAATTAAAGTCCTTAGGATGGCAGCCTAAGGTAACAATGGCGCAGGCGTATGTAAGACTTGCAGAATATATCCAAGAGGAAGGCCTATGAAAAAGGAAATAATCATTGTTACCATCTCCCTTGGTAATGATGGAGCTGAACGAATTTTAACAGAGTTAGCTCGTCAATGGGTGCATGATGGACATCATATTACGGTCATCCAAACTAGTCCCAATCGTTATGGTAATGAATATGCCTTAGAAAATGGGATAGAGCAAATTGAAATTCATACCACAAGTTCTAATAAAGTGATTCGCTTTATGCAAGAAATCAAAGAGCTAATTAAGATCTTAAAGACTAGACCAAATGCAACATGTTTATCTTTCTTATCTGCATCTAGCTTTATATTGGCTATTAGTTCGTGGTTTGTAAAGAATCGTATTGTCTTTTCGGAGCGAAATAATCCGCGTAAAGTACCTATCGGTTGGCATCAACAAGCACTGCGTAATTTTGCGTTTCGCTTTGCTGATGCGTTAGTATTCCAAACTGAAGATGCACGTTCATATTTCCCTGAATCTGTACAAAAGCGTGGTGTTATCATTCCAAATCCTATTAATGGTAAATTGCCACCACCAATTGAGGGAGAACGTGAAAAGACGATCGTTACAGCATGTCGCTTGCATCCGCAAAAGAATTTGCCTATGATGATCAATGCTTTTAGTATGCTAGCAGACGAGTTCCCAGAGTATAAACTCGTCATTTATGGGCAAGGCGTTTTAGAAGATGAACTACGAGCTCAAATTAAATCTCTTAATTTAGAGGATAGAATTTTATTGCCTGGCTTTGCTAGTAATATTTTAGAGAAGGTCGCACCTTGTTCTATGTATGTTTCGTCATCTGATTTTGAAGGTATTTCAAACTCTATGCTTGAAGCGCTAGGCATGGGCTTACCTGCAGTTGTTACAGACTGTCCAGTAGGTGGGGCTCGTATGGTCATAACAAGTGGAGAGAATGGTATCTTAGTGCCTGTAGGAGATACACAGGCTATGTATGAAGCCATGCGTAGTGTTCTAAAAGATCCTGCACTGGCAGCTAAACTTTCCCGAGAAGCCATTAAGGTGCGTGACAAATTCCCACTATGCAAAATTGCTAAACGTTGGTTAGATGTTTTATGAGTTGTAAGGAGGAGAACCATTGAAGTTAAATATTACGGCTATTGCTGACCGCATGATATGGTTCATAACTCTAATTTTTTTAGTGTTGTCGTTGACCATTTCCTTTGCCCTTGGCGATGCGAATTATGGTGCTTATGTATTATTTGTATGCCTATTTGGACTTATTATTTGTTATCTCATCCGAGAGCAGGGAGTTATTAAATTTAGGCTTACTTGGATGCATGGTTATATGCTCCTCTTCATTGGAGCCTGTTATCTGAGTACTATTAATGCTATAGAGCCATCTGTAGCACTCAGTCGAAGCTTTGATATCGTCAAGATATTCTTTATGCTTATCATTCTATACATGTGTTATCAAGATAAAAAATCGGTGGACACATTATTAAAGATTGGTATGTGGACTGGTTATATAGTTTGTTTTTATACTGTATATTTCTATGGTTTAGATTATTTTATTACTGTTTTGTCATCTTCTGCTCGAATTGCGAATGATGCATTAAATGCGAATACAGTAGGTTTGTTAGGGGCCAATGCAATCGTTATGACATTGTATTATATGTTGTACGATCGTCCTCGTTGGTGGAATATTATAGCCTTACCTACATTGGGAATTTTAGCGGCTACCGGCAGTCGTAAAGCCTTAGTGTTCGTTGTTGTTGGTACAGTCTTACTATTTGTGTTTAAAAGTTTACGCAGTGCTAATGTAGTGAATTCTATTGCGAAAATTATAGGGTCCTTATTAGCTCTTACGTTAGTTGGTATTGCAGTCTTACAATTGCCTATGTTTTCAGAGGTGCTAGACCGTATGTCGAGTATGGTGGATGCCTTTTCTGGTACTGGTGGCGATTCATCAACTATTATCCGTATGGCTTTGGTTGATATTGGATGGGATTTATTTTATCAATCTCCTATAACTGGGGTTGGCGTGAATAACCCTTCAGTATTTACCTATTTCGTATACGGTAAAGAGAATTACTACTTACATAACAACTATATTGAACTATTAGCAGGTACAGGGGTAATCGGCTTATTGGCGTATTACTCAATGTACATATACATTGCCTATAACTTAATTCGTTATCGAAACTTTCATAGTAATGAATACGTAATGGTACTGATTTTGTTCCTTTCTCAAATCGTTATGGATATGGGCATGGTTTCTTATGAAAGTAAGAGTACATATTTTTATATGATGATGTTTTATTTAGAGGTGCAATTGCTCCGGAAAGGACGTAAAAATGAAGCTCAGCAAGTTGTGTAAAGTTGGCATGTCCTTTTTAACAAAACCTTACTATCGCACGAGAGTATTGATCAAATTAGGTTATTATGACTCTTTATCTGATGAAGAGTTTTTAAAGAAGGTATTTCCTAAATACATGGGCTATCCTCTAGATCTTGAGAACCCCAAAACTTTCAGCGAAAAGTTACAATGGCTAAAGGTTAATTATAGAGAGCCTATACAAACAGTAATGGTAGATAAGCATGAGGCTAAAGATTTTATTGCTCACCGTGTAGGTAATCAATATATAATTCCCACACTAGCTGTTTGGGATTCTGTAGAGGACATTGACTTTGATGTGTTGCCTAATCAATTTGTGTTGAAGTGTACCCATGATAGTGGGGGCATCGTTATTTGTAAAGATAAGTCATCCCTTGATCGGGAAGCAGCCAAAGCTAAATTAAGAACATCCTTAAAACGGGACTATTCACGTATTGCTAGAGAATGGCCTTATAAAAATGTTCCTCGACGGATTATTGCAGAAGAATATTTATCTGAACTAGGTAGCAATGAAATCTTAGATTATAAGATGTATTGTTTCCACGGTGAACCAAAGATGACTGTAGTTTGTTCTGACCGTTTTTCTAAAACTGGAACGCGTATGAACTTCTATGATATCGATTGGAAACCTATGGGAATTCATTTTGGTCATTATCCGCCGTTGCCAACAGAGTTCCCAAGACCTGAAACATATGATGAGATGTTAAGACTTGCTACGGAACTTAGTAAAGACTGCCCGTTTTTACGTGTTGATTTCTATGAAATAAAGGGACGACTTTATATTGGAGAGTTAACGTTCTTCCCTGGTGCGGGATTAGAACAGTTTCGTCCTATATCAAAAGATTATGAATTGGGAGAGTGGTTACACCTTGAGACTGTACATCGGAGCTGATTTTGTTCCTACGGATATAAATAGAGTATTATTTGAAACTGGTAATATAGAAGCTTTAGTTGGTAAAGAATTATTAGGACTCTTTAAGCAATCTGATTTAAATGTGTTTAATCTAGAGGTTCCCTTAACTGATGCTTCTACACCGATTGATAAATTTGGTAATAATTTAAAGTCGCCTACGAAAACAATATACGGTTATAAGGCTTTAGAACCTATATTTTTAACATTGGCTAATAATCACTCCTTAGATCATGGTGTGGAAGGTTTAACTACTACACTGGAGTTATTAAATAAGCATGATATTAAAAATGCAGGTGCTGGTGACAATGTAAAGGAAGCTAAAAAGCCGTTTATCTTTGAAAAGGACGGTATACGCATAGGCTTTTACCTCTGTGCAGAACATGAGTTTACCGTTGCCTCTTGTCATACAATGGGGGCCAATCCCTTTGATGTATTAGAAAGCTTTGATGATGTAGAAGCTTTAAAGAAAACATGTGATTATGTTATCGTCCTATATCATGGTGGGAAGGAGTTTTATCGCTATCCATCGCCAATGTTACAAAGATATTGCCGCAAATTTGTTGATAAAGGGGCTAATCTTGTAATTTGCCAACATAGTCATTGTATAGGATCCCGTGAAGATTATGGTGAGGGTACCATTATTTATGGTCAAGGTAACTTTATCTTTAATTCCGAATCCTATATACATCATAAGGAGTTTGTAAAAGATTCTTTACTAATCGATGTAGAGGCAACGAAGGATAGTTTTATTGTCTCTGAAGTGCCAATTCGTAGTACGGAACTGGGAACGCGTTTAGCTACTGAGGCAGAAGCAGATGAAACTTTGACAGCCTATAAACAACGAAGTGAACACATTAGAGATGCTCATTTTGTAGTACAAGCCTATAAAGATTTTGCTGATACACATGTAAAGCGTTATTTACGTGAATTTATTGGTAGATCATTTATTATACGTGCAATCAATGCATTATTTGGTAGAAAATTAATGCAACTCCTATTAGGAAAAACAAGTTATTTAGCAATTCAAAATTACTTGGAATGTGAAGCTCACCATGAATTATTCTTGCGGGGCATTAAGAATATCAATAAAAAATAATGGATACTAAAATAGTAGCTGCTGCTAAATGGTCTGTCATAACAGAGGTTTTAGCAAAGCTTATTACACCACTAACAAATATAATATTGGCCCATATGTTAGCGCCTACGGCGTTTGGTATATTGGCAACGATTATGATGGTTATATCCTTTGCAGAGATGCTTGCTGATGCGGGATTTCAAAAGTTTCTTGTACAGCATGAATTTGAAAGTGATAAAGAAAAACAGGAGGCTACAGATGTAGCTTTTATTGCCAACTTAGTGCTTTCTTTACTCTTATGGGGGGCTATTATAATCGGTCGTGATGAGTTGGCTATATTGGTCGGTAATGATGGTTTAGGTATACCGTTAGCTGTAATGGGGGCCATGATTCCGCTATCTGCTTTTAGCAGTGTACAGATGGCACTATATCGACGGGATTTTAATTTCAAGTTTCTTCTTAACATCCGGCTCATTACAATTCTAACGCCTATATTGATATCCATACCTATGGCACTCATGGGCTATGACTATTGGTCGTTAATCGCCGGTATGTTAGGGGCTCAGTTGTTCACGGCTTTAGCCTTATTAAAGAGCAGGAAGAATCAAATCCATTTATTCTTTAGTGGGCGTGTCTTTATGAAGATGTTCAGCTATAGTGCATGGTCACTAGCTGAAGCATTTTCCATCTGGCTTACAGCGTGGGTGGATACCTTCATTATTAGTCGCTTTTTAGACGCCTATTATTTAGGAATATACAAAATGCCTATGGCTATTGTAACGACTGTTATGGCCATGGCTACTTCATCCTTGGCACCTGTATTATTTGCAGCCTTAAGTCGAGTTCAGAATGATCAACAAGCATTTTCAAATACATTCTTTACCTTCCAACGCTATATGGCTCTATTCTTAGTGCCTATAGGAATAGGATTGTTTGTATTCCAAGACTTTATTGTTGATCTCTTATTGGGACCACAATGGAAACTAGCAGGTATTGTATTGGGATCTTGGGCCTTGAGTTCCGCTATTATGACAGTAACAGCGAATTTGATTTCTGAAGTATTCCGTGCAAAAGGAGTTCCTAATTTATCATTCTGGACTCAAATATTACATTTAGTTGTATTAATACCAGTCATTTATATTTGTATTCAGTATGACTTTAGTACATTTGTCTATGCTCGCTCAATAGTACGCATGGAAATGTTAATGGTTGCCATGATTTTCTTAGCATTATTTATACATATGAGTGCTCTTCGGGTGATTACTAATATAGGTGTATATCTAATTACCGCATCTATTGTTGGTGCTCTTGCATATAGTATTTTACATTTATATGATGCGGTGTGGTGGACTATAGCTTGTATGATTTTATGCGTTGTATTGTATGTAGTTATCTTATATCTCATACCATCTGAGCGTACTATTATCACTTCTGGTGTTGATAAAGTGTTACGTAAAGTAAGACGCTCATAATTAACAGAACTATGAAAGGAGTACATATGCTTTCAAAAAATGTAGATTTAAACAATACGGTGATCCTAGTAACGGGAGCCGCTGGATTTGTAGGGGCCAATCTTGTTATGTCCCTTTTATCTGAAGCAGAAGGAACTCAAATTATCGGCATAGATTCTGTTAATGATTACTATGACGTGGCTTTAAAGGATTATCGTTTGCAACAAATTGATGAGATGAGCAAAGATAATAAAAATACGTGGATCTTTAAAAAAGGTAATATTGCAGATAAAGCTTTTATTGAAGAAATCTTTTCTACTTATAAACCACGTGTTGTTGTTAACTTAGCAGCACAGGCTGGTGTTCGTTACTCTATTACAAATCCAGATGCTTATATCGAGTCTAATATTATTGGGTTCTACAATATATTAGAGGCTTGTCGTCATTCTTATGATAATGGTGAAAGTGGAGTAGAGCATTTGGTTTATGCATCATCTTCTTCTGTGTATGGTGCGAATAAACAAATTCCATACTCTACAGATCATAAAGTAGATAACCCAGTTTCTCTGTATGCGGCTACTAAAAAATCAAATGAGTTATTGGCTTATTCGTATGCCAAGTTATATAACATTCCTAGTACAGGGCTTCGTTTCTTCACTGTGTACGGTCCAGCGGGGCGTCCGGATATGGCGTACTTTGGCTTTACTAACACGTTGCGGAGCGGTGGCACTATAAAAATCTTTAACTATGGTAACTGTAAACGTGACTTTACCTATATCGATGATATAGTAGAGGGCGTATCTAAGGTTATGTGTGCGGCTCCAGAACGTCGCAACGGTGCCGATGGTTTACCAGTTCCTCCGTATGCTATTTATAATATTGGCAATAGTCATCCTGAAAATCTTCTAGATTTTGTGCGTATTCTTTCAGAGGAATTAGTTGCTGCTGGCGTATTACCAGAGGATTATAATTTTGAAGACCATAAAGAATTAGTGGCGATGCAACCAGGCGATGTACCTGTTACCTATGCAGACACAAGTGCTCTAGAAGAAGATTTTGGATTCAAGCCAAATACATCTTTACGTGAAGGGTTACGGAAATTTGCTGTATGGTATAAAGAGTTTTACATGACGGAGGGCAAATAAATGAAGATTGCAATTGCTGGTACAGGCTATGTAGGCCTTTCAAATGGTGTTTTATTAGCACAACACAATGAAGTGGTGGCCCTCGATATTATCCCTGAAAAGGTTGAAATGCTAAATCGCAAAGAGTCACCTATTGTAGATGCGGAATTACAGGAGTATTTAGCTACTAAGAAGTTAAACTTTAAAGCTACATTAGATCCTGTAGAGGCTTTTAAAGGTGCTGAGTATGTTATTATTTCAACGCCTACTAACTATGACCCTCAAAAGAACTTCTTTGATACCTCTTCTGTAGAACAAGTTATTAAAACAGTATTAGATATTAATCCAGATGCAGTTATGATTATTAAGTCAACTGTGCCAGTTGGGTATACAGTTCAAATGCGTAAGGAATTTAATACAGAGAACTTGATTTTCTCTCCAGAGTTCTTACGTGAAGGCAAAGCTTTATATGATAATTTACATCCTTCCCGTATTGTGGTAGGGGAAGACTCTGAACGGGCCCGTCGTTTTGGACAACTATTAGCTGATGGTGCTATTAAGGAACATGTACCTCAATTATATACGGACTCAACAGAAGCAGAAGCAATTAAATTATTTGCTAATACGTATTTGGCATTGCGCGTTGCATACTTTAATGAGTTAGACTCTTATGCTGAGGTTCGTGGCCTTAATACAAGCCAAATCATCAATGGCGTTTGTTTAGATCCTCGCATTGGAGACTTCTATAATAATCCATCCTTTGGCTATGGTGGATATTGTTTGCCAAAAGATACGAAACAATTATTAGCAAACTATAATGATGTTCCACAAAATTTAATCTCTGCTATTGTGGATGCTAATAGAACTCGTAAAGACCACGTTGCAGATGTTATTATAGGGAAGAATCCTAAAATTGTTGGCATTTATCGCTTGACGATGAAAATGAATTCTGATAATTTTAGAGCATCTGCAATTCAAGGTGTAATGAAGCGTATCAAGGCAAAGGGTATTGCCGTAGTTGTTTATGAACCGACTCTTGATGCAGAAGATTTCTTTAATTCACCTGTTATTCGCAACTTTGAAGATTTTAAACGTGTTAGTGACGTTATAGTCGCTAATCGTTGGGATAAGAGCTTAGAAGATGTGAAGGATAAAGTTTATACAAGAGATATTTTTGACCGCGATTAAGATAGATATGTATTATGGCGTTTAGGAGAGTAATATGAAACGTTGGATACTATATATTCTATTAGGTCTAATTGTATTTTTTATATGGGATAATTCGATGCAAAATGGCGGATCTTCAGATGGATTTAGCTTGCTCTTTGCAGAGACCTTTGCTCCTATAGTAAATAAGTTAGGCTTTCATGGAAATATATGGACCTTGAATAGGATTGTTCGAAAGTTAGCCCATCTCACAGAGTTTACAATCCTTGGTGGTGTTTTATATTCGATTCTACGTCGATATATTACATACGGTACCGTAATAAAGACCATAGGTTTAGGCATGTTGATTGCTGGTCTTGATGAATTTATACAATTGTTCTCTCCAGGGCGTAGCTCTCAGATTTCTGATATTTTGATTGATACTGTTGGTGTTGTTATTGGTATTCTAGTAGTAAAGCTAGTCCTTTACATCAGGTATAATCGAAGTACATTTAAAAATTAAATTGTTAATAATATACAAATATATAAAAATACCTCATAATCTTAGCGATTATGAGGTATTTTTAATGAAGATAACATGAAAGTATAAAAAATATATTAAATGAACATATTATAATTTATCTATTTTTATATAAAAACCACTGTACAAGCCACTTTTACCTTGATATAATCATGAATAGAAAATGAAAAATAAATGAGATAAACATGAACTTTATAAAGAGAACGATTTCTGTAAGGGATTATCGTAAGTAGAAGGGAAAGAATATGAATCGCGTGGTTGACTTACATGGTTGCATTTTGCCAGCTGTGTTAGGGCCTCAAGGGCCACAAACAATGGCAGAATCAGTAAAAATGATAAAATCCTTGGCTGAACAAGGTATTACAGATATTTTTAGTACACCTGATGTAACCGTATCTATGGATATGAATACATGGGATGAGATGGAAACAACATTGAATGATGTGAAGCTTGCTGTAGGGGAACAACAAGTGGATGTAACTATTCATGGTGGTGCTCGCGTTTTGCTTTGTGATGAAATGATTGAATATATTGCTTCTCATCGGAAGCAGTATCTATTGGGAAATAGCCATTTTATGTTAGTGTCCATTCCTGAAAATAGCAAAGTTCATCACATTAATGCATGGTTGCTAGCTTTGCTTAATATGGGGATTGTTCCTATCATTAGTGAAGTAGAGACACATCGTCAATTGTTTACTAAACCAGAGCAATTGTTGGAATGGGTAGATAAAGGGATATTAATTCAATGTAATATGGCTTCCTTTAATCATAGCAATGCTAATTATCATAGAGCTATTGAATTATATCGCAATGGTCTAATTCACTTCTTTGGTACTGGTTACTGTAATGAAAGTGATGTGCAAGCACATCAAGGATACGTAGAAGCTATTTCTCAATTAGATAGTACGTACAAAAAAGATTTGTTGCCGAATATTCATCTCAATGAGCGCGATCTTTTAGCTGATCGCACATTCTATCCATCAGTGCCTTCTAGTTGGGTAGGTCAAAAGTCCAATTTCTTGACACGTCTATTTGGTTTTACATTATAATTTATATAGGTTCTTTTATTCATGCTGTATTGGCATGGCTAAAAGAGCCTATTTTTACTTTATATTGTATTTGTTCTTGAAAACAACCACCATATATAGTATACTGAGTTAGCGGTAAAAAATAGAGAGTTTAGTCATAATTCTTTACATTTTTACATATAAATTTATAAAAAGTATGGTTTTCCATACTTTTTTCTATGTCTTAACATATATTTCAGCGGTAACAAAATGGGGAGGTTGCCAATATGTTGCAGGTCATTAAACGGGATGGTACAAAGGTACCATTTGATAAGAATAAGATTGCTTTGGCTATAGAAAAAGCTGAGCATAGTAGTACAGGGTTGTACGAAGAGGGGTTGGCACAGCGTATTGCTGATGAAATTGAAGAATATGCTACAAAACTCCAAAAAGACATGACAATTTATGCTATTGAAGATCAAGTGTATTATAAGTTGATTGAGTATCATAATCCTGCAACGGCACGTGCCTATGAAGGTTACAAAGCTGTTCAAGCTTTTAAACGTCGTCAAAATACCACTGATGATGATGTAATCGGTTTATTAGATCGCAGTAATGTCAGCGTTCTCGATGAAAACTCTAATAAGGATGCGGCCATTGTATCTACACAACGTGATTTAATTGCTGGTGAAGTATCTAAGGATATTGCTCGTCGTAAATTAATTCCTACAGATATTTTAGAAGCCCATGATAGTGGTGCTATTCACTTCCATGACATGGATTACATTATCCAGCCTATGTTTAACTGTTGCTTGATCAATTTGGAAGATATGCTTACAAATGGTACGGTTATCAATGGTAAGAAAATTGATACACCTAAATCCTTCCAAGTTGCATGTACAGTAACAACGCAAATTATTGCCCAAGTTGCATCTGGTCAATACGGCGGTCAAAGTATTAATGGTATCGATCGCATCTTGGCGCCATTCGTACGTAAATCTTACGAAAAAATCCTTAACAATGTTATTGAAGAACAAGTTGAGATTTACGGGATGGAACCAAATATGGAAAAAGCCCGTGAAATTGCGTGGAAACGTACGCGTAAAGAGGTTAAGGATGGCATCCAAACTATCCAATATCAAATCAATACATTGATGACTACAAATGGTCAATCTCCATTTGTTACATTGTTCATGTATTTTAAACCTGATTATGAATACGCTAAAGAGGCTGCTCTTATTACAGAAGAGATCTTGCGCCAACGTATTAAGGGTGTAAAAAATGAAGCTGATGTATATATTACGCCAGCATTCCCTAAATTGATTTATGTTCTTGATGAACATAATGTAACGCCTGATAGTCCATATTACTATTTAACTGAACTTGCTGCACAATGTACGGCTAAACGCATGTATCCAGATTACATTTCTGCTAAGAAGATGAAGGAAAACTATGAAGGTAATGTATTTAGCCCAATGGGATGTCGTTCTTTCTTATCTCCTTGGAAGGATGAAAAGGGGAACTATAAGTTTGATGGTCGCTTTAATATGGGCGTTGTAAGTTTGAACTTACCTCAAATTGGTATCTTAGCTCGCGGTAGTGAAGAAAGATTCTTTGAAATTTTAGATAAACGTCTTGAATTAGCGGAAAAAGCATTACTATTACGTTACAACTTATTAAAGGATGTAGTAAGTGATGTATCGCCAATTCATTGGCAACACGGTGCTATTGCGCGCCTAAAAAAAGGAGAGAAAATCGCTCGCTTCCTTACTGGTGGTTATGCAACAATTTCTCTTGGCTACATCGGTATTTATGAAGCAACTCGATTGATTACCGGTGAGTCTAACACAGGTGAAAAAGGTCGTGTATTTGCCATGAAAATTATGGATCGTTTAAATGATGCCATCAATCTATGGCATGATAAACATAATCTTGGCTTTGGTTTATATGGTACACCTGCTGAAAGCTTAACAAATCGATTCTCTTCTCTAGATCGTGCTCGCTTTGGTGTAATTGAAGATATTACTGATAAAGGATATTACACTAATAGTTATCACGTAAATGTTCGTGAAGAAATCAATGTATTTGATAAGTTTAATTTTGAATCTGAATTCCAAAAGAAATCGACCGGCGGTTGTATTTCCTATGCGGAAATTCCGAATATGACTAACAATATCCCAGCTGTTTTGACTATGATTCAATATATTTATGATCATATTTCTTATGCTGAGTTTAATACCAAGTCCGACTACTGTCACGAATGTGGTTTTGATGGTGAAATTAAGGTCAATGAACATAATGAATGGGAATGTCCTCGTTGCCACAACACAAACCGAGATAAATTAACTGTAATTCGTCGTACTTGTGGTTATTTAGGTGAAAACTTCTGGAATGAAGGTCGTACGAAAGAAATCAAAGATCGTGTAATGCACATTTAAAATTATTAGAATTATAGTTGCTATAAATACATGGTAAAAGCTGTGCTTAAGGCACAGCTTTTACTGCGTTTGTAAGAAATAGAAATATATCTATATAGTGTTAGTCAAAGTTGATTACCACTACTATGGAGGTAATTATGAGATATGGGCAAATAAGACAATATGATATTGCCAATGGGGAAGGTATTCGTACATCTATATTCGTAACCGGTTGTACACATTGTTGTTATAACTGTTTTAATGAAGAATACCAGGATTTTAATGCCGGTAAGGAGTGGACTCAATCTGAAACTGATTTAGTTGTATCCTATGTGAAAACTCCAACATGCTCAGGTTTAACCTTGTTAGGTGGGGAACCGTTCCAAAATGTACAAGGTTTATTGCCGGTGGTGCGGGCAGTCCGTGCGGCGGCGCCAGACAAGAAAATTTGGGCCTATTCAGGTTATACTATAGATGATATCTTAGAAGATAAGTTGAGAAGCGCTTTATTACATGAAATTGATATTCTCGTAGACGGTCGCTTTGTAGATGAACTAAAAGATCCAGCATTGCGATTTAGAGGGTCATCTAATCAACGTATTATAGATGTTAAGAAAACATTAGAAACAGGCGAAGTCGTATTAGCAATGGAGTAAGTATGGCATTTGATAAACGTTTAATAGGCCTCATAATTATCGTTGGATTTATAGCGGGATTAGTAGGGGCTTCTTATACACATTTATTACATGGGATTCAGCACTTTGTATATCATTATTCTTCTGCTGATCATATGAGTTTTGGTACTGCTGTAGCTCGTGTATCTCCCGTAGAGCGATTGATACCACTGATTATTTGCGGTCTTATAGGCGGTGTCGGTTGGGTACTTATTCATCGATATGGTAAAGGTGTTGTAGATATTAAAACGGCTGTATCTGGTAAGATGGATATGAATCCTATTACTACTGTTTTACATGCAACTTTACAAATTATTACCGTAGGTATTGGTTCACCATTAGGACGAGAAGTCGCACCACGTGAAGCCAGTGCAGGGATTACAACTTTTTTAGTTAAACATTTTGATATTAAACAAGAAGATCGCCAACTATTGATTGCTTGTGCAGCAGGTGCTGGCTTGGCAGCGGTTTATAATTCACCGTTATCGGCAGCGATTTTTACGTTGGAAACATTGCTTCTTACATGGAATATACGCGCTATGAGTGCTGCTCTTATATGCTGTGGATTAGCAACCTTTGTAACGAGACAGGCAGGTGTAGGGGATGTTATTCAATATACAATGGCTCAACCTAGCTTGGGTAGTCATTATGTTGAATTCTCCATTGCCTTGGGTGCTATTGTTGCCTTAGGTGTAGTTTTATTTAATATTACACAAAGTAAGTTACCGGCTATTCATCGTAGCAGTCCTGTTATGATTCCCATTTCTATCGTAGCATTTACACTTATCGGTGTATTAGCTATGTATTTCCCTGAAATTCTTGGGAATGGTAAGGCTGGCAATGAATTAACCTTTACCAATGAAATTACATGGACTTATGCATTAGGTTTATTTGGTTCTAAGTGGGTAGCTGTATTACTCGCATTAGCAGCAGGTGCGTATGGTGGCCGTATTACTCCATCTATGATGTTGGGAAGTACGCTAGCTATAGTATTTGGTACCATTTGGTCTATTGCTGTTGCCCCTATATCATTAGGTATGGCAGCATTCATCGGTGCCGTAGCATTCCTTGGCCTTGCTCAAAAGATGCCAATGACATCTTGTGTATTTATGCTTGAGCTTTCAAGATTTTCTGTAGAAATGTTGTTCCCTATAGCGTTAACTATGGGTACAGCGCTTATGGTAGAGCAGATTATTCAGTCAAAACTAAAGAGTGTTAAATAGTAATCTAAACACATGGATGCTTCCCTGTATTTTACAGGGGGCATCCATTTTGTTGTACGCCGAATAGGCATGACTAAACCCCCAGTTAAACTGGGGGTTGGTAAAAA
>CABSJL010000020.1 GCA_902478055.1 uncultured Veillonella sp. | reverse complement strand
TAGTATTCATGTTTGAACATCTAAAAACTGATTTTGAAAACGAGTTTCGTTTGGAGCAAGGTTCCATTAGAATTGGTATTCCACCAATTACCGATGCACCTATCTTCGCTCAGCTTTTAGGGGAGTTCAAAAAAGTATATCCACAAATTGAATTAGAACTTTATGAACAAGGTTCTAAAAAAGTTGAGATTAGTGTTCAAGAAGGCTTGATTGATATTGGTATCATTTGTACGAAACCAAATCCAAAAGAATTTGAGTCCTTCTACCTCACTAGTGATCCGCTTTCCGTTATCGTTCCAATATCTAGCCCTCTTGCGAAAGAAAAAGAGATTCGTTTAGAAATGCTAGCTGATGAGTCTTTCGTATTACACAAAGATGACTTTAATTTGCATGACGAAATCATCAAAGCTTGTAAACATACAGGTTTTCAACCTCATATCGTATTTGAAACAAGCCAACGTGATCTCATGTTGCAAACAGTTAGTGCAGACCTTGCCATCGCATTGTTACCGTCTCGCCTCTGCCCTGAGGCAGGTGAAAATACAGAGGTTGGTTCCAAGGTCGTTGTACGTCCACTTGTACCAGAAATCATTCATACACTTTATGTTATTTGGAAAAAAGGTCATTACCTCTCCCACGCTTCTCGCTTGTGGTTAGACTTCGTAAACTCCAAATTACCATTACCTGGATTACAACTCGAGGATCGTCAATAATGAACAAACCATCTGGGCTCGCATCTAAATTGCGGGCCCTTTTGAAAGCTAAAGAAACACCCATGTGGGGCGTTATTATCGTGCTGGTCATTGTTATAATCTTCCAGCAAATACAAATTTCAGAACTACAATGGCGTGTCGATGAAGACCACGATGGTTCTTCCGTTGATAGTGTAGCTGGTCGCCTTTACATCCTCGAAGGGATGGCTAATAAACATAGCGACCAACTGGATGATATCTTTAAAGACATTCGCCAACTACAAAACGATGGTGCCAAGTACGACTGGGAACTAAAACAACTACAATGGTTGCACCCAGAACTCAAAGTACGACCACCAGAAGCTAACCCTTCCCCATTCAAATCGACAGATTTAAACCTCGATATGAATCCTGGGAAAGTACCGGATGTAATAAAACAAAGTCAATAAAGAAATCAGAAATAAATAAAAGCACCTTATACCTATACAAAAGTCATCACAAATGACTCTTCTCATAGGATATAAGGTGCTTTTATCGTTATTCTTTTATAGATTTAATTACTCGTTTTCCCATACATCTTTACAATGACGAATTGCTTCTACTTGCGATACGCTTCCAATTTATATGCATATTCAGTTAAAAGATTATTTGAATAAATTTTTTCATTTTTTGAATCTCTAACTTCTTTCCAAATAATAGATGCTACTTTTAATTTATTCGAATAATTGCCACTAGATTCATCTGCACAAAAATCCTTAAAAAATTGATTCCATTGACAAACCGAATTATCATACTTTGCATAATCTGATTCACCATAATATACTTTCAGCAAATCTCCAATTGTAAAGCTTGTATTTTTTTCACTCTTTACTTTTCTCCAGGCAGTAGCCATATCAGCATTAAATTTAAATCGTGAAACACCTATTAAATCAGAGAAATATTCTCTAAACTTCGTATTAAAGGAAAAATTACATTCAAGTAATGGTGTATCTAAAGTAATAGTTTCCACTTGCCTTCTTCTATTTTTTATTGATGATTTTTTAATTAAATTGCCTTTAAAATACTGCTCAATAATATGATTGAGTTCTTGTTTTGTCCCCCTATATTCTAATCCTAATGATTTACATATTTGTGAAAGTTCATCACGATACCAATAATATTTATTAAATTCATCAAATGATGAAATTTCATCAAACTTGGGTCTACACGCTTTCAATCTTTTGTCTCCTTAAGTTTAAGATACAGCATTTACAGATGTGCCTATTGTAAAAGTTGCTAATACGGTTGCTAAAATAACGTTCTATACATATTATTCTCTCTTTTTTATCCTGTAGATTCTATTATTCTCATTATACATAAAACAGCATTATTACTAAAGAAAAAGAGCTATACCCCATACATTCGCTACAATGTGAATGTATTAGAGATATAGCTCTTTTAATTTTGAAATTTGATGCAGGACTACTTAGTCATCCTTGTGTTCCATAGATTTAGGCAATGTCAAAATCAATAGAGCTGCAAGGAACATACAAGCGCCCATTACATAGTAACCATAAGTAAAGCTGCCTGTATGACCATTGATGAAACCAAGCATGTAAGGACCTACCCAGCCCCCCATGTTACCAGAGGAGTTAATAAGGCCCATCGCACCCGCCGCAGCAGCACCAGATAAGAAGGTTGTTGGCATTGTCCACCATACACCCATACCACCATAAACACCTACAGCAGTTAAGCAGATAAATAATAAACTAATTTCTGGAGATGGACTATGTGGTGTTGCTAAGAAGCCAATAGTACCAATGAATAATGTAGTAGCCACGTGCCAACGTTTTTCATTGCGCTTTTCAGAGGAATAACCGCAATATACTTGCACAAGTAATGCAGCAGACATCGGAATAGCAATAGACCATGCTACAACACTTGGTGGCCAACCAGATAAGCTTTTAAGCACTTGAGGCATCCAGAAGCTAAAGCCCCAGAAGCCAATAACCCATAAGAAGTAAATTAACGCTAAACGCAATACTTTTGGATCTTTTAAAGCTTGCCATGTAGTATATTTCTTTACAGCTTGCTTTTGTTGCTCTTCTTTTTCAAGTTCAGCCTTAATATATACTTTTTCTGCATCCGTTACCCAAGATGCATGATCTGGACGTTCTTTCATCCAGAATGCGAAAATGAAAGCAAAGATAACAGCTGGAATAGCTTCAACAATAAAGAGTGTGCGCCAGCCATGAAGGCCAAAGAATGTTGTATCAAGTAAGATACCTGCCAATGGACCACCGATGATATTAGAGAACAATAAAGATGTTAACATCAAGGAGATCGCCTTTGCACGTTCCTTTGGCAAGAACCAATTTGGAATCAATAATGAATAAATTACAGGATATAAAGAGGCTTCACATAGACCAAGGAGGAAGCGATAGATATAAAACTCCAATTCTGTGGTCATCGTCGTCATAAGAATACAGACTAGTCCCCAACTAAACATAATACGTGCCACCCAATGCATAGCATTACAGCGCGCAGCGATTAGAGATGCAGGGACTTCAAATAAAACATAGCCAATAAAGAATATGCCAGCCCCCATACCAAATACCTCTGGTGTCAACCATGGTAAATTCTCCTTCATGGTCAAGCCTGCATAGGCAATGTTTACACGGTCCAAAAAGGCAATAATAGAAACAATAAATAATGGCAGGACTACATGGAGCATACGCCGCGTCGTAAAGTCCTTAAAATCGATGGCCCCACTTTGAGGCTCTGGTGTAGATGAGTTCATATAATTCCTTTCTACTACTTAAGATATTACATACCTTATTATCTTAAGAAAACAAAAGTCCTCTGTCAATGGAATTATATAGAATATAGAAATAACAAATAGGAATAGTAACACCAAAATAATAGCCTTTAAAAATAGAAAAAGGATATTTGCTAGGAATGACTGTATAAAACAAAAAGCACTTTATAGTATAAATATATCTCTATCACAAGATAAGAAAATACTATAAAGTGCTTTCATATTAATTTGTACTAACAGGATCATAATCAGCAGGCACAGGAGCAACGATACTTACAAAGATAACATCTTCTGTCCCAGTATTTTTTGCGCCATGACATTCACCCTTTTTAGATACTATAACTTGTCCCTTTGTAAAAGGCACCTCTGTATCAGGCGTTGGATAAAATACCCCCTTACCTTGCAATATAACCCATATATCATCAGAGTTATGATGGTAATGCTTTGGTAAGGTTTGCCCAGGTTTAATAACCCATACTGAACCACCTGTGGAATCAGTTTGATAAAATGGAGTCCTAACAGCTTTCTCCAAACTTTCAACTTTCACAAGTTCCATGTCAAAAATACGTTGATTACTCATAATGCTCACACCTTTCATCGATTAACAACTAACGAGTACCCGATGCATATTCTCCCATATTAATATCTATAACAGTTCGAACAGGTTGAATTAAGGAGTCCTCATACTGAACCGCCCATTTAATATCTGGATTCATATCTCCATTTTCTAAGCCTGCAATCGTTTGCCCGTCATCAATAGGATTATCGTGCTCAAAGATATAATACAATACACTATACGCATGATTTACAATTTCATCGGGGTTCATACCGTGAAAGTGATACTGCAAATCAGGGTAGAATAAGGTGTTCATACCTATCGTATCAACCATCATGTCATCTGTGCCTTGAATGCTAAAATATCGCACATTTACGGCATAATAAATAAAACGTGTTACAGCTTTATCAGGATGATTTTCAATGGTTTCTCGACTTAAGAACTTACGAGATGGACCAAAGACAACGGCCTTACAGGATGGATATAACTCTAACAACGCATCTACATATTTCACGAGCATATCAGCTCGTTCTTTAGGTTCTAAACCCGAAGCTAACATGTCTGTAGCAAATACTCTATATTGGCACTCATCTAGCAAGTCATCTACATTTGGACAATCCCAAACCTGACTACGTGTAAAATCATCTAGTACAGGTTTGTCGATTTTTTCACAATTCGTCACCATCAAGGTTGGTGAAATATCTGCATCGTTATCCTCGTAATGAACCTTATAATTCTGAGGTGCAAAACCAGCAGATTCAACGCCATAACTAAAGCAATCAACAGGACCTAAATGCTTTGTGAATACCTCTACCATTGTATCTCGATTAGGCATATCACACTGCTCTGGCATTAATAACTCAACGAAAAACAAACCGCCAGGGCGAACAGAGTTGTCTGTTAGATCTTGCTTAAATACTTGGCTCATATGCTCTCTCCTAATTTTCAACTATTTTTCTGATGAGTGTATTAGTTTATACCATTTTACAATACCCTCAGGGATTAAACAACTATTTCCCTCTATTTTTTCTTTTGCCCAACTATAAAGTTCATCCGGAGAAATACTATGTATATTATCTATATGAGTATCACCTTGAACCTTACCTTCAGATGTAAATAAGTATACTTCTTTATTCGGATGGTCTTTAATCAGCTCTATATAATCATTAATATTTAATTCTTTATTTCCTTTTTTCACTTGAGGATATGCTAATTTACCATTAATTGGATTAACTAACACACATTCATATAATTCAGTAGCTATCTTATTTGTAGATGGAATTGCGATATAATTTGCCTTATCGTATAAATATAAACAAACTAAATCCTCACAATCATTTGGAGATAAACAATCATAAAACAATTGTTGTAAAAACTCTCTATTTGAATGCTCTAATACTAATGGTTTTCCCCCAAATGCATATTCAGCATATTCAAACATATAGTCTTTATTTATACGTTGTATAGTTCGCCCTCGAATAAAGGCTGTTGCGACTGCTCCTGGCACCTGGCTTTCATCACCAATCCGTTCCCACTTAACTCCTGTAATTTGATTAGCTGCATCAAAATCTAATGCATCCTTGTCACAATTATACATAAAATTAGAGTTTTCGTTTACACGCCCTAGATAATAAATACCATTATCACGCATCCAAATATAGTCCCCTGGCTTCACTCGTTTTATAGTTTCTACAGCAACTATCTTCTTACCAGGTTTAATATTGAATAAATTATACTCTTCAAGAACCTTATAATAAATATCTTTAGATTGAATACTAGCTCTGATAGATTGAATTTTATCAAAAGCTTCTGCATTATACTCTTTTATTTGATCATCATTGATACTCCACCCTACAGCTGCAATAGATTCTTCTTTACAATAAGTAGATATTTTTTTACCATCTTTACTATCTGTTTTTGTTTGTAATCTCCATACATTCCCCATTTGACACTCCTTTAAATTTCACATAATACACATCTTTCACTTTATAGTATATCGGATGTTTATAAGTACTACAACTACGTAACCAACGTTTTAATAATAATAAAAAGTCTACATTTTTACAGCAGGTTAGAGTTATCTCTATATGCTGTGGCATCACGTTTATATAATCCAAGCATAAGGATTTATATTCAGGTTCAAATCGTTTCATACTTTCTAATGTTTGTAAAAATTGCGCATATAAATAATCAATACTTTCAGAACGATTACCAAGTTTACAACTCCCCATATCAAATAGATTGCGATAAGAAATATCTCCAGGCAACACAGCCATCCAGTCTAAGGCATACTCTGATACACCAAAAACTGTATTTTCAGGATTAGGTCCATCTAAATCATCCTGTAACCAAGCTGATATTATTTGATACATAGTTAGTTCGCCTACATCACTATAAAATTCACCTAACCCCTCCAGGTCAATCTCTAACTTAGCAATACAACGGTACATAGAAACTACCTCCTAAAGATCTCCAATCTTCTTATAGTAAAAGTATAACTATATCCATGTACTATTTTTGCCACATCAGATTTTGTGAATATTTTTTTAGCTAGTACCAAAGCATTATATAAACATCAAAAGACCCTATCCATGAGTCCAAGGACAATGGATAGGGTCTTTATATTATCTAATCAGCATAGGATGATAAGCCGATGGCGGAACTGTTCCGGATTCCCCGGACTTTCAGCACTACTCAATTATAGAGGTTTGCGAACCACGTCGATGATAGAGCCATCGCGGTATTCTACGATTGCGATGATGTCTTCGTCTTTGTCAGATACAGGGATATCTTGTGGTTTACCAACTAAGTCGAATGCTAATTGTTGTAATTCTTCAATTGTGTAGATAGGCAAGTTGCTATCTTTGAAGCGTTCAATCAAATCAGTACGAGCTGGGTTGATTGCGATACCGTATTCAGTAACGAGTACGTCAACGGAGGAGCCTGGTGTAATTACAGTTGCAACTTTGTCACGGATCATTGGCAAGCGGCCGCGGATCAATGGGCAAGTAATAACTGTGCATTTAGCACCTGCTGCTGTATCGGAGTGACCGCCGGAAGCGCCCATCAATACACCGTTGGAGTCAGTCATTACGTTTACGTTGAAATCAAGGTCGATTTCAGTAGCACCAAGGAATACTACGTCTAGGTAGTTTGTAGTGCAGTCAGTCCATGGGTTAGCGTACATGGAAGCGGACATTTCGATGTGTGCAGGGTTTTTATCCAAGGATGCAGCTGCAGTAGTATCGAATGTTTGAGTATCGTAAATAGCACGAATCAAGCCTTCTTCAAGCATACCAGTCAAGATACCAGTAGCACCGCCGATAGCGAAGCCACCTACTTCACCACGTTTGCGAAGTTTTTCAGCAATGAATTTCGCTACAGTCAATGGTGCACCACCAGCGCCCAATTGGAATACGAAACCATCTTTAATAATGCCAGCTTGATCAAGGAATTCACCAGCTAATTCAGCAATTTTGATTTGGATAGGGTTTTTAGTGAAACCTACTGCACCAGAAGCGATACCTTCTGGATCACCAATGCTTTCAACCTCAACAACATAATCTACATCAGTTTGAGGGATTGCATAGTTGTGTACATAGTCAACTAAGTTATCAGTGATGATAACAGTTGTGTCTGCATAGTGGGAATCAACTTTAGCATAGCCAAGAGCACCACATGCGGATTTACCCAAACGACCAGTAGCATTACCGCGAGGGTCAGCTGTAGGAGCGCCCATGAAAGCTACGTCAATATGAACTTCGCCAGATTCGATAGCACGAGCACGACCACCGTGGGAACGAATTACTACAGGGCGTTTTAATACGCCTGGGTTTTGAGTTAAGAATTTACCAAGACGATCGCGCAAGCCAGATGTTTCGATAGCTGTTACAGTACCATCTTGAATCATTTCTACCAAGAATTCATGGCATGGGGACAAGGAAGAAGACGCGATTGTAATGTCTTTAATGCCTTTTGCTTGAACGCGTTCCATAACCATTTTCATTACATAGTCGCCATTGCGCAAGTGATGATGGAAGGACAATGTCATGCCATCTTTTACGCCAGCTTTTTCGATTGCTTCATCGATAGAAGCAAGTACTTTATTTGTACCAACACGGCTCATGTGTACAGGTTTACCTGCGCGATGAGCTTTAGGTTCAATTGCGAATTCACCTTGATATACTTCGCGACCTTCTAGTGCTGGGATATTTGTTGGGATATCGCGACCTACTTTATTTAACATCGTATTCTGCTCCTTCCTCTAATTCAACTTTAATGCCTGCTGCACGTGCTTTATCAACTACGCGTTGTGCACGAACTACGATAGGACCATCGATCATTTTACCATCTACGGAGATTACGCCTTTATTGTTGCGCAATGCATCTGCATAGCTGTTCAATACCTTAACGGAATGAGCGATTTCTTTTTCGTCAGGAGTGAATACTTCGTGGATAATTTTGATTTGGCTTGGGTGGATACAAGATTTGCCATCGTAGCCCAAAGCTTTAATGAATTCAACTTCTTCGCGGAAACCTTGTGGGTCTTTCACGTCGGAGAATACAGTATCGATTACGCGGATACCTGCTTCGCGTGCTGCATGAAGGATTGTTTGACGAGCGAACAACAATTCAACAGCTGGTTTATGTTTACCTGTACGAAGGTCAGCACGGTAGTCTTCAGCGCCAAGAGCGATAGCTACTACGCGAGGGCCGTGACAGATTTCACGAACATTGTACAAGCCACGAACGGATTCGATAGCTACGATAATGTTGATTGTACCTTCTGGCCAGCCGTTAGCTTTTTCTACTTCTTCAATTTTCTTCGCTACGATTTCAACTTCAGAAACATCTTCAGTTTTAGGTAAACGAATCATATCAGGTTTAGCTGGAACGATAACATCAAGATCGTCATAGCCATAAGGAGTTTGTGTAGGATGATTGATTCGAACAACTGTTTCTGCACGGAATTTACGGGATTTCAATGCTTCTGCAGTTAAAAGACGAGCTGTATCTTTTTCTGTAATAGGCACGGAATCTTCAATATCGATCATGATGGAGTCAGAGCCGTGAATGTCAGCACTGTTAATCATTTTAGGTGTATTACCTGGTACGAACATCATGGAACGAGACAAGCGTTTTTTAGCAGCCTCTGTTAATGGGTTTGTTTTAACTTCTGGGAATGTTTTATCGTTAGCCATTATGCTTTGCTCCCCCTTTCCAATGCGCCTAATACGCGAGCTTTAATTGTGTAATCCCAAGCATTTTTATCTTGTACGATTACTTTCACGCCATCAAAACCAGCTTCTTTCACTGTGTTCAAGATAACTGATTTAATTTGGTCGCCGTATTGACGGATAACTTTGGATGTTAATTCAATTTCGATACCGCTAGCAATCGGTTCAACCGTTACTAATGCATCATTTTTTTCGTCGAAGCCAGCTTGTGCAGCTTTTACTAATTGTGCCATGTTGCATCCTTTCACTAATAAATATATCAAATGGCAAAGACCAGACGTGTCGCGAATGTCTGGTCCGTGCCGTTAAAACAATGTTGATTATAAGATTATATGATTAACCAATCATACCGATGAAAGTCCACCAAGGGATACCTACTACAAAGAGTAGAATCCAACTCAATACCGCTAAGATAGCACCAGCAGTCCACCAATCTTTCAAGTTGTTATAACCTGCAGAGTAGATGATTGGACCAGGGGATGCACCGTAGTGAGTTACGAGACCACCAAACGCATTTGTTGCAAGCAATACAAGTCCAAACATAACTGGGTCTACACCTGATGCCATACCTACAGTTAAGAATACTGGAAGCATAGACGCAATGTATGCAGTACTGGAAGCGAATAAGTAACGAATTACAACGCTAATAGCGGAAAGAATCAATACTACTACGAGTGGAGACACATCAAGTGCCAAGTTTGCTTGCATGTATGCTGCAAGCCAAGCAAAGAATTTAGCTTTTGTCAAAGCAGTGGATAAACCAAGGATAGCACCAAACCAGATGAATGTGTTCCAAACAGCTTTAGTTTGAACCATATCATCCCAAGTAATGATACCAGCAAAGAATACAATAGTCATAGCTACTAAAGCTACTGCTGTTGGACTCAAGTCAAAACCGATGGAAGGCAAGGCCCAACCGATAAGAGCAAGAATAAATACAACTGCTAAGATTTTTTCAGACATTTTCATAGGTCCTAATTTTGCAAGACCATCAGCAGCTAATTTTTTATTGTCAATTTTTACTGCTTCAGGACGGTCGATCCAGTAACCTACAAGTGGTACGAAGATCAACATTACAAGACCAGGAAGAGCTAAAGCCAAAGCCCATTCAGCCCAAGTCATGTTTAGACCAGTGATTTTAGTAACAAAGTCCAAAGCCAACACATTAGGAGCCATAGCTGTTAAGAACATGAAGGACGTAATCTTTGTTACGAAGTAACCATTCATCAAGATGAAGGAACCGCCGCGTTTAGCAGTATCACCAGGATAAGAACCGATAGATTCTGCAATGGATAAGTTAATAGGATATACGATACCAGCTGCACGTGCTGTGTTAGAAGGTGTTGCTGGAGATAATACTAAATCAAGGAGTGCTGTTACATAACCAAGACGTAATACAGTAGAACCGAATGCATTAATCAAATGGTAAGCAACGCGATGACCAAGACCAGTTTTACCAAAGGCAACGCTCAAGGAGAAGGCTGCAATGATCATCCATAATGCAGTGGAGCCGTAACCTACCAAGATATCTTTTGCATTGTCTAAGAATAATGCAGAAGCAGATAATACAGCTAATAAAATAATTTGAATTGGGTATGGTTTTAAAATCAAACCTACGATACCTGCAATGTAGAAGCCTAAGAGGCGCCACGCTTCCGCAGAAAGTCCTGCTGGCGGAGTTGTAAACCAGAGGATAATTGGGATTAGCACAATAAGTGCTAGTTTTAAGAATTTTTCCATGTTTCTTCCTTTCTTAAAAACATAGGCATGTAATCATCCTAACACTACCCCAGAAATTCGTGATACGCGACTATCAGCTATTGAACTCTAGGAGTTTTTGTCTACACTCATTATATATGCTTAAAAGAATTATGAATAATAGATTACCTTTATAGGGGTTATAAAAACTTTTATATCTACTATTCATACTTTTTATGCATTTTGAGCATAGAATAGCAGCCCCAAATGAAAAAAATGCATGTATACGTCCCCAAAGGGGGTATACATGCACTTACATGGTCCTGCCTGGCTCTTTCGAGACACCTTTATTATGACTTATTATATCGAAAAAGTCTAATACTGAAATAGCATGAATAGACGTTTACAAAGCCTTATATAGACTCGATTTGTATAATCTATCCTTTATATTCTCTAAAAATACTATCATCTACTACGGTATGTTTTTTATAGTAATCCCGAACATATTCAATGAATGTTTTAACTACTACAAGATTTTCCGCATCCTTTGTATATACCATATTAGTATCTCGAGTGATATATATGCCATCTTTACTACGCAATGGACTCACATAGATATCTCTATCCTTACAGGAGCCAAGTCCCATATAGGTCAGAATCGACCAACCGAGCCCTGCGCGCACAAAGTGACGGCATGTACTCATAGAATTTACATCCATCGCAACACTAGGTGGTTCTTCAAAATGTTCTGCACACCAAGTTTCGATAATATTGGCTACGGATGCATCAGTCTGATACTTGATAAATGGCACCTTCTCAAGTGATTCAGGGGGTACTAATTCTTTGTAAACCAAGCAGTACGGTTCCTCTAATAGTAGCTCAGACTTACCAGATACTGCATAACCGCCACGGGCGAATCCTACCATACAGTCCCCGGCATTGAACATCTTCACCACTTGATGACTGAAAGCCGTCTTTACTTGTATATGCACATCTGGATATTGCTCCCGGAAAGATCGTAACAAGGCGGGCAATTCATAGTCTGCAAAGTTGATGGATGACGCAATTTTTAAGGTCCCTTGAATCTTACCAGAAGCGGAGTTCATAGCATTTTCTAAGGCTTCATGATCTTGCATCATTCTTTTACAGTAATCATAGAAAATCTCGCCTTGCGCGGTAAGGGCAATCCCTTCAGCAGTCCGCAACAACAGAGAATGGCCTAAGGCTTTTTCCATATGGCGCAACCGATAACTAAGCGCTGGTTGCGATAAAAATAACTTTTCTGCAGCCCTTGTAATATTGCCTTCATCGACAACGGTGACAAAGGTTTGCCATTCTCTATCGTCCATAGTATCTCCTTTTATCGCTTATTACCAAAGATGCGCAATAAGGATAAGAATAAGTTAATGAAATCTAAATATAGGCTCAAAGCACCTGTGATTTCAATGCGGTCTAGAATTGTTTCATCCTCCAAAAGAGCTACTTGTGTCACATTATTTTTAATGCGGTTCACATCGATAGCCGTAAAAATGGAGAATACTACAACCCCTACATATCCTAAAACTAGACTAACAGTATCGCTAAAGCCGCTGAGTACAGCCCAGTTAAAGTAGCGAGCTGCCATCATCACCAAGGATACAATGATCATGCCGAGCAAAGCAGCCATTACATACGGTGTAAGGGATGATAAATTGCGTTTTGTAGTAGCCCCTACCACTGCAAAGCCAATGAAGAAGGCAAGCGTACCTATTAACGCAGGAATAACTACTTCAAACACATTATATCGCAAGGATATAAGTGTCAACGTAAGACCATTCAATGCACTATATAAGAAAAACATACCTCTCAATGTCATAACATTAGCTGAATATGCACGCGCACTGAATAGGAATACTACGCCAAGCTCAACTAATAGGATAATATTAAAGTTTTGGTATGCAAAGCGTAGCCAATTAGGATTTGCCAAAGCCGCTATACCAACGCCGATAGTCGTAAGTAAGCCTACAACCATCCACAAGAAAGAACCTTTTAATCGTTGGGATACAATACTTTCAACCTGTGCAACCTCAGTTGCAGTAGGTCCTGTTACATTATATGGATTCATACTATCCCTCCTTATTTAATTATCACTCATAGAGATTATCGAGCATTCGCAATGCCTGCAAACACCTTGCCACGTTCACCGTCGATAGTTACTTCTTGACCTTCTAAAAGCACTTCATGAGCATTTTTAGCGCCTAAAATAACTGGAATACCATAGGTAATGCCTGCAATAGCACTATCGGATGTATAACCATCCTCTACAGCTATGATGCCGCCTGCTCGTTTTGCAACAGCCATCAATTCAGGTTCCATTGTACCTACAACAAGGATGTCGCCGTCTTTGAAGCTTTCATAATTACCTTTATGATTTGCTGCAACGAATACATTACCTGTTACGGATTTACGTAAAATACCATTACCAGACAAGAGCACTTGGCCCGCGATGTGAACGCGAATCATGTTTGTAGTACCAGTTGCACCCGATGGTACACCTGCTGTAACAACTACGAGATCACCAGACTCGATGGCACCTGTGCCAAGAGCACCTGTAATAGCTTGTTTTACCATCTCATCAGAGTTGATGATTTCATGGCCTTTGATAGCCTCTACGCCCCAGCACAATTGCATGCGACGAATTGTTTCTTCATGAGGTGTAACAGCAATAATTTTGCAATCTGGACGGTGACGTGCCACGCTAAGTGCAGTATGACCAGATTCAGTACATGTCAAAATTGCGGCAGCCCCAAGGTTTTGAGCAATACGCACACTCGCTAAACATACAGCGCTTGTAGTAGTCATATCGTCATCTTGGCGGGCACGGCTTTTGCTGTCATAAATAGCAGCCTTTTCTGTTACCTCTGCAATGCGAGTCATAGTCGTAACTGCTTCTACAGGGTAAGCGCCATTAGCCGTTTCACCAGATAACATGATGGCATCTGTGCCGTCCAAAATAGCATTAGCTACGTCACTTGCTTCCGCACGTGTAGGACGTGGATTTTGAATCATAGACTCAAGCATTTGTGTAGCCGTAATAACAGGTTTACCTAAGTTATTACATTTTTCAATCATCATTTTTTGAAGTACTGGCACCTCTTCTGCAGGAATTTCTACACCGAGGTCACCACGCGCAACCATAAGGCCGTCTGCGACTTCCAAGATTTCATCAATATTTTTAACGCCTTCTGCATTTTCAATTTTCGCAATAATCTTAATATCCTTTTGTTCGGATTCAAGAATACGACGGATGGCTACGATATCTTTACCTCGTTGCATGAAGGATGCAGCCACAAAATCTACACCTTGCTTACAGCCAAAGCGCAAGTCCGCTTCGTCTTGTTCAGATACAGGTGGCAAGCTAAGTGCTACGCCTGGCACTGCTACGCGTTTACGGTTACCGATTTCACCGCTATTTTGAACAGTGGTAACGATATTATTACCTTCGATAGCATCGATAGTAAGGGTTACAAGGCCATCGGCCAATAAAATTTTGTCCCCTACGGACACATCCCCTACAAGACCTTTGTGGTTAACAGAGCTAATCTCTTTTGTGCCTTCCACATCATCCGTAGTCAACGTGAATTGTTGACCTGCTTCGAGGAATACTTTGCCCTCTTTAAATAGACCTAGGCGCACCTCTGGTCCTTTTGTATCGAGCAATAAGGCGATTGGTTTATTTACAATCATCGCCGCATCACGCACCATTTGCATGCGCTCTGCTTGCTCTTCATGAGATCCGTGAGAGAAATTGAAACGAGCCACGTTCATGCCAGCTCGCATCATATCTTCTAAGATACCAAATTTATCCGTTCCCGGACCTACAGTACATACGATTTTTGTACGTTTCATTGTTCCTCCTATGAAAACCATCCCTTTTGGATGTTCATATATTATATCAATGTTGGTAAAAGCTAACTGTGCCCTACGCAACATCTGTTATTAAGTAGTGAATATATTTATTATTACCTTAACCCCTATTGAGGTTCTTAAACATATATTATTGCACCTCTACGGAGCCATCACCTAGAATAGCTTCAATAGCCTTGATGGATTCATCGCTAGGGTCAAAGCACATATTCGGTGGCAAGTTAATGCGCTTCCGTTGGCGGTGCAAGTATAACGATGTTGGCACAGAGCCTGCGGTGTTCATTAACACTCGTTTTAAGGCTTCACTATTTTCTGGCGTGTCATATTGGCTGTAAATATGAATGGCCACATGCTTAGCCTGACTATAGTTTACCTTTAATGGCATAATGCGGTCTGCAATAATTTGCACACCCTTTTCATCCGCATCAACGCGGCCTTTTACCTTAACGATCATATCGACAGCCAAAAACTGTTGGCTTTGACTAAAGACCTTCGGGAATGCTACTACATTGGCCGCACCAGAGTAATCTTCGATACGAAGAATGGACATAACCTCATTTCGTCTTGTCATACGGTCCGATTTATTTTCAATCAAACCGCCAAAGGTTATGGTTTGACCGTCATATTGCTCTGGATTTTCTACGAGAGCACCCAGTTCAAAGAGGCCCTCTAATTCCTTAGCATAGCCTTGCAATGGATGGCCTGTGATGTAAAAGCCTGTATATTCCTTTTCATCCTTCAATTTATCGTCCTCCGATAAATCCTCCACATTAGGTACAGGGATGAAATCTACAGACTCCTCTATATCCCCAAAGAGGCTCATGGTACCCATAGCGGCATCCTTTTGCTCTTTAGCACCAACGGCTTGAGCACTTTCATACATGTGCAACAATTGGTTTCGGTTTTCCTTGAAACCATCCATGGCACCACAGCGAATGAGACTTTCAAGAAGTCGTTTATTAACAACCTTGTTGTCCACTCGTTTACAGAAATCTACGATATCTGTATAAAGGCCGTGCTCATTGCGTTCACGAATCAAGCGATCGATGGCATTATCCCCTACGTTCTTGATGCCCCCAAGGCCAAAGCGAATGGCATCACCTTGTACGGCAAAGCTGCGCTCAGAGTAGTTAATATCTGGGCCTAATACCTTAACATTGTGCTTCTTGCAGGCATTGATATAGTACGTCAATTTTTGCATGTTCTGCATGAAGCTCGTCATGGTAGCGGCCATGAATTCAGGGAAATAGTGAGCTTTCAAGTACGCCGTTTGGTACGCAATGTACGCATAAGCCGCACTATGTGATTTATTAAAGCCATAGCCCGCGAAGTATACGAGCAAGTCAAATACTTCGTTCGCAATGGACTCTTCTATACCATTATTAATGGAACCTTGAATAAAGGATTCACGTTGAGCCTTTAGTACAGATTCCTTTTTCTTACCCATGGCGCGGCGCATCAAGTCCGCTTGACCAAGAGAGAAGCCGCCCATGGCGGATGCAATCTGCATAACCTGTTCTTGGTACAAGATGACACCAAAGGTATCTTTTAGAATTGGTTCCAAGATAGGATGTAAATAGGTAACCTCTTTTTTACCATGACGACGGTCGATAAAGTCCGCTACCATGCCAGAGCCCAATGGGCCTGGGCGGTACAAGGCTACCAATGGAATTAAGTCCTCGAAATGTTCAGGCTTAAGGTCCATAACGAGCTTTGTAATACCTTCTGATTCGAGCTGGAATACACCAGAGGTATCGCCCTTAGTGAGAATATCACAAGCTGCCTTGTCATCGAGTGGAATAGCATCTAAATCGAGGTCAATACCACGATTAGCTTTGATGAGCTTTAAAGCATCCCCCATAACCGTTAAGGTACGGAGGCCCAAGAAGTCCATCTTTAAGAGGCCTAATTCCTCGATATTATCCTTATCGTACTGCGTTACAAAGCCTTCTTCGTTGGCATTTTGTACCGGTACATGGTCATCTAGAGGATCTGCAGAAATTACGACGCCCGCCGCATGAGTGGACGAATTTCGCGCAATCCCTTCTAGTTTTTTACCAAAATCAAATAACTCTTTAACGTTTGGATCAGCTTCGTACAAAGCCTTTAATTCTTTGCCTTGCAGAGCCTTATCTAAGGTAATTCCTAATTCGTTGGGAATCATCTTAGCGATGCGGTTTACTTCCGCCAAAGGTAAGTCTAGCACACGACCTACGTCACGAATTACGGCGCGCGCTGCCTCAGTACCAAAGGTAATAATCTGGGATACACGTTCCTGTCCGTATTTTCGCGTTACATATTCGATGGCTTGACCACGCTTTTCATAACAGAAGTCAATATCGATATCAGGCATGCTTACCCGTTCTGGATTTAGGAACCGTTCAAAGAGCAAGTCATACTTCAATGGATCAAGGCCCGTAATGCCAAGTAAATAGGCGACTACAGAACCGGCCGCCGAACCACGGCCAGGACCTACTAAAATATCATGCTCACGAGCATAGCGTACATAGTCCCATACGATGAGGAAGTAATCCTCAAAGCCCATGGTGCCAATAACATCTAATTCGTAGTCGAGGCGTTTTTGTAATTCTTCAGAGGTCTCCCCATAGAGGCGAGGAATTTCTCGTTCACATACCTTGCGCAAATAGTTCTTAGACGTTTCCCCTTCTGGCACATCAAAGTGCGGCAAGTGATGTTCATCGAAATTAAATTCTACATTGCAGCGTTCCGCAATTTTTAAAGTATTTTCGATGGCCCCTGGAATATGTCCAAATAGCTCTGCCATCTCATCCCCAGATTTTAAATAGAACTCATCATTAGGGAACTTTAAGCGGTCTACCTCAGCACGACGTCGGCCTGTAGAAATACATACCTTAATATCCTGCGCATCTGCATCCTCTTTTAAAACATAGTGGAAGTCATTAGATGCTACGATGCCAAGACCGTATTCCTTACTGAGTTTAATGAGCTCCTCTTGAGCCTTAGCCTCCTCTGGTAAACCATGGTTTTGGATTTCTAAGAAGAAATTATCCTTCCCGTACGTCTCGATATACCATTCGATGGAACGCTTCGCGCCTTCCATATTATCTTGCAAAATATACTGAGGAATCTCCCCTTGAATACAAGCACTAAGGGCAATTATGCCCTTGCTGTATTGGCTCAATAAATCGCGGTCTGCACGAGGCTTATAATTAAACCCTTCAGTAGAGGCTTTCGACACGATTTTTACGAGGTTTCGATACCCTTCCATAGTCTCTGCTAATAGAATGAGATGTTTCAAACGTTCACGGCTACGACCTTCCGGCTTATCAAGACGGCTACCTTCTGTGACATATACTTCACAACCGATGATAGGCTTAACACCTTGCGCTATACACTCTTTATAGAAATAAATGGCTGCGTACATATTGCCATGGTCCGTAATGGCAAGGGCTGGCTGATTTAACTCCTTCGCACGACGTACCATGTCAGGCAAACGACTGATGCCGTCTAGCAAACTAAACTCTGTATGACTGTGTAAATGTACAAATGGCTGCATGGTACACCTCCTTTAAGGGCGATGAGCAAAATACACGTTCAATGACTTCTTACGAGCCTTCCAATCTGGCAAAAATTGTGCCACTAGATTGTGAAAGTTCTTGGAATGGTCTAAATATTTAAAATGAGCAAACTCATGAACCATGACGTACTCAATATACGCCTGTGGCCCCTCTAATAAACGGGTGTTCATCTTAATGAGCTGCTTTGATGGCGTACAGGAACCCCAACGACTCTTCATACGCTGCTGTTTTATGGTTGGCATAGGCACATCAATACCTGCCTTGTGAAAGCGCTGATACACGACCTTTGCCCAATGGACAAAGACCTTCTCCCCTAAATTACGCCAATAACTTTGCATTAATTTATGCTTTGCTTCAAAGGTTGTTCCACGAGGCACTACCATAGTAAGAATGGCTTTTCCGTCAAAACCGATATGAGGCTTTCCGTCCTGCTCAACTAGGCGCAACGTAACGGGAATGCCGAGGATTGACAAGCTTTCACCATTCTCATACTGTAACGCCTCAACACGCTTGGCATTCAATGCATCAATTTTGTAACGGGCCCGCTCAATGAAGGGCATATTCTCAATAACAAACTTGTCCACCCTATAATCCGGCACATAGGCATTCGCCGACACATGGATCACACCATCCTTTGTAATGCGCATGTTCATGTTCTTCACACGCTTGATGGTTAACTCATATTCAATTGTGTCACCATTATAGGTAATAGACCTAGTTGTTGAAGTATTCATACCTTTTATTTTATCATAAAACACTCATAAAATCGTAAAATTCTGGTAATTTTAATAGGAATTATTCGATATAAGTAAAATGATAAAAAATAACAGATAGCTGATCAAAGAATATCAGCTATCTGCTGCAAATACTAAAATATTACATTATTAACTTTGGCGCTTATTAAATTTTACCAACTCCAGATTCCAAGAAAGATTAAAAGGATACTCTGTCCTACAAACACAGGAATTCGACCTTTTCCTATAATACTAATGCCATAGCTTTTTTCCTTCCTTGCACATAAAATATTCATTGAGATTTTGCTTTAGTGCAAACATTTCCCCCAAAAGAAGAACCGCAAGTATTAACGAAAAAATAGAAAAGCTATGTAAAATCGTTCCACCGAAAATAACCATTAATTCAATCATCAATAATTGACCTAATTGTATCATTGTAAGAACAAGGCTTCTCTTAACATTTGCGCCTGCAATAGTTATTGTATTATTTCGTATAATATATATTGCATACATAGCTAGTAAAATACTACATAAGATACGCCCAGCGTTCATAATCTCTTCTAACTCAACTA
>CABSJL010000019.1 GCA_902478055.1 uncultured Veillonella sp. | reverse complement strand
TTTCCACCTCCAAGCTTAATCTATAACATAACAAAAGTATATTATCATAAAGACATAGTTAAAGCAAGTGTTTTTATCGTACATATTGCTCTTTTTATGAAATATACTACAATATAAGGTATACTATATATCATATTCTATGATATGAATGGGCTTTTACACAAGGATATACAGAAATTGGATATATCCTTAGTGTTTATCGTATATTTAAAGGAGTTTCTATGGATGAACGGTTAACGACCATTAAAGGGATTGGTCCTGGTCGGGAGAAACAATTACATAAGTTGGGAATAACAAATGTAACCTCGTTATTGACATATTTCCCGCGAAGCTACGAAGACCGCCGTACAATTTATAGAATTGGTGAACTAAAGTCTGGTATGACCGGTGGCGTAGTAGGCAATGTTATAGCTGTTCAAGAAAAACGCCCTCGGCCAAGATTATCTATTTTAGAAGTGATCATTGCGGACAGTACTGGTCCACTAAAGATTGTTTTATTTAACCAAGGGTATAAAAAGAACTTTTATAAAAAAGGACAGCGTCTATATGCATATGGAAAAGCAGAATTTCAATATGGGTCTATGCAAATGAATACGCCCCAAATAGAAAATTTGGGAGATGGTGGAGAACCTGATCGTGGCATCGTTCCCATTTATGCTCTTGCAGATGGGGTATCTCAATTTGTGGTGCGCTCATCGGTACGCAATTGGTTCGCCGCTAATCATGAAATGCATGAGATTTTGCCTGCTGAGGTTCGTGAAGCACATCAATATATGAGACGCTATGATGCGTTTAAAATGATGCATTTTCCTGATTCTTCAGAGCGATACGAAGAAGCGCGTCACCAATTGGCCTATGAAGAGTTATTTGTCATGCAATCTGGATTGGCCTTGTTGCGGAATAAAGAGCAGTGTCATAAAGGACCTAAGATGGGACCTAATGGGGACTTAATGGCTCAGTGTATAGAAAACTTACCGTTCTTCTTAACAGGTGATCAACAGCGTGCATTAGAGGACATTCGCATCGATATGGAAGATGAACGTCCTATGCAACGATTATTGCAAGGTGACGTAGGTTCTGGTAAAACTGTTGTGGCTACATTGAGTTTGTTGAAGGCCATCGAAAATGGGTACCAAGGAGCATTAATGGCCCCTACAGAAATCTTAGCTGCCCAGCACTACGAAGGTATAACAGAGGTGTGCGGTAACTTAGGTATTACCATAGAATTATTAACAGGTTCTACTACAAAAAAGGAAAAAGAGCGCATCTATGAAGGTTTAGCTGACGGATCGATTAATATGATCATCGGTACCCATGCTCTTATTCAAGAAGGTGTAAATTTCCATAACTTAGGCCTCGTCATTATAGACGAACAACATCGCTTTGGTGTGGAGCAACGGGCACGATTACAACAAAAGGGTACATACCCACATGTGCTAATTATGACGGCTACACCAATCCCTCGAACCATGACATTATCTGTGTATGGCGATTTAGCGGTTTCTTTAATTAAAGAAATGCCACCAGGGCGTAAGGCTGTTAAAACGTATGCTGTAGATAGCTCCTATAAGGAACGATTAAGAACCTTCTTTGGCAAAGAGATGGCAGAAGGACGTCAAGTTTACGTAGTATGTCCTCTAGTAGAAGAGTCTGAAAAATTAGACTTACAGGCAGCAGAAGAACTGTATTTAGAATTAAAAGAATACTTTTATAAGGCCTATGAAGTTGGCCTTGTACATGGGCGTATGAAACCAAGTGAAAAGGATGAAGTGATGAATGCCTTCCATAAGGGAGAAATTTCATTACTCGTTTCTACTACCGTTATTGAAGTCGGTGTCAATGTGCCTAATGCGACCATTATGTGCATTGAAGGGGCTGAGCGATTTGGTCTATCGCAATTGCATCAGTTGCGTGGCCGTGTAGGTCGTGGATCTTATCAATCCTATTGTATTCTTGTAAGTGATTCAAAAAATGATGTAAGCCAAGAGCGTTTAAAGTTGATGGAACAGACACAGGATGGTTTTGAACTTGCCGAACAAGACTTATTATTGCGTGGTTCTGGTCAATTATTTGGCTTAGCTCAATCGGGATTACCTGATTTACGAGTTGCCAATATTATTAAAGATATTGAAATATTGGTACAGGCTCGCAAGGATGTATTAGATTTTGCAAGTCACCATGGGATGGAAAAACTTGAATCTGTAATGAAAGAAGAATTAGAAAAAAGATTTGGTGAAAAATTTCTTAGAATATTGTATAATTAAGAGGTAGGAATAATAAGTACATAAGTAGCGATAATATTAGATTTTATCTGGGTTTTTCCCTTGTGTATCTGTTCCTCATACCGTATAATAGAACAAACAAATTTATTTCATTTTCATCTATGGAGGTCAATATGCCACTTATTCATGTAGAGCTCGTTGAAGGGCGCACAAAAGAACAAAAAAAACAATTAGGTGAAGCTATCACTAAAGCTGCGGTTGATATCGTTAATGTACCTGCTGACGCAGTAAAAGTTATCTTCGTAGATATGAAAAAAGATGATTATATGGAAGGCGGCATTTTGCGGTCTGAACGCTAAGCTACGACTGACCGCCTAGTCCAATATGGACTAGGCGGGTCGTAGTTTTGTTTTATTATACGGAAAGGAATTAAATATGAGAGACGATAAATTCGGTATGCGTGGACTAACTTTTGATGATGTTTTATTAGTACCAGCGGCTTCTGATGTGCTACCACATCAAGTAGAGTTAAAAACTCAATTAACTCGTGACATTACGTTAAATATCCCTATGATTAGTTCTGGGATGGATACAGTTACTGAATCCCGTATGGCTATTGCTATGGCTCGTGAAGGTGGCCTTGGCGTTATCCATAAAAATATGTCTATTGAAGAACAAGCCCATGAAGTTGATAAGGTAAAGCGCTCTGAACATGGTGTTATCGTTGATCCTATTTTCTTAAGTCCTCAAAATTTACTATCTGATGCAGCAGAAATTATGGGAAAATATAAAATTTCTGGTGTACCTATCACAGAACATGGTAAACTAGTAGGGATCATTACAAATCGCGATATGCGTTTTGAAACTGATTTAACACGCCAAATCGGAGACTGCATGACAAAGGATTCCCTTGTTACTGCACCAGAAGGTACTTCTCTTGAAGAGGCAAAAGCAATTTTAAGTGAACATCGTATTGAAAAATTACCTCTCGTAGATGGCGATGGAAACTTAAAAGGCTTAATTACTATAAAAGATATTGAAAAAGCGACAAAATATCCAAATTCTGCCAAGGATAGCAGTGGTCGATTATTAGTTGGTGCTGCTGTTGGTGTATCTAAAGATTTATATGATCGTCTTGATGCACTTGTATCTGCTAAGGCTGACGTAATCATTGTAGATACAGCACATGGTCATTCTGCAGGTGTACTTCGTACATTGAAAGAAATTAAACAAGCTTATCCTCATATTCCTGTTATTGCAGGTAATGTAGCGACTGCAGCTGGTACAGAGGCTCTTATTGAAGCAGGTGCAGATGCTGTTAAGGTCGGTATTGGACCTGGCTCTATTTGTACAACACGTGTTATCGCAGGTATTGGGGTACCTCAAATTACTGCAGTATATGAGTCTGCTCAAGTAGGTCGTCGCTATGGAATTCCTATCATCGCTGATGGGGGCATTAAATATTCTGGTGATATTGCCAAAGCTATTGCGGCTGGTGCCAATGTAGTTATGATGGGGAATATTTTAGCTGGTACTGATGAAAGCCCAGGGGAAACAGTGATTTACCAAGGTCGTTCCTATAAAGTATACCGTGGCATGGGTAGCTTAGGGGCTATGAAGCTTGGTAGTAAAGATCGATATTTCCAAACAGAAGCTAAGAAATTAGTTCCTGAAGGTATTGAAGGTCGCGTACCTTATAAAGGTATGTTGGCTGATACAATTTTCCAAATGGTTGGTGGTTTGCGTGCAAGTATGGGGTATTGCGGATGTCATAACATCCAAGAAATGATTGAAAATACTCAATTCATTCAAATTACAGCGGCTGGTTTAAAAGAAAGTCATCCGCATGATGTAAGCATTACCGTTGAAGCACCAAATTATAGTGGTTGATAATGGAGTATTACATTGAATAAACGTATTTCTGTTTTATCTGTGCCTATCGATTGTGTAACAATGGATGAGGCAGTCCAACGTATTTTGCAATTAACTGAAGAGCCGGGGCTACATTTAGTAGCCACGGCTAATGCAGAAATGGTTATGTTGGCAAATGAAAATCCTACATTGCACACCATATTGAATAATGCTAGTCTCGTCGTTCCTGACGGGGCTGGCATTTTGTGGGCTGCAGAGCGTAAAGGCGAACATGTGCCTGAACGCGTAACGGGGGTAGACGTAACAAAACGATTATTTAAAGTTGCGGCTGAACAGCAAATTCCTGTATACTGCTTAGGGGCAGCACCTGGTGTTGCTCAACGAGCAATTGATAATTTATCTGCCCAAGTTGGACCATTAAATATTGCAGGGATTCATGATGGATTCTTCGATAGCGTAGAGGAACAAGAAATCGTTAAAGCTATTGGGGAGTCTAAGGCAAAATTAGTGTTTGTTGCCTTAGGCGTACCAAAGCAAGAACAATGGATTTCAGAAAAATTGAGTCACCTTGATGGCGTTGTTGCCATTGGTATTGGTGGTTCCTTTGACGTTTTGGCAGGTAATATTCCTCGGGCCCCAGAATGGATGCAACGGAATCGTCTCGAATGGTTGTATCGATTATATTTAGAACCTCAACGGATTGGCCGCATGTTGGCTATTCCTAAGTTTATGTGGACCGTTATTAGAAATAAATAGAGGAGTGTTGAATCGTGCCTACAGGACCAATAATTAAGGAAGGGTTTCCTCTGATAGGAGCTATGCTCATTATCACTGTGGTGTTAGGATATTTAGGACATTATGTAATTGCGATTATTTCATTTATTCTGGCATTATTTTTCGTCAATTTCTTTAGAAATCCTAAACGTGTAATCCCTCAAGATCCAGATTTGATTTTATCCCCAGCGGACGGTAAAATCATGGATATTTCTGATGTATACGAAGATATTTACTTACATAAAGAGTGTAAAAAAGTAACTATTTTCTTATCTGTTTTTGACGTACATGCTAATCGTGCGCCTATTGATGGTAAAATTACGTACCGTCACTATACGATGGGTAGTTTCCTACCAGCATTCAAAGATGATGTAGGTTTTGAAAATGAACGTCATACTATTTGTATTGAAAATGATCGCACTTCCGTATTAGTAACACAAATTGCGGGCCTTTTAGCGCGTCGTATAGTATCTTGGACGGATCTCGATAGCGTTCTTGAACGCGGTCAATTGTACGGGATGATTAAATTCGGTTCCTGTACTGAAATCTACATGGATAAGGATGTAGAGTTGTTCGTGGAAAAAGGTCAACATATTACAGGTGGTGACACTGTTATCGGGAGGTTGCGTCATGAATAAATCTATTATTCCAAATTTATTTACTAGTGCTAATTTAGCCTTCGGTGTCCTAGGCATCACATTCTCTGCTACAGGTAATACTTTCTATGCAGCTATTTGTGTATTATTATCCTTAGTTGCTGATGGTTTAGATGGTCGTGTAGCAAGAGCTTTAGGTGTAGCAGGTCCTATGGGGCGTGAATTAGACTCTTTATCTGATGTAGTGGGCTTTGGTGTAGCACCGGCTTATATGCTATATATGAAAGAGCTATACGGTTTAGGTTGGATTGCCTATGTTCCTTTACTAGCATTTGCTGTATTAGGCGCATTCCGTCTTGCTCGCTTTAATATTAAAACTGAAGAAGTTCATGGTTACTTTGAAGGTTTGCCAATTCCAGCAGCAGGTTGTTTGGCTGCTACCTACGTATTGTGTGGCGTAGAGGTGCCTCAATTTGTGCTAGTAGTTTGCATGATAGGTGTAGGCTTCTTAATGGTTAGTGAAGTTAAATATCCAGACTTCAAAGGTAAATCTGCGGTTAATATTAATAAACTTTCCATTGTACTTACTGCTATTTTTGTTATAGCTTGTCTCGTTTATGATTGGCACACATGGGCAGTAATGATCTTTGCTGGCTATGTAGTGTTTGGCCTTATTAATGGGGCGTTAAATATGGTGCGTAAATAAGTGTGTGGAGGATAATAGTATGAATTACCTACTGGATCTGATATTGATCCCTATGCAGGTAATAATCGTAATTTATACGGTTTATTATTTTGTACTCGCCGTAATTGGTATGTGGCGGTCTAGAGTACATAAAAACTATACCCCAAAAAATTCCTTTGCTATTGTTGTGTGTGCTCATAATGAGGAAGCCGTAGTCGGTGAATTAGTAAAAAATTTACGAAGTCTAGATTATCCGGATGAGCTGTACGATATCTTTGTTGTAGCCGATAACTGTACAGATAAGACTGCTGATGTAGCAAGAGCTGCTGGTGCTAATGTGCATGAACGATTCAATAAAGAAGAAGTAGGTAAAGGCTATGCAATGGGGTGGATGTTTGATCGCGTGGAACAAATGGATCGGAAATATGATGCATTTCTTATCTTTGACGCCGATAATTTAGTACATCCACAATTCATGTTAGAAATGAATGATCATCTTGAAAAAGGTGAATCTGTTATTCAAGGTTACTTAAATTCTAAAAACCCTACGGACTCATGGGTAGCGGGTACATTCTCTATCGCATTTTGGATGGTTAACCACATGTGGCATTTAGCAAAATACCGCGTTGGTTTATCTACAGCGTTAGGCGGTACTGGTATGTGTATACGTACATCCATCATCCGTGAATATGGTTGGGATTGTAATAGCTTGACTGAGGATATGGAATTCTCCATGAAGTTGTTAACTCATGGTATTCGCACATGTTGGGCTCATGATGCCATCGTATACGATGAAAAGGTTACAACCATGATGGCGTCTTGTAAACAGCGTTTGCGTTGGGCGCAAGGTCAATTCGACTGTGCAGGCCGCTACATTCCAAAGTTGTTTGCCACAGGTATTAAAACTGGCAATATTATGATTTTGGATGGTATTTTCCAAGTGAGTCAACCATATTTCCTATTGTTGACTACTGTGTACTTGGTATTGTCTTATATCAATGCATACACACCAATCTATACAAACATTTTGTATCAAATTTTACCGATGTCTGTATGGACCATCATTGGGGTGGGTCAATATTTATTCCCACTTATCGTATTATTGAAGATTAAGGTACCACCAAAGATTTGGTTCTACTATTTACTATATCCATTGTTTGTATACTCTTGGATTCCTGTAAATATTTTAGGTTGGTTCCGCCGTCATAATAAGGTGTGGTCTCATACAGTTCATACGCGAGCTGTTGGCTTAAATGACGTTAAATTGACCCGTATGGGAAACATGAATAAGAATAAAAAATAGAATCTGTAGGAGTGACTATGCATATTTTAATGTGTAATGATGATGGTATTTTAGCAGATGGTTTACGCCGTCTTGCATCGTACTTAAGTCAATATTATCGAATTACCGTTGTAGCACCTGCCAATGAGCAAAGTGCTAAATCCCATGCATTGACGACTGAGATTCCTTTAAAATTAGATGCGTACAATGGCGAGGATGAAAATCCTCGCCTTTATGCTCTAACGGGAACACCGTCTGATTGCATGAAGTTTGGACTTAGTTATTTATTAAGTGATGATATGCCGGATCTTGTGATTTCAGGTATTAATCATGGTTTTAACTTAGGATCGGATGTATTGTATTCTGGTACGGTTTCTGCTGCCATGGAAAGTTGTTTTTACGGCATTCCAGGCTTAGCATTATCTGTTGAACGGTATTCTCCTGAACGAGGGGATGAAATGCATCCCTTTATACATGAATTAATTGAAAAGATCTATGTTAAAGGTCAATTTGATGGCTTATTAAATGTAAACTTCCCATTGCGTGGGGCATGCGACTGGGATCATTTTAAAATGGTTAGTCAAGGTTTACAAACCTATAGTAATATTATTGATGCTCGTATTAACTCAAGAGGGCAAGATTATTATTGGCTAGCAGGCGAGCTTGATTATGGTGCTGAAAGTGTTCCTACCGATGTGGAGTATGCGCGGAAGGGCTTTATAACAGGGGTAGCACTTACGTGGAAGCAGCAATGTGATGTCGGTATGGAAGCGGTTAAAAATATTTTAGATAAAATATAAAAAATATGTTGACATTGTTTTGGGATATCTGTATAATAACAAATGTTCCGAGACGCCGGAGTGGCGGAATGGCAGACGCACTTGACTCAAAATCAAGCGGGTAACACCGTGTGGGTTCAAGTCCCACCTCCGGCACCAACTTTAGGCGGTAAGACTTTTGTCTTACCGCCTATTTTTTATATATTTATATTTGTGAATTAATATACAGTTATATACATTTTATTTGCTTGAGGTGAAAGTATGGATCAAGGTGTAATTGAATATATTGCTAATGTCTTTGACATACCAAAGCTAGCACAACCTGTAAGTGCAGTTCAAATGCCTTTACCGTTAACACGGTTAGCTGAGATACCCTTAGATAGTTCTGTTAATCAATGCCAAGGCTTTTGTTATAACTCTAAAAAAGATGTATTTGTTCTTGCCTGTATAAACTCAGATAATACAAAGCAAATTATTTATGAAATAAATCCAACAACGTTACAAGTTGTTGCTAAGTATGAATATAGTCAAAAACGTTTATTAGGCCATATGAATACGTTGACCTATAATCCGAATAATAATCGTTATTATACAACCAACGCTGTCGTAGATGGATATATCGTTACACCTATTGAAGCTGATAGCATGATTGTAGAGGCGCCTATTAAATTGAAAGAAAAGGTATTTAATTTTGCCTTTGATAAAGAGCGCAACGAATATGTATCGATTGTGCCCTTAACAAATTCTCATCGTACAATTAATTATTACGATACTAATTTTAACCGAATTCGTAGCTTTACCATTGATGCTGAGCATACTGATTTAAATAATAATGGCGCCTATGCAGCGAATGGTAATACTATATTTACAACCTTAACAACCTTTGTTTCTGTTGATGATGAAGGTGTTGTTAAGAATATAACTCCTTATGCGTCAGGTATGGAAGTAGAAGATATGGATTATCGTAATGGTCAAATGTATGTAGCCGTTAATCGCAAGGGTAAGGTAGAAATTTATAGCTTACCTACATTACCATTTTCAGTAAATGCCTAGATTTTATCTATGTTTTTATCCACTTTAAGAGTGTATAATATAAATGTTAGGGTAATTTAGGAGTTATTATGAAATTAGGGAATGATATTATTGAAATTGACCGTATCTGTCAAGCTATAGAGAAATCTAAATCTTTTCGTGATCGGGTGTATACATCTCATGAGATTGATTACTGTGAAAGCCGAAAGAAAGGGCGTTATGAGTCTTATGCTGGCATATATGCTGCTAAAGAGGCTTTCATTAAAGCATTAGGAACGGGAATGCGTCATGGTTCATGGCAAGATATAGAAATTTATCATGATGAATTGGGGGCGCCCTTAATTCGTCTACAAGATACTTTCAAAGAAATCTATGAAACATTAGGTTATACTGATATACATGTGTCGATTAGCCATTGTAAAGAATATGCAATGAGTACGGTTATACTTGAAGGAGCATAAGATGCAAATATTAACAACTGAAGATGCTCGATATATAGATCAAGAGGTACCTAAGCAGTTAGGTGTTTCTTTAGAAATTCTAATGGAAAATGCAGGACGTGGCATTGTAGATGCTTTATGGGGACAATATGACTTATTTTCCTTAGATAATGCACGTTCTATCAATAGTTTTGTGCTATTTATATGTGGTACAGGAAATAATGGAGCAGATGGACTTGTAGCCGCTCGTCATCTATTAGAACAAGGCGTACCTGTACAAATTGTACTTGTCGGTGATACGAGCAAGTGTAGTGACCTCTTTGCAGTGCAACTTGAAAGATGTGAAGCCATGGGTTGTATCATTGATATGTATGACGAATTCAATGATTGGTCCAATGTGGCTATTGCTGTAGAAGGTATTATGGGCACAGGCTTAACTGGTCGATTGCGAGATTTAACCATCGATGTTTTGCATGATATTGATACTATGCGTAGTCAATATAATTTTGATTTGTGGGCTATTGATGTACCGGCAGGGCTAGATGCTTCTTCTGGTCAAATTTCAGAAGGAACATTGACTTATGATTATACGGTTACCTTTGGAGCTATTAAACAAGGCTTATTATTATATCCCGGCAAGGCAATAGGAGGTACAGCTATTGTTGCACCGTTAGGCGCACCTTGGCAACACGTATTAGTTGATCGAGATAGTACTATAACTATTGATTCGGATTTAGCAGAAACGCTAATTAATTATCGGGTTCCTATGGCACACAAAGGTGTAAATGGGAATACATTAATAGTCGGTGGATCTAGTGATATGGTTGGAGCCCCTATGTTGGCCGCAGAAGCTGCTGTTCACAGTGGAGCCGGTAAGGTTACATTAGGAGTTCCAGATACAATTAAACATGTTGTGCAAGGTCGTATCATACCGGAAGTAATGGTAACATCTATCGATGAAAATGAATTCCTTTATGATGGACGTCAAGTCGTTGCTATTGGTCCAGGTTTGGGGCGCACTACAGATATTCCCGATGTAGTAAATCAAGCTATTGATTCCTATGAAGGCGCTCTCGTCATTGATGCAGATGCGTTATATGCATTGGGGCATGTAGGTTCTGTAGATAAAGATGCGTTGCGTGACGGCCATATTGAGTCCGTATATAAGGTGCAAAAAAATCTGCCATACTGTGTAATGACGCCTCATTTAGGTGAATTTAGTAGACTTATAGATTTACCTATAAAATGGATTGAACGACATTATATTACACTGGCTCGAGCATTTGCCAAAGCGCATCAAGTTGTATTGGTGCTAAAGGGAATTCCTTCTCTTGTGGCACTGCCTGATGGTACGGTATATGTTAATACTATCGGAAATGCTGGTATGGGAACTGGTGGTATGGGAGATGTATTAACAGGTATTATTGCAGGTTTTATTAGCCAAGGTTATTCCTTACAAGATGGTGCCATTTTAGGCGTCTATGTACATAGCCGCAGTGCAGATATACTAAGTGATACTAAAACTTGGGGGTATACACCTAGTGATGTAAGTATATCGATAGGTTGTGTCATTAGTGAATTATTGGGAGAATAAGAATGACAAATAAAATACAGCGTTTTATAGCCTTTTTATTAGTGCTATGTATTCCTATCTTTGCCATTGCGGGATGCACGAATAAAGATGTAGCTAATGCAGCATCTCAGAATAGCAGTAGTGTAAATGAAGGCTATTCCATTGATACGAAACAAACAAATCCTGAAGGTCATCTAGACGTATATATGCTTGATATTGGTCAAGGCGATGCCATATTGCTCAAGGTTGGCGATGAATATAGTATGATCGATACAGGTGACATTGAGCATCGTGAGAACATTGTGGCACAGTTAAAATCTATGGGTGTTACAAAGCTAAAAAATGTAATTATCACACATCCTCATGCTGACCATATGGGTGGTTTCTATGCTATTGCAAAAGCCATGCCTATTGAACATGTGTATGATGATGGCATTTCTGTTGATAATAATATGTATAAAACCTATGAAAAATGGATCGATAAAAATAAAATCCAACGATCCACCTTGCGAAGTGGTGATGTAGTAGATTTTGGTCATGGAGCGGTATTTGTTGTCTATGCACCATGGACTGAACCTTTAACAGATAAAAAAGGAGCGCCAGATCTTAATAATAACTCTATTGTAGGTAAATTAATTTTTGGTAAATTCTCTATGCTCTTTACTGGTGATGCAGAATTACAAGAAGAGAAAAAACTCATAAAAGAGCAGAACTCTAGACTGTTTGCCCGTGTTCTTAAGGTAGGTCACCACGGTTCTCGCACAAGTAGCTCTGAAGATTTTTTGAAATCTATTAAACCAGAAAGTGCATTAATTTCAAATGGCATGTATAATAGTTATGGTCATCCTCACGATGTAACATTACGTCGTTTGCAGGAAAACAATATTGCCATTTACCGTACAGATACGATGGGACGTATTCACATTAGTACGGATGGGAATGAATGGCAAATTACAACTGAACGTTAGTATCGATTGCATAGCACAAAAAATAATTTTAAGCAACTAATTTTTGTGTGTACTGTATAAAGACTTTATATAGTAATATGTATAATCGGCATACTAATCTTCATGTTTGTATGAAATAATCTATCTATAATCTAACATTAGTTTATGGATAGATTGGAACGATGAGACTTTGATTCACAAAGATATCATCGACTCATCTCTATGGTTTGGACACTACGTATGTCAGTTAGATTGGAGTGAATGTATTGCGTAAACTATTTTTTATGTGCCTTGCTGTCTTGATGGCGATACCACTATTCCTGACTCAAGCAAAGGCAGCTAATCTTGAAGATGCTCGATGGGTGACACGAACTGATGCACCTGTACCATATGTTCGTATGGTTATGGATTTGTCAGCACCGGTAAAAGCGTCTGCATCGATTAGCAAAGATGGGAAAACGACGACTGTTACCTTAAAGAACACAAAGCTAAAAACTGCTAAAGCGAATATCAATATGGACTCTAGCATAGCTAGTTCTGCTAGACTCACAGAAGATGGCAGGGATGTGAAGGTAACAATCAAGACACCTTCATCTATCGATACGAGTGATGTAAAGGTATTTTCCCTAAAGAAAGATACGGTTAATCAGAAACCGTATCGCATCGTTGTAGATGTACAGAAAAAAGGTGTGGCACCTAAACCTGCTTATTATGGCAAACGTCCATCTCCTTCTGCACATCCTGCGAAAAATATGCCAACAGGATCCGGTAATTATTCTATTAGCGGTGGTCTATCTGGTAAAACAATTACGATTGACCCAGGTCATGGTGGTAGTGACTCTGGTGCCGTTGGGCCGCATGGTGTACAAGAGAAAAATATTACACTACCGATTTCTATGTACTTGAAAAAAGCTCTAGAAAATCGTGGCGCTAAAGTACTTATGACTCGTACTACAGACGTAGACGTATACGGTCCTAATGCAAGTGGTGTTGATGAATTGGGTGCTCGTGTTAACGTAGCAAACCGTAGCAATTCTGATGCGCTCATCAGCGTGCATATTAACGCATTCAATAACCCAAGTGTTGGTGGTATTGCAACATACTACTATAGTAAAACAGGCAATGATGCTCGATTAGCACAAAAGGTACAATCTCAAATTGCTAGCGTTCCAGGTTTCAATGGTGACCGTGGCATTCAAGAAGGTAACTTATATGTGTTGAGACATTCTAACATGCCTGCAGTTCTTGTAGAGCTTGGTTTTATTTCCAACCCTAATGAAGAACGTGTATTGCAATCTCCTCAAACACAAGAAGACTTTGCAAATCGCATTGCCAATGGTATTGCTAGTTACTTTGGAGGTTAATCGATGAAATTACGTAAACAAGTTCTGTCGATCCTCTGCGTAGGTTTGCTTGCATTTGCAGCGGGTTGTACACCTAATCAAGCACCTACAACAGGTAAAAGTGAACCTGTGCAAGAGACGAAAGTCAATAAGGATGCAGAAACAACAAAAACATCTCAAGAAATGGTTAAGATGGCCTTCTTTGTTCCAACAGAGGATGGCTCAGGGGTAAAACAATCAACCGTTGAGATGGAGGCGGACAAAGTAACGCCTAAAGCTGCTCTTCTAGCGATGTTAAAAGCTGATAGAGCACAAAAATATCCAGTATTCTCCAAGGATATTAAAATTACATCCGTTACTGTAAAGGACGGCATTGCATCTGTAGAAGTGAATGACGCTTTCGTAAAAGGTAATGGTGGGGACTTAACTGTTAGATTACAAATGGCTGCCATTGTAAATACATTGACATCCTTTGATAATATTAATGGTGTTCTCTTCGTTAGCAATGGTAAAAAGGTACCTACTGTAGGTTCCTTTGATACGAAAGATCCTGTTAAACGGATGACAAACCTAATTAAAAAATAATTAAGTTAGGCTCATTGATAGCAGATAGTTGATATATCAACTATCTGCTATTTTTGTTGTCTTTTATATATGTTACAATACAATATGTATACTAATCGGAAGCCAGGTGATGAGATGCAATTAAAAGATGTAGGGGAATTTAATTTCATTCGCCACATTCAAGATAATACGATACATGATCCAAGTACTGTGATTACAGGAATTGGTGATGATTGTGCTGTATATAGTGCTAAGGAAGAAACAGATCAATTAATTAGCACTGATACGATGGTGGAAGGGGTTCACTTTAGCTTTCACTATATGAAGCCCTATGATGTAGGCTATCGTCTCATGACGGCCAATTTGAGTGATATTGCTGCTATGGGTGGCACTCCTCGTCAAATTGTGCTATCTGTGGCGGCACCTGAATATGTTGATACGGCTATTCTTGATGAAGTTTATAGAGGCATTAAAGATCAATGCGCAAAATATCATCTTAATATACTTGGTGGGGATACGGTGCGTACAGAAGGACCTATGGTCTGGACTGTAACGATTATCGGAGATGTTCCAAAAGGAACTGCCGTTATGCGTAGCGGTGCGCAAGTGGGTGATGTTGTGGGTGTTACAAGTTATGTCGGTTATGCTGCTACAGGTTTGGGAGCCTTATCATATAATTTGGAAGGCTATCATATGACCAAGGTTGGCCATCAACGTCCAGATCCACAAATAGAATTGGGCCAACAATTGAGAGAACTAGGTATTCATAGTATGAATGATATTAGTGATGGTCTGGGTAGTGAGTTAAATGAAATTGCATCGGCTAGCAATGTATCGATTGTCATAGAGGAAAAAGCTATTCCACTACATGAGGAGACTTATGAATTAGCTAAGTATTTGCAGACTAATCCAGTGGATTATGCATTGTATGGTGGCGAGGACTTTCAACTAGTATTCACGGCTCCTAAATCATTGCTTCCTCAATTAGAGAATTTAGCAGGCATTACAATAATTGGTGAAGTTGTATCTGGACTAGCTCAGGTTCAGATGGTAACACCGGATAAAACGATTAAGACCATAGAAGCGAAAGGATATAATCATTTTCATGAATCATAAGGCACAGCTTCAATTAGAGACTCATACAGTTGAAGATACACAACAATTTGGACAATTATTAGGCAAATGGGTCAAACAAAGTGGAGACCCTTTATGTATTGCCTTAATTGGTGATTTGGGGACCGGGAAAACACATCTATCCCAAGGCATTGCGAAAGGCTTTGGCGTTACAGAGGAGATTACAAGCCCTACGTTTGCCATCATGAATACTTATGATGTTGATAGAACACATTTATATCATTTTGATGTATATCGCTTGGATGATATAAGTGAACTAGAAAATATTGGCTTTTACGAATATACAGAGGACTGTGTATCCATTGTGGAGTGGGCTGATAAATTTTCTGATGAATTACCAGATGAAACATTATGGATATATTTAACTCGTATTGATGATACAAGCCGATCCATTACATTAAGTAGTGATTATCTTACAAAAGATAATTTAGTAGATATAGGAGGCCCATATGTGGTTGGGAATTGAGACAAGTTCGCTCGTATCGAGTGTGGCCTTAATGGATGAAACAAACTTGATTGGTGAATTAACCATTCAAGCGGGACTAACTCATTCTGAGCAGCTAATACCTCACATCGACATGTTGTTGCGAGCCTCACAAGTAAAAAAGAATGAACTAAAAGGTATTATAGTTAGTATTGGTCCTGGTTCATTTACGGGATTGCGTATTGGTATGGGGACTGCAAAAGCTATGGCTTATGCCTTACAAATTCCATTGTACGGTGTGATGACCATGGATAGTTTGGCTCATAATGTTTCATATACAAATAGAACTATCTGTACTGTCATCGATGCTCAGAAAAAGCATGTATATGCTGGTCTATATCGATATGAAAACAATGATCTAGTATGTAAAGAGGAACCGTTTGTTATTGCAGCTAGTGATTTATTAGAAAAGTTCCGAGAAACTAAGGAAGAGGTCTTATTCTTAGGTGATGGTATCAAGCGCATTGAAAAGCTTTTAGACGAAAACGATACTAATTTGACTATTCTAGATATTTCACAACGCATTCCTAAAGCCAGTTCTTTACTTTTAGCGGGACGCGACTTAGTTATCCGTGAAGAGATATGTGATCCAATGGATATGGTTCCTTATTATATCCGTCGCTCTGAAGCAGAGGTTTTATGGGAGGAACGACATAAGGATAATCCAGACATGTTAAACCAAAATCCTACAGTTGTTGTTACCGAAGCGGCAGGAGCAGAATAATGGAGATTCGGTTAGCTACGGTAGATGATGCTCAAGCCATTTATGAGATAGAGCAACAGTCCTTTTCTGTTCCATGGAGCTTGGAATCTGTACTTGCTGAACTTGAAGGGGCCGATAATAAGCTATATATGGTTATTTGTGAAGGAAATCATATTGTGGGCTATGCTGGTGCTTGGCTCGTATACGATGAAGGACAAATCACGAATATTGCCATTCTACCTTCTGCCCGTGGTAAGGGATATGGCTCAAAACTTACTAAAGAATTAATAGATGAATGTTTGAATAGAGGGATGCATGAAATCTTCTTGGAGGTACGCATATCTAATTTACCTGCCTTGGCAATGTATAGAAATCTAGGATTTACTGTTAAAGGAATTCGCAAAGATTATTATTCAGAGCCAAAAGAGGATGCTTATATTATGTCTCTCGTTTCAGAGGAAATAGAATGAGTATTTACACATTAGCCTTGGAAAGTAGTTGCGATGAAACATCTGCATCCGTCCTAAAGGATGGGCGTACTGTTTTATCTAATGTAATTTCTAGCCAAGTGCCTATTCATAGAAAATTTGGTGGTGTTGTACCAGAAATCGCATCACGCCATCATATTGAACAAGTTATACCGGTTATAGACCAAGCATTGCACGATGCAAATGTAACCTTACAAGATATAGACCATATTGGCGTTACCTATGGTCCAGGTCTAGTGGGCGCATTATTGGTTGGTGTAGCTGCTGCAAAGGGATTATCCTTTGCTACAGGGATTCCTTTGGTACCAGTTCACCATATGGAAGGTCATATTTTTGCTAATTTCTTAGCTAATCCAGAATTGGAGCCTCCATTTTTGAGTCTCGTTGTGTCTGGTGGTCATACCATGCTAGTCCATGTGAAGGGCTATGAAGAGTTTGATATCCTTGGACAAACTCGGGATGATGCAGCGGGGGAAGCATTTGATAAAATTGCTCGTGTTATGGGGTTCCCATACCCAGGTGGCCCTCATATCGATGCCCTCGCAATTGAAGGCAATCCAGATGCTATTGAATTCCCAAAGGCTTTGAGTGAGCCTGGTAATTTCGAATTTAGTTTTAGTGGCTTAAAATCTGCTGTGTTAAACTATTTAAATAGTAAGCAGCAAAAGAATGAACCTATAAACCAAGCAGATGTTGCAGCGTCCTTCCAAAAGGCGATTGTGGATGTATTAGTTGATAAAACACGAGATGCAGCGCATACATTGGGTGAAACTCGTATTACCATAGCTGGTGGCGTTTCTGCTAATAAAGGTTTACAAACAGCATTACAAAAGATGTGCGAAAAAGAAGGATTTACCTATTACAAGCCTCATAAAATTTTGTCCACTGATAATGCAGCGATGATTGGTTGTCGCGCTTATTATATGGCCCAAGCTGGTAAATTCGCAGATTTAACATTGAATGCAAAACCAAGTGTTGAAATTGGTCATGTATCTTGGAAAGAGGATTAATCGTGGATATCGGTCAAGATATTTTAAATACAACACCATTAAGTCCATTACAAACCTCATTATTAGAGCATATTAGTAAACTTATATCCTTTGGCGAGTCATTGACCCGTCAAAGGATACAGATTTTTACACCTCTTCTAGAGACCTCACAAGGTACTATGCATCATCGTGCTGATATGCTGTGTATTGAACGGAGCGACCAAGGTGTTATTACTCGACAGTTAAAAGGGAATAATACGTGGCATTCTATGATGGAAAGTGGACAACCTCTTATTGGGGTAGAACATGATCAACGACAACATGTTTTTCCTGTTGTAGATAATGGTGGGCGTATTATTGGGGGCATAGCTTTTACCGTGTCTCCATCTATTAAGATAGAACAATATGAGCAAGAGTATACCTTGTCGGATACGATGCAACGGCTTATGCTGACTGCTACGGATGAGCAAATACAATCGTACGAACCGATTTCTTACTTTGATGGTTTAATCATCTTTGATGATTCTCATAGAATTCTCTATGGTAATGAGGCGGCTGTACAACTAGTAGATTTGTTAGGATTTGACCGACGACTTGTGGGCTCATCAATTTATAGCAGTACCTTAAAAGTTTCAGCCATCCAACAAGTGTTAGATGATAGAACCATATACACTAGTGAAGAGATCTATCAAGATATGGTCATTCGTCAACATATGATTCCTATTGCTATGGGGCGTAATGAAACGCGTTGTTTCCTCGTGCTTCACGATTGTACCCGTGAAAGTAAGCAGCAACAAGAGTTATTGGTAAAGAACTCGATTATTAAAGAGGTTCATCACCGCGTAAAAAATAATTTACAAACCGTAGCCGGATTGTTGCGCATGGAGGCTAGAGGGTCTAGCTTGCCGGAGGTTAAACAAGCCTTGCAAGAGGGGATAAATCGTATTGAAAGTATGGCATTAGTTCATGATATTGTGTCCCATTATGACGAGGATTATATAGGTATCCGATCAATTTATGACGAGCTATGTCGCTTATTGCGTATGAGTATGGTTCGACAAGACCAAGATGTTACGTTTACCTATAGTGGAGAGGATATGTTGATTTCCTCTCATATGGCAAGTTATGTATCCCTTATAATTAATGAGCTAATTACCAATAGCCTTGAACATGGATTAGATGGTAAAAATGGAGGGATTCGTTTAGCTGTTACAGAGTCAGAGGAATATATTGTATTAGCTTTTTCTGATACGGGGAAAGGGTTGCCTCCAGAGTTTTCAATTAATTCCAACAAGCGCTTAGGACTAACTATCATTAATAATTTAGTTACCCATGAGCTAAAAGGTAAATTATCTGTAGAAAATACAGATGTTGGTGTACTAGTAACAATACATATGAAGAAGGAGAAGTAAATGCGCGTTTTAATAGTGGATGATGAATCCCTTATACGTATGGATCTACGCGATATTATTGAATCCTGTGGTCATGAAGTTGTAGCAGAAGGCACTAATGGAGTGGAAGCCATTAAGCTTTGTAAAGAATATAAGCCTGATCTTGTTCTAATGGATGTAAAAATGCCAGAACTAGATGGCATCGAAGCAGCACGTCAAATTGGCTTTCACCATGAAGCACCAGTCGTACTATTAACAAGCTATAGTCAACAGGATTTAATTGATAAGGCTAGAGAATCTGGCGTATATGGCTATTTAATAAAACCTGTACGTGAAGAGCAATTAGTTCCCACCTTAGAAATGGCATTAGGCCGTTATCATAGTGATGCTCAGCTACGTGAAAAAATGGCAGAATTAGAACAGTCATTAGAAGATCGTAAAATCATTCAAAAGGCTACCGGTATATTGATGGAGCTATACTCTTTATCTGAAGAGGAAGCGTACAATCGCATTCGTGCCCTAAGTATGAAGAAACGTGATAGTATTGTTAATATTTGTAAGGCATTAATTAATCAAGTTTCTAAATAGATGAAAAGACTAGTATAAGGATAAAACTTATACTAGTTTTTTTGTGTCTAACATCAAATAAAAACTAAAAAGTCAAAAAATCAAAATTTCTGCTTGCATTTATTTTGACATCGGTTATAATAATACATGTAATTAGCACTCGGCAACTTAGAGTGCTAATAAATTGTAAATAATAACTAGTAAATAAGGAGTGACATCATATGTTAAAACCATTAGCTGACCGCGTTCTTATCCGTTTAGAAGCAAAAGAAGAAAAAACTAAAAGTGGTATCTTCCTTCCTGATACAGCAAAAGAAAAACCTCAAGAAGGTGTTGTTGTAGCAGTAGGTGCTGGTAAAGTATATGACAATGGTCAACGTGTAGCTCCAGAAGTTAAAGTTGGCGATACTGTTATGTTCGCAAAATATGCTGGTAGCGAATTAGAAATCGATGGCGCTACTCATTTGATTATTAGCGAACGCGATATCTTAGCAGTATTATAATAGCTAATTTATAGCTGTATAGAGCTAAACATACTATTGATATATTCTATATTGCCTGCGGGCATATACAATCCCTTACATTAGATACTGTTATTATCTAGGAGGTAATACATATGGCAAAAGAAATCTTGTTTAATGAAGAAGCTCGTCGCGCTTTAGGTCGTGGCGTTGATCAATTGGCAAATGCTGTAAAAGTTACATTAGGACCAAAAGGCCGTAATGTTGTATTGGATAAAAAATTCGGTTCTCCAACAATCACAAACGATGGTGTAACTATTGCTCGTGATATCGAACTTCCAGATCCATTTGAAAACATGGGTGCTCAATTAGTTAAAGAAGTTGCTACTAAAACTAACGACGTAGCAGGTGACGGTACTACTACTGCAACTGTATTGGCACAAGCTATGATTCAAGAAGGTATGCGCAACGTAGCAGCTGGTGCTAACCCAATGATCTTGAAAAAAGGTATTGAAACAGCAGTAAAAACTTTGGTTGAAGAAATTAAAAAACGCTCTATCAAAGTTTCTGGTAAAGCTGAAATTGCTCAAGTTGCTAGCGTATCTGCAGCTGACGAAGAAATCGGTGGTTTGATTGCTGAAGCTATGGAAAAAGTTGGTAACGACGGCGTTATCACTGTAGAAGAATCCAAAGGCTTGCAAACTGCATTAAACGTAGTAGAAGGTATGCAATTTGACCGCGGTTACATTTCTCCTTACATGGTAACTGATCCTGATCGTATGGAAGCTGTTATGGATAACCCATACATCTTGATTACTGACCGTAAAATCAGTGCTATCGCTGATATGTTGCCAACACTTGAAAAAGTTGTAAAAGTAGGCAAAGAACTTCTTATCATCGCTGAAGATGTAGAAGGCGAAGCATTGGCTACATTGGTAGTAAACCGCTTACGTGGTACATTCAAAGCTGTAGCTGTTAAAGCTCCTGGCTTCGGTGATCGTCGTAAAGCTATGCTTGAAGATATCGCTATCTTGACTGGTGGTACTGTAATCACTGAAGATATGGGCCGTAAACTTGATTCCGTAGAACTTACTGACCTTGGTACAGCTCGTCAAGTTCGCATCACTAAAGATGAAA
>CABSJL010000018.1 GCA_902478055.1 uncultured Veillonella sp. | reverse complement strand
TTTTTACCAACCCCCAGTTTAACTGGGGGTTTAGTCATGCCTATTCGGCGTACAACGACAAAAAGGACTGTGTATATACACAGTCCTTTTATTGTACCCGATATTCTAAACGGATTAACGGCCCATATCAATAGTGTTATCCCAAATAATATTTGTTCTGCGACCATCGAAGCCTTGATCTGGTTCAGGAGGTAATTTACTAGATTTAGTTTGACCTACATAAGCACCTGTTTCAGCATCTACAGTAACTACAGTCTTTTTACCGTCTTGATGCATTGTCATATAGTATAGGATTTTACCTTCATGAGCTTCAATTTTCCAGCCTTTTACAACTGCATCAGCACCAAGTTGTTGTTTTGCAACGCGTTCAGCTTGAGCTGCTTCAATTACTTTATCCTTATTGAAGATCTCACCAATAACTTTTTTAGGTTTGCCACCCTCTTCCATATCGGAAGTGTTACCAGTGATTACGTCGATTTTCATTTTGTATTGATGATATTTACTATAACCTACTACTTTGTAACCATAGTTCAAATCGTTGGAGTTAAGCTCTACAGAATGTAGTGCTGCATTAGGATAGCGATTTTGGAAAATAGTACCAATTTTACTCATAGTCATAACCATGGATTCGCCTGGTGCACGTTGTACAGAAATATCAGTACTTGTTTCAGGTTTTGTTTTACGCGCATCTGCTACACTTGGTGTAGCAACGGACAATACGCCAACCGCCAATACACCTGTTAATGCCATAGAAATTAACTTTTTATTCATTACATATCCTCCTACTATATACAATGCTTTCACCAATAGTAAAAGTCATCTGTATACTAGAATTACTATAAGTTCGTGCTATATACAACAGCACACAAAACATACATAAATAGATATATTATTTAGACAATATACTATAAACCTTCATTTGATGCAAGTCGATCATCTACGTCAGTCATGAGCAATTTGTAGCATGTAGCTACTAAAGGTACGCCAATCAACATGCCAGTAACGCCCATTAAACTACCGCCAACAATAACAGCTGCAAACACCCACAAACCAGGTAAGCCAACGGAATTACCTACGATCTTAGGATAAATAAAGTTACTTTCAATTTGATGAAGCACTTCTAAGATAATCACATAGATCAACGCATCCATAGGGCTTACAGTGAGTAAAATAACTGCACCTATCACGCCGCCCACATAAATACCTAGCAATGGAATTAATGCAGTAAGGCCGATAACACAAGCAATTGTAGTGGCATATTCAATATTGAATGCCCATAATGAAATACCAACCATAATACCCAAAATCAAGGCATCTATGAACTGGCCTACAAAGAAGTTACTGAACGTTTGAACAGCAACACGTGTGACATAACTAACACGGTTAACCCACTCATCAGATGCATAGGCTCTTAAAATACGTTTTCCTTGCATCATAAGGCGCTCTTTATCGAGCAACATATAGATGGCAAAAATCAAACCAAGTCCTATATTTAAAGTCCAAGATAAGGCTGTTCCCATCGCATTCACAAGGTATGTACCACCCTTTGTGCCCCACTCGCGCGTATACTTCACAACACTTTCACCACTCAAGGTATCCATAAGTGTTTGATTGGATGCCATCGGAATAGTTGATGTAAGATGTTGCATCCAAGATTGGAAGTCTGTATACAACTGCGGTGAAGAAGCCACGATGATCGACATGGAGTGAATCAATTGTGGAATCGCCATGCGAGCAATAAAATAGACGATAGCACTGATTGTGACAAAGGATAAAATGAGGCTTAAAGGTCGTCTAATTTTATTTTTCCAACCTGTTTTACTCTTGGGCCACAGCCAGCGTTCATAACGCACCACTAGAATATCTAGCACAAATGCGATACAAGCACCTACTATAAGCGGAACAAAAGCTGTAACGACGGCATCAATAGCATTAGCAATATCGCTGATACGCAGTGCCATCATAATCATAACACCCGCCAATATTATGGCCCCTATGAGCGGTTTATAATACTTAAATCTTTTCATATATAACCTACTTTACTATACTCACAACGCATACATTACCAAAACTTAATGAACATTGTATGACCTACGATTGTATGCAAGCTTAGTATAACACAAAAGTCCACCTTATCACATGCTCGGTCCCCCGATGAACACGAGAGCATGATAGAAGGTGGACTATATTGTATGTCTAATCTAAATTAGATTGAAGATTAGCGATGAATGTAAACGTCTACACGACGGTTTTCAGCTTTACCTGCTGCAGTGGAGTTAGTTGCAACTGGTTTAGTGTCGCCATTAGCAATACCGATTAAACGATCAGCAGATACGCCGTTGTTTACTAAGTATTGAGCTACATATTGTACGCGGCGTTCAGACAAGCCAACGTTGTATTGAGGAGTTGCGTCAGTATCAGCATTACCCAACAACTTAACTTGGTCTTGAGAGTATTGGTTAGCAGCATTTACAGCAGCTGTTAAGTTTGGATATTGGTCTGCACGAGCTACATCTTGGTCGGAATCGAAGTAGATGGATTCTACATAGTAATCCAATTTAGGAGTTTTGTATACAGGAGCTTCTACTACAGGAGCTGGAGCTGGAGTGTATACAGGTGCTGGAGCTGGAGTAGCTACAGGAGCCACTGTTTTGTGACCACCGAAACGGTAGGACAAGCCAACTACAGGACCTTGGAAGGAGATATTTTCATTATCTGCATGTTTTGTGTTGATATAACGGTAACCAGCGTTGATATCCAAGTCTTCGTTTACTTTGTATCCTAAGCCAGCTTCCCAAGTGGAAGTTTTCTTAGTACCTACACCAGCTTTACCATAAACTTCAACTTTGGAGCCAAGGTTAGCTTTACCAATTACACCAGCTTGTGCAATGTTGTTTGCTTTAGCGAAGTCATCACCAGAAATATGAGCATAACCACCATATACAGCGAAGTTTTTGTTCAAGGATTGAACCAAGTTTACTTCGTGCATTTTATCACTGTAGCCAATACCACCTAATTTATCATTCAAACCATGATATTGGTATTGTAAAGCAGTTTTATCAGACAAAGCGTAAGTTAAACCACCATCAAAGTTCCATTTTGCATCAGCATTGAAGTGTTCAGTTTTTGCTTTAGAATGAGCTGCACCAAGATCAACTTGGAATTCGCCTTTGTTGAATTGAGTTTGTGGAGTTGCGCCAGCTACGGATACGCCTACAGCAGCAACTGCCAATAAAGCTAATAATTTTTTGTTCATTATAATTCCCTCCAAAAATACCCCTTAACAATACACAGGGCCTTGGTAATAATATACTTTCATTTTACACAACTTTTCGATAAATTTCAATATCTTTTATGAAATTATCATGAGGATTTCGAAATTTATCTATACATAGATGTTATATATTTTAAATTCAAAAATATAACTATCTTTATAATATAGGAATATTGAGGTTCTAATTATAGGATAGATGAGCTAATCCTTTATTCTTTTAAGATATATCTTATACTTATCTTAGCAAATCTTTAAATTCAACTGAATAAAAGAAAACGCCTACGTTTCCGTAGGCGTTATAGATTCAATTAGTTTTCTTTCACAGAAAACCATGCACGATGGAATACAGCTGCAATCGCACCACCTACTAAAGGAGCCACGATGAAGAGCCATACACCAATGGATACTGCATGATTTTCATCACACAATAAATTCTATAGAATATGATATACTGATACTACATACTTTGTAGAAATTACTATTATATATAGAGTTATATCGAACTATATAGGAGGAACCATGAGCAAAACAGCTTATATTGTACGTCATATTAACTTTGAAAATGCCGGTATTTTAGAGTCAGTCCTTACTAATCGAGGGTTTGAACTAACATACATCGAGGCTCCCCTTGCCAATTTTGAACACTATGATGCAACAGCGGCTGATTTAGTCATCGTTTGCGGTGCCCCTATTGGCGCGTACGATGAGGAACTCTATCCGTTCTTAACAGATGAAATCAAATTCATTACAGATCGTATTAATAGTAAAAAGCCATTGCTAGGCATCTGTTTAGGCGCTCAACTCATTTCCCGTATCATGGGTGGTCACGTAGGACCTATGAAGCATGGTAAGAAAGAAATTGGCTTTGGCCCGCTAGAGTACACTCCTGAAGGGGCCTCCTCCCCACTAGCATTGCTAGGCAATGTACCAGTTCTTCACTGGCATGGTGATGAATTTGAAATCCCTAAAGGTGCGGTGCGACTTGCTAAAACAGAGTTATGCCCAAATCAAGCATTCTCCGTAGGCACACATATTTTAGGTCTTCAATTCCATATGGAGGCTGATCCTGCTTTCATTGAAAGTTGGCTTGTAGGCCATTGTGCAGAACTTTCTAACGCGGGTATCGATATTCCTAAACTTAGAGAAGATGCAAAACGTCTACGTCAAGAGCTACCTGCTGCAGGAAAAGCCGCATGCATCACCTGGCTTGAACAAAATCATTTATAAAACAAAAACCGCCTTAGCTGAACTAAGGCGGTTTTTGTTTGTTTCTTATATATATCCCTTACATATATACATGAAATCATAGATTTCTGGTCCGATAACACATTTCCCAATGTGTCATTTTTTCCACATTTCGTATTGTACATCAAACAAATTGAATATGCAAGAACTTTTTCATAAACCTTTCATAAATTATTTTAATTTTTTCAATATAGAAAGTGATAAGTAGCGGAACGTTGTAGTTATCATCTACTTTAAAGCTCTATATCGAATATTATAAACATTAGGTTTTATATGAAAAAATACTATTTAAATGATAGTCAAAGTTAATATTCCTATCATTTCCATGTAAGATTAAACTATCTTATGCTGCCATGCACCACGAATAAATCGAATATAAGAGCAACATAATCGTAAGGACTGGTCAAAGCACAAGGATAACCATGCGCCTAAAAGCCCTAAACCTAATGTAATACACAATAGGTATGTAATGATAGGCCGAATAATAGCAACACTAACAAGGGAATATTTCATAATGTAATATGTATCCCCTGCCCCTTTTAGAACACCTGAATATACTTGCTGTAATGCTTGAGGGAATGCGGCAATAGCCATAATCCCCATTAAAGCACCTGCTAAAGTAACGACTTCACTTTCACGAGTATACAACTGTACTAATAAATCGCCAGGGCCAATAAATATGAGAGCACTTACAAGACCTACTACTAAACCAATGCGAGCACCAATTCTACCATAGGCCTTCGCAATATCTGGCCGTTTATGACCAAGACTCTGCCCCGTATGAGATGCACCGGCAAAGCCGAGCCCCATTGCAAAGTAATAGAATATATCCATCAAATTCATACATACATAATGTGCTGCTAAAGGTACGGCACCTAAGGAGGCAACAATCATGGTGTACGTATACATACCAAAACGTTCAAAGAACTGCTCCCCTAGTGAACTACCACCAACGTGGAACATGGTATGTAATACCGTTCGTTCAAACTTCCATTTTGAAGGATGCCTCAAGGTTAATCCCGTAGTCGTATGTTGTGAAATCGTACGTAGTAATAATAGTGCAATGACTGCACTACTGATCATTGTAGAAACGCCAGCGCCCATAACACCGAGCTCAGGGAAAAAACCAATACCATAAATCAAGAAGAAGTTCATTATAGTATTCAGTATATTCCCTACTACATTGGACTTAAAAATAACCTTTGTATTGCCATACCCAATGAGCGCAGCCCCTACAATTTGACTAAAGGATTGGAATATAAGACTAATGACAATAAAACGTCCATACCACACAGCCGTTTCAATATAGCCATCTTCAGCGCCGGTAAAGCGTAAGATATGTTCTAAATTAAAGAGACATATCGCTAATAGAGGTACGTAAATTAGAAAATTCAATAGAATGGACTGTTTAAGTACGGCATTCATGCCATCTACTTCACCTTCACCGTGACGGCGAGCTATAATAGCCGTTACCGCAATCGACAGGGCACGACAGAATATGAGCATCACCATCTCCGGCTGTCCCATAATCCCTACCGAAGCAAGAGCAGATGCCCCAAGAGCACCAACCATTGCTAAGTCGATGGCTGTCATAAATTGTAACATTAAGCCTTGTAATGTAGCTGGCCAAGCTATTTTCAAGTAATTACCGTATAGCTGCTTTGTAGTCCCCACAGGGCCTAATCGTTCTGCAGCAGGCAACATAGAATCTATGGAAAGCCATCGTTGTATGCGGTCTAACATAGTATCTCCTATTCATGCAAGATCGTACAAGGTAGAGCTAACATCTAACTCCTAATATCTTCTGTATTATATCACAACAATATATGAAAAGTCATTCATATATTATGATTATATTTAATAATCTATATCAAAATCGCAAAAAGAACCTCTTATAGTATCCGAGTATACCCTACTAGGTATATCAGTATATAAGAGGTTCTTTTATTTTTATGTAGACTTTATACTAGCCAAATATTTTGATATGAACTATCAATTATTAACCTTTAGATGCTAACAATTGACTAACTGCTGCACGCAAGTCTTCTAAACCTTGTTTAGTTTCAGCTAATTCTTGACGTTGACGTTCATTTTCAGCTTCCAACGTATTGAGACGAGCTGCTTGATCTGCGATAACAGTCTTTTGTTCGCTATTTTCTTTCTTGAGACTAGATACTTCATCTTGCATTACATACACAGAGCTAATAGGGCCTGCTTTGTAACGATCAGGAATATTTTTCTTTTCTGGGCTAGAGCCAAATTTATGAGTTACCCCAGCATTTACCATGTTACGGTTTGCACCGAGAGATACGCCAACATTGAACATTGTATCTTCGTTTGTATAGTGTGCAAGACCTAAGGCCGCTGCTGTTTCACCACGATAATTACCTACGCCAGCCATCACTTGAGTTGGTTCCAATGGATCGTATTGGATTGGTTTCAACGCTGCCATTGCTGCTGCATGAGCACCTACGCGTTGTACCTCGCCTGCTACTTGACCAATAGCATCGCCAATTCTTGCATTAGATGCTTTCAACTGACTCACATTTACTGCATCAGTATCATCTGTACCAGGTGCAATGCCTTTAAGTTGGTTATTACCATTATTGAGGCCATCCTTAGTCAAGGAAATAGGACCTGCATTAGGATTATTAGGATTTGCACTACCAGGTGTAATTGTTATGCCATTACCATCTGTTACAGTCGTATTACCGGCTGCATCTTTAAATGTAGCAGACTTCATATCTTTGAGTTCTGGATTCACTGCATAACTAATCGTTTTACCTGCTTGGCTAACCATCAAATTATTGCCTGCTTTGAAAGTAACTGTTTCATCAGTTTTTACTTTTTCAGCAGTTGCTGTTGGTGTGCTATTAACACCAGAGCCTTCTGTTCCAACAGTTGCATTCCAGCCTGCATTTTCAACGGCAGATTTTACTTGATCTTCAGTAGCTGCACGGCCAGATGTAATGTTATTTGGATTCCAAGTTTTATTAGTCAAACCTGTAACAACACCATCTTTGCCATTTACAGCGACAGGATTATTACCACCGGTAGTAATGATGCCATCTTTACCATCGATACCTACAGTACCAATTGTAGCCTTGCCATCCTTACCATCAAGAGCAATCTTATCGCCAGCTTTTACAGAACCATTTTTGCCATCGATAGCAACTGCATTAGCACCATCACCAGCTTTAATCGTACCAGTTGTACCATCTACAGTTACTGCCTTAGTTGGATCTGTACCCAATGTAACGGTATCATTTAATTTGTTGTCATAAATGATATGTCCATCAGCGGCAGTAGTCTTAGTCAATACAATATTGCCTGTAGTACTACCAGCACTTTCACCACCATTAGCAGTCAATTCTGTTTTAGACGCCTTAGACTTAGCCTCTAATTGACGTACATTGACAGCATCTGTGTCATCTGTACCATCTGCAATCTTAGAAATTTTATTACCCCCATTATCGAGGCCATCTTTAGTTAAGGATACAGGATCCTTACCAGCTGCAGTAATTGTTACACCATCTTTAGTAAGAGCTGTTTTATTACCATTGCCATCATCGATAACTGTGCTATCCGCTGTGGAAGTGTTTGTTTTTGTACCATCAGTAATCTTAGTACCATCAGCTGTTGTTGCAGTAGACTTAGCACCATCTGTTACTGTATTACCAGCTGCAGTAGATGTATTCGTTTGCGTACCAGCAGTTTGTGTAATGGAGTCACCATTGATAACAGTTGTGTTATTACCAGTACCATTGAAGCTTGCAGAGTTCATATTCACAAGATCTTTATTCAAGGAGTATGTGAAATCACGCTCATTTTGGTTGATTGTGATGTTTTCACCAGCAATCATTGTAACCTTTGCGTCTTTACCTACTTTGGCATCTGTCTTAGTACCAGTTTGTTTACCAGATGTAGTAGCATCCTTGTCAGCTGTAATTTCCCATGTTTGGTTAGCCGCAGCATCAGCTACTGCTTTCAATTGATCCTCTGTAGCAGCACGGCCAGATACAGCATTACCATCCCAAGTCGTATTAGCGAGTCCTGTTACATGGTTATTGGTACCATCTACTGTAACGCCACCAATATTAGCAGCTTTACCTGTAATAGTACCAGTAGTACCATCTAACGTTACGGCCTTATTACCACCTGTTGTAATTGTATTATTTACACCATCAATAGCTGCACTACCAATAGTAGCTTTACCAGCTGTACCATCAATAACAATAGCATTAGCACCAGTACCAAATGTCAATCTATCATTAAGTTTTACATTATATACTGTATGACCATCTGCAGCAGTTGTAGATGTTAATTTTATATTACCAGTTGTTGCGTTAGCTGCTTCATCATCATTAGCAGTGATTTCTGTTTTAGATGCTTTTTTAGCTGCATTAATAGCATCTGCTACATTCTTAGCTGTTGCCACACCATCGGTAGCAGGGCCTGTAATAGTGCCATCTGTACCAGCTGTAATAGCCGCTGTTTTTACATCATATTTAACAACGCCTGCATTATCGATAGTAGCATTTGTTAACGTGCCATCTTTAAAGTTCAAGCCATCAGCCAAGGATACTCGTTTAGCTGTACCATCATTTGCTTTATAAGACAATTTAGTCTTCGTAGCAACTTTAGTACCGTCAATAGTTACCTTGTAATCCTTAGTTGTACCATCTGCACTTGGAGTACCTGTAACAGTCAACGGATTATCCGCATCAGTTGTATCAGTACTTACTGTAACTGCACTTACAGCAGATTTCTTAACCTCTGCTTCGGATACTTTTACAGTTAAGTTTTTACCATCTGCATCAGTTGTTACGTATTTACCGTCACCTTTGATGCCCAATGTATCATCTTTAAGATTTACTACACCGGCAGATGTATTAGTATCGCCAGCAAATTTCAAGTTAATAGCATCAGTGCTTGCTTTAGCAGCCTTATTAATAGCATCTGCTACATTTTTAGCTGTTGCTAAGCCATCATCACCAGTTACAGATGCTGCACCTGTAGTGGCATTGCTATCGATAGTAGCACGTTTTGTAGACACCTCTACAGTATCACCATTCATCTTCGTAGAAATGAAATCACCAGTAGCACCTTTTACATTGAATGCTACATCACCATCTTTTAAAGATTGGCTAGAGGTTGTGCCACTATCTGCACCAAGGGACACTTTACGGCTCACAGCCGCTGCAGCATCATTGATCTTGGTCTTAGTATCATCATTAATATCAAATGTTACCTTACCATCATTATCTACAGTAGCTTTTGTCATTGTACCATCTACAAAGTCTAAGCCTTTAGATAATTTAACGGACTTAGCATCTGTATCAGCTGCGCTATTAGCGCGATATGTTAACGTTTGGCTTGCTACAGTATCTTTCAACTGTTTTACATTTACCGCATCAGTATCATCTGTACCTTCTGCAACCTCTTTAATTTTGTTGCCACCAGCGTTGATTTCATCAAGGGTAAATTGGATTGTTTTACCCGCTGCACTTTGGAATGCCATGCCTTGAGCACTACCTTGAGCAAAATTCCCATCTTCATCATTAAACATGAGATTTTTAGAATCAAGAGAGCTGCTATTAGGTCCGGCTTGTAAAGATAAAGTACCAACGTCTAAATAAGTATTTGCTGTATTCGGTTGATTTACATCAATACCATTATTGATTCTAATACCATCACGGTCAATTTGTGTATAATTACCTACAGCTGGATCACCAAACTTACCGCTAGCATTAATTGCATCAAACTTGATTGTCTCACCCACACCATTTTCAAGAGAAATAGAGTTTAATTTCTTAAGATCTTTATTTAATGTGGTAGCGATATTTTTGCCAGTTTGTGTAACTGTAATATTGTTATCACCAGTAAAGTCTACAGTATCTCCGCCGGCTACAGTAGTCGGTGTATCACCATTAGCAGATAGTTTCCATGCTGCACCATCTTTAGCTTGGCTAGCCGCTTTGTTAATAGCATCGGCCACGTTCTTAGCAGTTGCTAAGCCATCATCACCTGTAACAGAAGCAGTACCTGCAGCATCACTGTTGATAGTAGAACGTTTTGTAGAAACTTCTACAGTGTCGCCATTCATCTTCGTAGAAATGAAATCACCAGTGGCACCTTTCACATTGAATGCTACATCACCATCTTTTAAGGATTGAGTAGATGCTGTACCACTATCTGCACCAAGAGAAATATTACGAGCAACTGCAACGGAAGAGTTATCTACTTTAGTTTTAGTATCTGTATCTAAACCAACAGTAACAGTTTGACCATTTACAGTCGCTGTCACACCATTAGCACCAGCTACATTAAGTTTTTGGTTTTTAAGATCAATAGTACCGTTATTTGTACCATCTGTAATATTTAAGTTTTGAGACAAGTTAGCAACAGCTTGCTTAACATCACCAATATTTGCTGCATTGGAATCAGTTGTACCACCACTAGCAACATTAGTGATTGTCTTGTTACCTCCGTTGATACCATCAGTTTTATCAATAGAGATGCCGCCTACAGTTACTTTATCTGTTGTAATACCAGTACCTGTAATTGCAGTAGTACCATTTGTTAAGCCAGATGTATTCATTACTGTGTTGCCAGCAGTAATAGAATCTACGGTAAGGTCTTTCTTCGTAGCTACAGTAATTTTCTTTTTATCTGTGCCATCTTGAGTAATCAAGATATTGTCGCCATTGATAAGATCTACTGTGTCCCCACCTTGTACAGATGTTTTATCTGTTGTGCCGGAATTTGTTGTTAAATTCCATGCTGCACCAGCTTTAGCCGCATCAGCTGCTTTATTAATAGCATCAGCTACATTTTTAGATGTTGCTAAGCCATCATCGCCTGCTACGGATGCTGCCCCTGTATTAGCATCGCTAGTAATAGCTGCACGCTTAGTGGAAATTTCAACAGTGTCGCCATTCATCTTTGTAGAAATGAAATCACCTGTAGCACCTTTCACGTTGAATGCTACGTCACCATCTTTCAAAGATTGACTAGATGCTGTACCGTTATCTGCACCAAGAGAGATGTTACGAGCTATTGCTGTAGAAGCATTATCTACTTTAGATTTTGTAGCTGCATCAAGACCTACTGTAACAGTTTGGCCATTTACCGTTGTAGTTACACCATTTGTACCGGAAACAGTAAGCTTTTGATTTTTAAGATTTACAGTACCATCTGTAGCACCATCAGAAACAGTCAGATTTTGAGACAAACCATCTACAGCTTTATTGATAGAGTCCGCTACATTTTTAGCAGTCGCTAAACCATCTGTAGGGCTATTTACTTTAGCTTTACCATCAGCATCATTAGTAATCGTTTCAGTAGCAGTAGAAATAGTTACATTCCCATTTGTACCTACCGTAGCTTTTGTAAAAGTACCATCTGTAAAGTTTAAACCATTTGCAAGGGATACTTTATTTGCATTGGCACCATTAGCTTTGTATGTTAACTGTGTTTGATTAGCTAACTTCGTAGTATCGATACCAATAGCATAATCCTTAGAATTAGTACCTGCTGTAGGTGTTACAGTAATAGGATTATCTGCTGGTGTAGCTTTACTTACCGTTACAGCAGCTACAGCTAAATCCTTAACCTTAGCTGGATCAACAGCTACTTGAACACCTGTGGTAGCGGCCTTTGTAGTAACTAAATTACTATCGCCATATACTTTAAAGGTTGCATCGCCATCTTTTAAATATTTTAAGCCTGTAGTACCAGTATCACCAGTTAAGCCAATACCTTTAGTCGTAGCATTTGCAGTATTGCTATCTAGGCCAACCACAAGAGTGCCATTATTTGTACCAACTAAATCAGTTCTAATACCATTAGCACCGATTACTTTAAGTGGACTTTCACTAAGCTTAACAGTACCAGCTTTAGAATTTGTATCTAGTTTTAATGTAACAGCATCTACAGCATTCTTTACATCTGTAATGTTCGCTGCATTAGTACCTACATTACCACCGCTAGAAACATTGGTAATTTGCTGTCCCCCTGCACTAATAGAGTCGGTACCAAACTTAACAGTTCTTGTACCATTTTTTGCAGTTAAACCATCACCAGTAATGGTTACATTTTTAGGACCCGTAGGTGAACCTATTTGTAGTGTTGTATTACTTAACACATTATTGCCAGCTGTAAAAGATTGACCTGTAAAAGATCTACCAGAAACAGCCCCATTTGTACCATCTAGAGTAATTTGATTGCCACCAGAAGAAACCGTAACAGATCTATTAGCTTTCACAGTATCTACAGTAATCGCCTTATTCAAAGAAGTAGTAATTTTTTTGCCACTACGAGTTACTGTAATATTGTTGTCCCCACCAAAGATTACAGTATCTGATTTATTAATTACTTCAGGAGCACTAGGATCCCTGTCTGCCGCTAATTTCCAATGATATGAATTGGCAGAAATGGCTTTATTGATAGCATCCGCTACATTTTTAGAATCAGCCATGCCTGCAGCATTTGCAGAAGCTTGACCATTTGTGACATTAATATTTTGTGTTTTACCGGAAATTGTAAGATTTTGACCGTTGGCAGCTGTTGTAATATATGTATTATCGCCCTTAATGCCTAATGTACTATTTGCAATATTTACATTGCCAGTATTTACATTACCAGAGAACGCAAGGTTAACGCTCTTTAATTGGGCTACGTTAACTGCATCTGTATCTTTTGTGCCCGCTGCAAGACCTGTAAGTTGACGTGTTACAGTAGTACCATTACCAATAGAAACGGCACCAGTTGTACTAGTAAGTACATTGCCAGTTAAACCAGAATAAATATCTGTACGGTTTGTATTAGGATTATAACCTTTATTAGTAACACCACCTATTACATTAGCAACTGAATCTCGACCTAAAGCAACACCACCATCTACGGTAGCTATAGAATCAGGACCAATAGCAACAGATTTAACAGCACTTGCATTAGCTCTAGTACCAATAGCAATAGAATATTGAGATGTGGAGTTAACGCGACTGCCTATGGCAATTGATTCTAGACCATTAGCTGTCGTAGCAGAACCGATTGCAAGAGCTCTATTGCCTGTAGCTTTCGTTGGAGTAGATCCATAAGAACCAATGGCAATAGTTCCATCACTATTTGCTGAAGCACTACCACCTAACGCCACAGAATTATCACCATCAGCCGTTACATTCATCCCCATAGCAACACTATTAAATTTATTAGACTTAGCAGCTTGACCAACTGCAACACCGCCTAACACAGCCGTAGTTTCATTAGTACCAACAGCAACACCATTTTTACCAGATGCAGCGGACTTATGACCTACTGCAAGGGAATTTTCCCCAGTAGCAGTAGTTTGCATACCAACAGCAGTAGCTGATGTAGCATTAGCGGTAGACAAAATGCCTAAAACTGTTGAAGACGCACCTGTAGATGTATTCTTTCTACCTACTGCTACCGCACCTTCACCAGTAGCTTGAGATTCAGAACCAACAGCTAGAGAATTAGATGTTTTAGCATTTGTCTTATAACCAATACTTACACCTGCACCCCCATCTGCCTTAGCAGCAGTACCAATAGCTACGCTATATCCACCAGAAGCAACAGCATAATTATTAAATTGATCGGATGATGCGCCACCAATAGCAACATCGCCAGCATTAGTTGCTTGTGCATATGTACCACCCGCGAAAGCACCAAAACCAGTCGCATTAGTAGCACTACCAATAGCAGTACCACGAACACTAGAATTCGCGATTAGGCCTAAGGATACACCACCTCTGCCAGTCGCATGAGCACCAGCACCAATAGCTACAGCTGGTTGAGCTGGATCAGCATATTGTGAATTAGCTATTGCTCTGTAACCGATAGCAATAGATTGATTACTGTTGGACTGGGATTCATTACCGATAGCAAGACCATTAGTTAAGTTTGAATACATTTTAGTACCGCCCTCAATAGTTCCAGTCGGTCTATCTGCTGCAGTTACATCTGCTACTACCCCAACTTGCATTGCTAAGGCAGCCAAAATACTCGCTACTACAATTTTCTTTTTCCCTGTTTTATTTTTTGCCATTTCAGATACTACAACGTAGCACTGTTTGGACTTAGACCAAATGACTTTAAATATCTTATTCATACGTTTTCCTTCTTTAAATTACTAACCCTCAACTATATAAATTATATGTTCCATACTTCTCTCAGTCTGGAAATAATGAAAGCTACATAGCTTTACATTTATAAAACTTATCTTTTATTTTATCATAATTTATCTAATTTTCTCAATTTAAAAGTGTAATTTTTGGATATTTAATATTATCTCAATTATGTATAGAGCATGCTTAAACACGCAGTATCATCATAATTCATTTATAATTCACCTTAATAAATTGCATATTATATGAATTTTTATGCTTCTAATTGAGAATGCAAAGAATATTAGATTTCATTACAAAATTAATCATCGCCTAAAAATATTCATAAATTATTCCTTATATACAGTTTTATTGATAATTTTATTAATTATTAAATCAGAATTTTCAGACTATTTTATTTTACAGATATAGCTTTAATAAACTATTTTTATTTTCATACTAAAAAGAGCCTCCTCTTTCGAGGAAGGCTCTTTATAGTTTTACATATCCATTCACGGGATATACATAGTTCTAACTATATGTACAATATGATTATGCTTTATTTGCCAACAATTGGTTAACTGCTGCTTTCAACGCATCAATTTCAGATTGTTGTTGTTCAAGCTTGGATTTGTACTCTTCATTTTGGGAACGCAAGTGACTTACTTCATCTTGCATTACGTAGATAGAGCTGATAGGACCCGCTTTATAACGTTCTGGAATCGCATCTTTTCTATCACGGCTACCACCAAATTTATGAGTTACACCAGCATTAATCATATTATGGCTAGAACCAAGTGTAACACCAACATTAAACATAGTATCTTCAGTTTTGTAGTGGGCAAGACCGATTGCACCCGCTGTTTCACCACGGTAGTTACCAATACCAGCCATGATTTGTGTTGGTTCCAATGGATCGTATTGGATTGGTTTCAACGCTGCCATAGCTGCCGCATGAGCACCAACACGTTGTGTTTCAACGCCTACGCGATTAATAGCTTCTTGTAAGCCTGCTTGTGCGCCTTTCAATTGGCTAACGTTTACTGCATCTGTATCAGCTGTACCAGGTGCTACGCCATGAATTTGGTTACCACCATTGTTCAAGCCATCTACAGTAAGAGATACAGGGCTAGCTGCAGCATTTGCAGGATTAATAGTCATGCCTGCACCATTAACTGTTGTAGCGTTACCAGCTGCATCTTTTACAGTTGTACCAGCAGGAGTGATCTTAGTGGATGGACCATTTTCATCACCTACAGTTACACTGTTAAGACCTTTCACATCTTTAGCTAGGCTATATGTGAAAGTAGTACCGTCTTGTTTAACTTCAAGATTATCACCGGCTTGGAATTTAACAGTATCGCCACCTTGTACTTTTTCAACAGTACCGCCAGCTGCAGTTACATTCCATGCAGAAAGATCTTTAACTTGTTGTTTACCAGCATCTGTTAAGTTGCTCAAATCTTGGTTTGCTGCATTATCGATTTTTGCTTTAGTAGCATCATCGATTTTAACAGTTACATCTTCACCATCAGCTACCGTTGTTAAACCGTTTTCGCCTTTAATGTTGAATTTCACATCGCCTGTGCTCAAGGATTTTTTATCAGTAGAACCAGTGTTACCACCTAAGGAAATCTTACGACCGATAGCTTCTGTGTTTTTATCGATTTGAGCTTTGTTTGCTGCAATATCACCAGCATTTTTAGTGATGTTAGTTTTATTTTCCGCTACTTGATCATCAACTGCTTTTAATTGATCTTCAGTTGCTGCACGACCACTTACAGGTTGTGTTACACCTGGAGTCCAAGTTTTATTAGTCAATCCTGTTACTTCTGGAGTTTCTACACCATCAGTTGCTTTTACTTTTGGAGCTGTAATAGTGTCATTAGCAGTTACTGTATCGAAGGTTACATCTTTCTTAGTCGCAATTGTGAAGTCTTTACCATTTTGAGTAATGGAGATGTTATCACCATCGATGAACTTAACGGTGTTACCACCTTCAACTTTTTCAGCAGTACCATTGTTAGCCACTACATTCCATGCAGATAAATCTTTAACTTGTTGTTTACCAGCATCTGTTAAGTTGCTTAAATCAGTATTTGCTGCGTTGTTGATTTTATTTGCAGTATCATCGTCCAATTTAACAGTTACATCGTCACCATTAGCCTCAGTTGTAATGCCATTTGCACCTTTAATATTGAATTTCACATCACCTGTGCTCAAGGATTTTTTATCTGTATCGCCATTATCACTGCCTAAGGAAATCTTACGAGCGATAGCTGTTGTATTTTTATCAATTTGTTCTTTATTTGCCGCAATATTATCTTTGTTAGTTTTAATATCGTCAGCATTCTTAGTGATGTTAGCTTTATTTGCTGCTACTTGATCATCAACTGCTTTCAATTGATCTTCAGTGGCTGCACGACCAGATACAGGTGTTGTTTGGCCTGGTACCCAAGTTTTATTTGTTAAACCACTTACTTCTGGAGCTGTAATTTTTTGGTTTGCTGTAACGTTATCAAATGTTACATCTTTCTTTGTGGCAACTGTGAACTCTTTACCATTTTGTGTAATGGAAACATTGTCACCATCGATGAATTTAACTGTATCGCCACCTTGAACCTTTTCAGCAGTACCATTGTTAGCTACTACATTCCAAGCTGCTAAATCTTTAACTTGTTGTTCACCAGTTGGAGTCAAGTTGCTCAAATCACGGTTTGCTGCATTATCGATTTTATCTTTTGTAGCATCGTCCAATTTAACAGTTACATCTACTCCATTAGCTGCAGTAGTAATACCATTTTCACCTTTAATATTGAACTTTACGTCACCAGTGCTTAAAGATTTTTCATCTGTATCACCATCATCACTACCTAAGGAGATTTTACGAGCAATAGCTGTTGTATTTTGGTCAATTTTAGACTTGTTTGCAGCAATATCGCCAGCGTTTTTATTGATAGCAGTTTTGTTAGCCGCAATATCGCCAGCATTTTTATCGATAGCAGCTTTGTTATCTGCAATCTTTTGTTTATTGTCAGCAATATCATTAGTATTTTGAGTAATATTGCCTGCATTTGTTTTAACTTGATCGTCAACTGCTTTCAATTGATCTTCAGTGGCTGCACGACCAGATGTAATGTTATTTGGATCCCAAGTTTTATTAGTTAAACCAGTTACTTGAGGCGTTTCCACACCAGTTGTAGCTTTAACTTTTGGAGCTGTAATAGTGTCGTTAGCCGTTACCGTATTGAATGTTACATCTGGCTTAGTAGCGAATGTGAAATCTTTACCAGATTGAGTAATGAGAATATTATCACCATTGATGTACTTAACAGTGTCGCCACCTTTAACATCTTCAGCAGTACCATTGTTAGCAACAACCTTCCAAGCCGCTAAATCTTTAACCTTTTGCTCACCTGCTGGATTCAAATTACTTAAATCTTTGTCAGCAGCGTTATCGATTTTTGCTTTTGTAGTATCATCAAGTTTAACTGTTACATCGTCACCAGAAGCAACAGTAGTAAGACCATTATCGCCTTTCACATTAAATTTCACATCAGCTGTGCTTAAAGATTTTTCACTCGTTGTACCAGTGTTACCACCTAAAGAGATTTTACGAGCAATAGCTGTTGTATTTTTATCAATTGCTGTTTTATTATCAGCAATATTTTGTTTATTTGTAGCTACTTGATTATCAACTTGTTTCAATTGGTCTTCTGTAGCCGCGCGACCAGGTACAGGTGTTGTTTGACCTGGAGTCCAATCTCTATTAGTCAAGCCTGTTACTTGCGGAGTTTCAACACCAGTTGTAGCTTTAACTTTTGGAGCTGTGATACCTTGAGTAGCTGTAATATTATCAAATGTAACATCTTTCTTTGTGGCAATTGTAAAGTTTTTACCAGCTTGCGTAATTTCAATGTTATCACCATCGATGAACTTAACAGTGTCGCCACCTTTAACATCTTCAGCAGTACCACTGTTAGCAACCACTTTCCAAGCAGCTAGATCTTTAACCTTTTGCTCACCTGCTGGATTCAAATTGCTCAAATCTTTGTCAGCAGCGTTATTGATTTTATTTTTAGTATCTGTATCAAGTTTAACAGTTACATCATTACCAGCAGCTGCTGTAGCAATACCATCTTCACCTTTAATTTTGAAGCTTACAGCTCCATCATTTAAAGATTTCGCTGTTGTAGAACCAGTATTACCTTCTAAGGAAATTTTATTAGCAAGCGCTGTAGTATTTTTATCGATTGCTGTTTTATTAGCTTCTGCTTTAGCGTCTGTTTTCTTCAATTGAGATACATTGACAGCATCTTTATCATCTACGCCATCAGCTACGTTAGTAACTTTCATGTCGCCTGCATTGATACCTTTATCGCCATCAATTTTTACAGTTGGATTACCTGCAGCATTGTTGAAAGATGCACTGTTCAAGCCAGTAAGCTCTTTCTTCAAGGACACAGAGATATTTTTATCGTTTCTTGCAACAGTAATGTTATCGTCGCCGGAGAAATCTACTTTATTACCTTTTTCAACTGTAGCTGTTGTCGCTTCACCATTAGCAGATAAGTTCCAGCTAGAAGAACTATTAGCAACTGCTTGATTAATAGCATCAGCTACATTTTTAGCATCTGCCATACCTGCAGTTGCAGAAGCAACACCATTAGTTACAGTAATATCTTGTTTTTTACCAGCAATAGTAATTTTCTTACCATTAGCTGTAGTTGTGATATATGTATTATCACCATTTACAGCTAATTTACTATTTGCTAAATTCACATCGCCACTACCAGTGTCGCCTGTGAAAGCAAGGTTAACGCTCTTCAATTGTGCTACGTTAACAGCATCTGTATCAGCTGTACCAGCAGCTACATAGTTAATTTGACGAGTTTGATTTGTTGTACCTACTGCAACGCCACCCAATGTAGATGTTAAAGTTGCACCAGTTAAGTTAGCATATGTATCAGTACGACCAGTATTAGCATTATAACCTGCTACACCAGCTGCAGTACTAGCAACAGACTTAGAACCTATTGCAACACCATCAGCAGTTGTAGCACTAGCACCAACACCGATAGCAATACCATTATTCTCTGATACTGAGCTTTTTCTACCAATAGCAATACCATTATCTGCAGTGGAAGAGCTTTCGCCCCCAATAGCAATACCATAATCTTTAGTTGCATTGGCTAACATACCGATACCAACACCTGCAGTTCCACTGGCCTTTGCCCTAGATCCCAATGCAGTAGAGGATGCACCAGATGCAGCAGTACCATGACCAATTGCAGTAGACTCAATATTGGAAGCTATCGCATCAGCCCCAAAAGCACTGGCATTGCCATCTGTTGCCTTAGCACCATGACCAACTGCCACAGTATCATCCTCGGACGCAATGGAGTTAGCACCTAACGCTGTAGCATTTGCCGATGCAGCTTGTGCTGATAACCCCAATGCAACTGTAGATCGACCTGTTGTATTAGCACCATCACCAATAGCTACAGAGCTTGTTGCAGTATTATCTGTAGATGCATTAGGACCAATAGCAATAGAGTTATTAGCTTTCGCACCAGTATTATCTTTATTAGGAGTATCATTAGAATTAATAGACACATATTTATATGCAATTTGATCTACGATAGCAGCCAACTGAGAACCATTGATTGCATCTGTAGAGTTCTTGCTTACTTCACCAGGAGCGACGTTTTTTAACTGACGTTCATATCCTTCAGCACCGAAGGATACAATATCACCTGGCAAAGTTTTATCGCCACCAGCCCAAGTTGCAGTAAGACCATTTGATAAGGTATAGCTAGATTGTATTGTACCTGGCTTATCTGTAGTAGAACCACCACCTAAAGCGACAGAGTTATCACGATTTGCCTTAGCACCGGTACCAATAGCGATGGCATTTGTTACAGAATCATTATCGGCACCACTTGTATTAACACCTGTCAAAGCACCAGCGATACGGTTTTTAGAGTCAGCGCCAGTACCAATAGCAATACCAGCATTACCAGATTGCCCTTTAGTACCCACTGTGATACCGATGTGGTCTGCTGTAGCATTATTATAATCACGCCACTTAATTTCATACCCTGTTAAATCTTTAACAGCATTAGAAACGGTCCCAACTTTAGCTTTCCCTGTATTAATATCAGTATAAACTGCGTTAGTAGACGTCATTCTATCAGCATCGTCACCGCCAATAACAATAGAGGAGTGACCAAGAGCCTTTGTATTACCACCAATAGCAATGGCTTGGTCCCCTACAACAACCGCCCCTTGCCCCGGTAATGCACCACCACCAATGGCAATACCTTGTGAATATGAAGCACCAGCTTCGTTTACCGTCGCACCAGTACCAAGAGCAACCGCAGTACCACCATTTGCAATTGAATTTTTACCTACAGCAACACTTGGTGTATTACCATATCGAGCTTTTGAATAAGCATTTTGACCAATAGCAACCCCACCACCAGCAGTCTCTACTTTTGCAGCAGTACCAATTGCAACAACATCACTAAGAGTAGCTTTTACATTTGTACCTAAACCAACTGCATTTACACCTGTAACACTAGCATTGCTACCTAAACCGACTGCATTAGCACCTGTAACACTAGCACTGCTACCTAAACCGACTGCATTAGCACCTGTAACACTAGCACTGATACCTAAACCGACTGCATTGGCACCTGTAACACTAACACCACTACCTAAACCAACTGCATTTGAACCTGTAACAGTAGCACCACTACCAAATGCAACTGCAGTTGCATCAGCTCCGGTAGGCACGTCGTTTACCGCAAATGCTACATTAGCATTTGTCATAGCCAACGCCGCAAATACAGCAGCTACTACAACTTTCTTTTTACCGCTATTGTTTTTAGCGAATTCAGATACTACTACGTAGCAATTTTTGGATTTGTTCCAAACTACTTTAAAAATCTTGTTCATTGTTTTCTCCTTTAAACTACTATAAATCTCTCAAACTTCTATATAACAAATAATCTCAATTTCAAGTTTTTCGATATAGTGAGTATACCAAATTTTTCGATATGCTTGCAACCCCTTTTCACTAATATTTCATTTTTGGAATAGCTATTGCAAATACAGCAATAATAGGAGTTCTTTAACCCCCTTATAAAACAAAACCTAATAATTGGGGTGATTTTATACCATAATTTAGAAGAGAAGATGAATTTAAACTCACATTTTAACTTTTCTCATATAAATATAATTGATAAATTATAAAAATAATGGTCAAGATACCTTATATAACTACATTCTAATAACCCCACCTATTTCACAGTACTATATTTCATTAAATTTTTATAAATTAGCATTTCAGTCAAATTGAGATACATTGGCAGCCCAAAACAAAAATAACGTCTAAAGAATAATCTCTTTAGGCGTTATTTTTTATATGACATTATTTAATTTAAATACATAAGCACTTTGTTCATGTGCTAATTCGATACGCTTATGTAATCGTTCCATATACGCTCGATATATATCTTGCGCTTCTTCAATAGACACGATATTAAAGTTAATTCCATCCCCTACCGGCAATTGGCTAAGCCGAGGTAGGTCTGCGGTAATGATAGCGCCTATTTTTGTATAGCCCCCTGTTGTTTGGCGATCTGCCATGAGGACAATGGGATGTCCATTCGATGGTACTTGGATAGAGCCAAATACGGCACCATCAGAAATAATATCTGCACTGTCTACGTGTTCAATTTCAGGACCATCTAAGCGGAACCCCATACGGTCACATTCTACAGTCAGTGTATAGATATTATCACTAAAGGTCTTGATTCCCTTCTCGGTGAAATGTTTTGCCTGATCACCTAATACAACGCGTAACGGTTCATGACATTCACGGCCCCCACGGTTATATAAGGCGGTATTGAATAGAGTATGCCCTTCACCACGGTAATCGCAGACATGCACTTCATCTCTGGCAAACGCTTTGATGGCAAGTTCATCGCCCTTTTGTAATGGTCGCCCCTCAAGGCCCCCAATTTTCGCCTTTGTATGGGTCGATACACTGCCGTTGATGCTTGGCACGTCGATACCTCCAGAGAAAGAAATGTACATGCGCACGCCACATTGGCTAAAACTACCGGAAATGACATCGCCGTCGTGACATACAAATGGAATATATCTCGGTACTCGCACACTATTGATGGTTGGTTCCATGTCGGCCCCTGTGAAAGCAACGATACATGTGCCTTTCACGGTGAGTGTAGGCGGTAGCAATGTGCACTCTAAGGCACCTGCCGTTTCTACATTACCTACCAGCGCTTGTCCCAAGAGATAGCTTTCACTATCCATAGGACCTGCTACAGGCATACCATATTGTTGGAACCCAACGCGACCTTTATCTTGAATGGTGGTGTACATGCCAGGTGCATTTACGTAGATAGATAATTTATTAAACTCATTAATAGCCACGCAACTCACCTACCTCTACTTCATACATGGATGGTGCATAATCCGCCCCCAATGCTTTAATACGATTATATTCCGCTTCATCTATCGGCACATAGCGCACATAGTCGCCAGCACTCAATAGCGCCGCTTGTTTCTTAGACATGTCATACATGGTTACCGGTGTACGGCCAATGATTTGCCAGCCCCCTGGAGAGTCGGATGGATACGTGCCAGTCTGAGCTCCCGCAATGCCTACAGAACCTGCAGGTATCAATGTTCTTGGTGAGGATAAACGAGGTGTTGCAATACGTGGATCCATGCCGCCCAAATAGGTAAAACCAGGAATGAAGCCAAGCATATATACCAAGTAATCAGTACCACTATGAATGGCTACAACCTCATCTTCAGTTAGATTATTATGAGAAGCTACAAAACCAAGGTCTGGACCAAACTCACCACCGTACACGGTAGGAATTTCAACGACGGTAACAAGTTCATTAGCATTATCTGTTACAGTCTGCTCCAATGTAGGCTCAATGATCTTACACAATTCTGCATAGGAGTATAGCATAGCATCATATTGCAAAAGCAATGCACAATAGGTAGGTACTAATTCAATAATGCCCTCTAGATTCAGCTCTTGAATTCGCTCTATCGTTTGACGAATATGTCGATTAATCTTTGGATCGATGACTTGACCAAAATCAATAGAGATAGCGCAATCCCCTACAGGTGAAATTATAGGTTTCATAGGTATCTCCTTCCTAAAACCAGAAAGAACCATTACCTTCAAACGAAAATAATGGTACTTTCATAATTATCAAATTAACCAAGTAATTTAGCAATGCCTTGTAAGGATGTAACGCCGATGTAAGCTGTTACAAGTACTACAATCCATCCTGTATAGTATAACAGTTTATTATGTTTGTAGTCTCCTACGATTTCAGATTTATGAGTAGCAAAGAGCATTACTGCCAATGTAATCGGCAAGATTAAGCCGTTTACGGAGCCAGCCAAAATCAACAAGGATGCTGGTTTACCAATGAAAATCAAAATACATGTAGAAACGAAGATAAATGTCATAATAGTCAATTTTTCATTGCGTTCTACTACTTTGAACAATGTTTTTAAGAAGGACACGGATGTGTACGCTGCACCTACTACAGATGTTAAGGCTGCACAGAAGAACACGATACCAAATAATTTATGACCGATTTCACCAGCACCAAGAAGGAATGCAGAACCAGCTGGATCTTTAGGGTCTAGTACATGGCCCATAGACACAACGCCAAGAACCGCTAAGAATAACAAGATACGAACCACTGCATCTACAGACATACCCATGAACGCTGCACGACGTACATCTTTTAAATGTTCTTGACCAGTAATACCCGCATCAATGAGGCGGTGACCGCCAGAGAATGTAATGTAACCACCCACGGTGCCACCGATAAGGGTAATAGTTGCAAGCCATGGATAATGCGTTGGTGCCACCGCATGAGTAACCGCTTCAGCCACTGGCGGATTTGTAGAGAATGCTACATAGCCAATCAATACTAGCATAACAGTACCAAGAATTTTAGCTGTGTTGTCTAGTACCCCACCCATTTTTGGAGAGGCGAACAATAGAATACCCAAGATACCACTGATAGCCGCTGCTGTCGTTGTATCAATACCAAATACAATATTTAGGCCCATAGATGCGCCCCCAATGTTGCCGATATTGAACGCAAGGCCCCCAAGGGAAATCAAGAATGCTACGAAATAGCCAAGTCCTGGCAATACTTTATTCGCAATATCTTGACCACGCATTTTAGATATGCCAATGATTGTCCACACATTAAGCTGTGCAATAATTGAAAAAATAACAGACACAATGATGGCAAACGCAAAATCTGCTTTCAAATCATTTGTAAATGCCGCCGTTTGTAACATAAAGCCCGGCCCAATAGAGGACGTGGCCATCAAGAAAGCTGCCCCTAAGAGGACAGATAAACTTGCTTTACCTGAAATTGGTTTCATAAAAACCTCCATACAATAATTTATTAACTATCTATTATGTACTTACTATTTACTACATATTTACTACATATTCACTATTTATTACGTATTTGCTATGTATTGCTTATTTTCTAATGGCCGTTTTACTATTTACGGTTTTGGAAATTAGCCACTGTAACGCCCGCTTTCGTAAGGCCTTCACGGATGTAATTTGTGAAAGCAATCGCTTCTGGATTATCGCCGTGTACGCATACGGAATCAGCTACAATATCAATAGTATTGCCTGTATTAGTGACAACCTTACCTTCTGTAACCATCATAAGAACTCGTTCAAGAGCCTCTTGAGGGTCTTTTATGAAAGCCCCAGGTTCTGTACGAGGTACCAATGTACCTTCATCGGTATAACCACGATCAGCAAATACCTCCTGAATTACAGGAATGCCTCGACGCTGTGCTTCTTTTGCAATATAGCTACCGCTCAACACCATGGCTGCAATTTTAGGATTTACCGCTTGTAAGCCATCTAATACAGCATCTGCCAATGCAGGGGTTACACATGCGGTATTATAAAAAGCACCGTGTAATTTCATATGTTGTAATGTAACGCCATAACTATCACAGAAGGCTTGCAATGCACCAACTTGATATATCATATATGCTTTAGCCTCTGCAGGATTGACTGCCATTGCTCGACGACCAAAGCCCATTAAATCAGGATACCCAGGATGAGCCCCTATAGCTACGCCCTTTTCCTTGCACATGCGAACTGTAGCATCCATAATGAGAGGATCTCCAGCATGCCATCCACAGGCAACATTAGCACTTGTTACGTGATTTAACACTTCACCATCCATGCCTAATGTGTAGTTGCCAAAACTTTCACCTAAATCGCTATTTAGATCTACATAATGTGACATCAATAATCTCCTCCCTTTCTTCATCTCTTTTTTAAATTCTATAGAATATTGAATTTATAGATATGATTATACTAAATAAATCGATATATTAGCAATGATTTTTGTCATGTATACAAAATTTCTTTATTAATACACATATTAAAATGCATATTAAGACACAAAAAAGCACCCCACATTATGTGGGGTGCTCTCAGTATCAATAGGTCTATCATTAGTTTGTGTATGGAGAGAGTTGTAAGGGATTCATTAGTTAGTGTCGATAGCCTATCGATTATTTATTATCCTTGGATGCAGCATCATCAGCTTGTTTGCTGTCGTCTGCAGATTTATCATTTGCAGATTTATCATCAGATGTATTAGCAGCATCTTTGTCGCTAATTACAATGTGACCATCTACAACATCAGCAAGCAAGTGTTTTGCATCGATGTGATCCAAGTAGAAGTCAGTTACATTATCGCGGATTTCAGATTCGATAACACGACGTAATGGACGAGCGCCCATAGTTTTATCGTAACCTTGTTCCATCAATAATTCTTTAGCTGCTTCAGTTACATCAAGAGTAATTTCTTTTTTAGCTAAAGTTTTATTAACTTGATCAAGCATCAAATCTACGATTTTCTTCAAGTCTTCTTTTTTCAATTGATTGAATTCGATAACTGCATTGAAACGGTTCAAGAATTCTGGACGGAAGAATGGAGCGATACGTTCCATTACATCTACTTTGTTTTCATCGTCATTATCTTGACCATAACCAAAACCTGCGTTAGATGTAGCAATAATAACAGTGTTTTTGAAGTTTACAGTGTTACCTTGACCATCTGTTAAGCGACCATCATCTAACACTTGAAGAAGTAATGTAATAACTTGAGGATCTGCTTTTTCGATTTCGTCGAACAATACGATGGAGTAAGGATTACGACGAACACGTTCAGTCAATGTGTTGGAGTTATCTTCGTAACCAACATAACCAGCTGTAGCACCAATCAATTTGGAAACTGCTGTGCGATCACTGTATTCGGACATATCCAAGCGGATGATAGCATCTTTGTTACCGAACATATCGAGTGCTAATTGTTTAGCCAATTCTGTTTTACCAACACCAGTAGGACCTACGAATAAGAAGCTACCGATTGGACGGTTACCTTCGTCAAAGCCTGCACGGTTACGACGAATTGCTTTAGATACAGCTTCTACTGCTTTATCTTGACCAATTACATGAGCTTCTAAACGAGATTTCATGTCTTTCAAGCGTTCGATATCGGATGCACCCATTTGAGATACAGGGATACCAGTCATTCTTTCAACGGCTTCTGCTACATCGTTAACTTGAGCCACAACCTTTTGGTTTTCAGTGTGATTATCGATTTCTTCTTGTAATTTTTGAATACGCATTTTTTCATTAATAGCGGATTCGTAATCTTCTTTTTGAGCAAACTCTTCTTGTTTTGCCTTAGCTTCTGCAATATCTGCTTCTAATGTTTTGATATCAGTTACAGGATGTTGGGAAGCCAAGTGAGCTGCTGTTACATCGATCAAGTCGATAGCTTTATCTGGTAAGCTACGTTGAGGAATGTATTGTACAGAATAATCTACAGCTGCTTTCAACACTGCATCTGGCAATTCAATGTTATGATGCGCTTCGTACAATGGACGAATGCCTTGTAAAATTTTGAAAGTATCTTCTGGAGATGGTGCATTTACCTTAACTTCATTGAAACGACGAGCAAGAGCTGCGTTTTTCATGATTGTGTTACGGTATTCATCTTGTGTTGTAGCACCGATAACAGTCATTTCACCACGGGACAAAGCAGGTTTCAAGATATCTGCTAAACCTTTAGAACCTTGACCATCACCTGTGGAACCAGCGCCCAAGATTTGGTGAATTTCGTCGAAGAACAAGATAATGTTACCAGCAGCCTTAACCTCTTTGATAAGGTTTTGGATATTTTCTTCGAAGGAACCACGATATTGAGTACCAGCTTCCAAACCGGAAATATCAATGGAAATGATTTCTTTATTTTTAATAGCTGCAGGAACATCGCCATTGACGATAGCTTGTGCCAAGCCTTCTACTACAGCTGTTTTACCAACACCAGCATCACCTACGAGTACAGGATTGTTTTTAGTACGACGTGCTAAGATTTCTGCTGTTTCTTGGATTTCTTTATTACGACCAATAACAGGATCGAGTTTACCATCACGAGCTTGTTGCGTTAAGTTTGTACCTAACTTAGCAAGGATACCATCTTGTTTCATTTTACCTTGTTGTGCAGCTTGAGCAGCTTGCATTTCTTCATTAGAAGGTAAACGACCAGTTTGACGATAGAAAGCAAACTCTTCTGGAGTCACTTCACGACCATTAATTTTATAACGACGGTTTTCTGTGGAATAACCACCCATGTTACCCATCAATTGATTGAACAAATCATTCATGCTACCGAAATCGCTACCAAAGTTATTGAAATTGTTATTCATATAAATTACCTCACTTTTTTACTACAAGTATATCTGTTTGACTTTTTAAGTCTGTTTAATTTCTTGCTTTATTTCTAGGTTTCTTCAACCTTATGACATTATAATAATCTGATTAAGTCAAAAAGTCAATAGGTCAAAGATAAAATTTTTGACTTTTTTTGACTTTTTATTTGATTAATTTGATTTATACAACAAGAGTATAGATAAATACTGAGTTTTCAGGAGATAATTAAATTTGAACTTTTGAGTTTTTTATTATAAATTAGATTGTTTATATTGATTTATTCCCTATATAATAGATATAAAAGTCAAATATATAAGAAATATAAAAGTCAATAAATAGTAAAGGAGTTTGATCTATGACACTAAAAGATCCGAAAATCGGCAATCTCCAAACAACTCAAGAGTCCCCCATCATGACTAGTGATACTAATAAAGAATTAAAAAATCGGATAAAAGACATTTCGCTACAAGTGTTAGAACGTAATTACAAACTATATAAAGCATTGGAGAATAAATGAGCACACCTAACATTCAATTCACCATACAAGACATCTATGAGTTCCATAACCAATTAGAGAAAGCCTTTATTCTCTCCTCAGGAGTACGAGATAAGAATCTTTTAGCGTCAGCTGTAAATACCCCATTTCAAACATTTATGGGAAACGACTTATATCCATCTCTCTATGACAAAGCAGCACAATTATGTTATGGTATCGCCAATAATCATCCTTTTACAGATGGCAATAAGCGAACTGCACTACACAGCATGTATGTGTATCTTATTATCAATGGTTTTGATATTCCCGCTTCACAACAAGAAGTTGAAAACCTAATTATCAATGTGGCCGCAGGAAATATGACAAATACTGAACTAGCGGAATGGTTGCGAGAAAATACTATAAGATCAGATAAATCTTAAATATTACAGAACAACTACAGATTTGTAATGCAAAAAAGCGGATAGCTCATTACGAGCTATCCGCTTATTTCTTTGGTGATCCAGGAGGGATTCGAACCCCCGACCCACGGCTTAGAAGGCC
>CABSJL010000017.1 GCA_902478055.1 uncultured Veillonella sp. | reverse complement strand
CACCTTCTTTTTGAGCCTGCTTAACCTTAGAGTTCATAAATACGGTACAACGAGACCCCAAGTCGATTGGCAAGGATGCCAACAAACCTTCCTTCGCGAATTGGTCGATTGGAATGCGTAGACCGGATGCGAATGTATCGATGAAGGAACCACAACCAGAGGAACATGCTTCGTTCAATACGATATCTTCGATATAGCCATCACGAACCTTACAGCATTTCATATCTTGACCGCCGATGTCCAAGATAAAGGAAACATCAGGGCAGAAGTAGCGAGCTGCACGATAGTGAGCCATTGTTTCTACTTCACCAATATCGATGCCAAGGGCGCGTTTAAGGAACGCTTCGCCGTAGCCAGTTACACCAGAATGCGCAATATAAGCGCCTTTTGGTAACAGTTCATAAATTTTCTCGATCATTTCACGAGATTTTTCTAATGGTTTACCATGGTTTGGACCATAGTGAGAGAAGATAATTTCCTTATTACTATTGATGAGAACTACCTTAAGTGTAGTAGAACCCGCATCAATACCAAGGTAACAAGGCCCTTGCGCATCTTCAATGTTTGCCTTTGGCGTTACTGCCTTAGCATGACGAGCGCGGAATTCTTCTAATTCTTGTTCATTTTTAAATAGAGGTTCTACACGATCTGTAGCCTCCATAGGAATACCGATGAGGGCACCAATTTCTTTTGTTAATTGGCCAACTGTAATCTCACGACAGTCTTCTTTCATCAAAGCCGCCCCTAAAGCGATGAACAATTCACCATTCTCAGGGATAATGCGATGCGCTTCATCTAGTTCTAAGGTATCGCAGAAGCATTGGCGCAATTCAGACAAGAATGTCAATGGACCGCCAAGGAATGCTACATTACCTTCAATTTTATGACCGCATGCAAGGCCCGCAATTGTTTGGTTTACAATCGCTTGGAATACGGATTTTGCAATATTTTCATGAGATGCGCCTTGGTTTAACAAAGCTTGTACGTCTGTTTTAGCAAATACGCCACAGCGTGCTGCAATTGGATAAATCGTATCAGCATTCATGGCCAATTGGTTAAGACCAGATGCATCAGTTTGCAATAAAGTCGCCATTTGGTCGATGAAAGCGCCTGTACCACCAGCACAAGAGCCATTCATACGATGTTCTGCAGTTTGACCTAAGTAGGTAACCTTCGCATCTTCACCACCAAGTTCGATAATAACATCAGTTTCTGGGTACAACGCTTTTACAGCACGTGTTTCAGCAATAACCTCTTGTACGAATGGAATGCGTACCTTTTCAGCCATCGCCATACCACCAGAACCGGTAATACATACATGAACTTGATCATTTTCATGGCCCACTTGAGCCTCTTGGAGCAAGGTATATACGGTGTCCAAAATGTTCGCATAATGGCGTATGTACTTTTTATACAAATAATTATCGTGTTCGTCTAATAGTACAACTTTAACCGTTGTAGAGCCCACGTCAATACCCATGCGTAGCATGTGTTGCATAAATACCTCTCTTTTCAAAAACCGTATGACCACACAAGATCATACTCATATTGTGAAAGTAGTACATTTACTATGAATTTCTCATAAAATATACTAAGCATCTAATTAAATTAGATGAGGATACACTTTCACAAAAATATCTAATTTTTTAAATATCCTATACATATTATACAACAAATGTAGATAAAATCTATGTTATTCTATATTCCAATGAGTTATATGGAATATGACTAAATTTGAATAACACCTCTACATCAAGATAGGATGTAAAAATTATTATATCATTCTAAGATGAAAAAAGGTGTATCTAATAGCACATAACCTCAGTAATACAATCTATTCCTATACAAATAAAAAAGAGGCTTCAATGAAATCATTAAAGTCTCTTTTTCGGTCTTATATTTTCTAGTTTTAGTATTCAATCTATATAGTACTCAATCTATATAAATTACAATACTTTTTTATATAAACCAATAAGATCATCATGGTTAGCTGGATATGGATTAAATCTGTAACACATATCCTCTAGTGCTCTATCTGCCATAAGGTCGAGCTTAGTTTCCGATACAGCTTTATCTACACCAAAGGCTGTCAGATTCATTGGACAGTCTAATGTATGTTGCAATGTAACGATAGCTTCTATAAGAGCAGCTAATTTATCCACCTCTGATGCATTATGACCTGCAAAGCCTAATTTAGCAGATAAATGAGCATATTTTTTAGCTACCGCCGGATTGTGGGAGCAATTAAATCCAATTACATACGGCAAGAGCATACTATTAGCTAGACCATGAGGCACATGGAATTGTCCTCCCAGCTGATGAGCCATAGCATGAACGATACCTACGCCAGCCTTGTTAAAGGAAAGCCCTGCAAGGCATGATGCTTCGTGCATAGACATGCGGTCTTGTTCTGTTGCTGTTGGCTTATGACATTTTGGTAAATATTCAAAAACAAGCTCAATCGCTTGTTGTGCCAATGCATCAGTAAAATTATTTGCCGCCGTTGCCACATAGGCTTCAAGAGCGTGAACAAGTACATCCATCCCACTAAATGCAGTAACATTTGGTGGAGATGTTTTTACAAACAATGGCGTTAATAAAGCTTCATCAGGTAATACCGCATCATCCACAAGAGGATACTTAATTTGCGTTTCGCTATCTGTAAGAACAGCAAAGGCGGTTACTTCAGATCCTGTGCCACTAGTAGTAGGAACTGCGATGAAGGATTTAATATCCATATGCTTTAGCTTACGACCGAAATATGCTATACCTTTGCTCATATCGATGCAGGATCCCCCACCAATGGCAATGATAACGGTCGGTTTAATACCTTCCATAAATTCAATGCCCTTTACAACATGGGTTATAGGTGGATCAGGTACTACATCAGTATAAATAGTCACCTTATTTTTACTATCCATTAATCCCATCACATACGTAAGGCTCGGAGAATCTTTTAAAAATGGATCACATATGATAAGGATGGATTCATTATTAAATTCTGTAAGACGATTCAACGAATCTGATCCTGCATAAATTTGAGTTGGAAAAGTCCATTTATTCATATGCTCACCACCTATCGAATATTGAACCCTGTTGTTAAGCAACATCTACGACGGCGTGCAAAGCAGCGTGCTGATGTAGTAGATTCCCCAGTAGGTGTAGCAATTGTAAAGGTTGTCGTACCTTCACCACTAAAACCAAGCCCTGCATAGGATGGACCATTCTTAACAAAAATAGATGTTTTCATTTTACGGGCCATCCGATTGAGGCGTTCCATATTTAAGGAATGCATCGTTGCCGTATGATGTAAGCCCGCTTCTAACATCAAGCATACATCGAGACCTTCATCAAAGCTATCTACCGTCACAACCGGTAGAATAGGCATTAACATTTCAATCACTGCAAATGGATGGTCTTTTGGTGTACGCATGATGATCAACCGTGGATCACCGTTGTACGGAATATGTGCCGCATCTAGAATGACGCTTGCATTCTTACCGACGAACTTTTTGTTTGGTGTCCCATTCGGTAATACAGTTAAATCTACTAAGCGTTGAATATCTTGTTGATTTTCAATAAGGACGCATCCTGCTTTCACCATTTCTTGAACTAGCTGTGGCTCGATTTGGCGCATGGCAACGACGCTCTTTTCAGCGATACATAGAATATTATTATCGAGGCTAGCACCTAGGACGATATCTTGAGCTGCCTTTTTAATATCTGCTGTTTCATCTACAAAGGCTGGTGGATTACCAGCACCGGCACCGATAACCTTTTTACCACTTTGAAGCGCTTGTTTTACAACCCCAGGGCCACCAGTAACAACTAATAGACTCACATCGGGGTGCAACATCATCTCTTGAGCGGACTCAATAGATGGCTCACGAAGTGTTACGATAAGATTTTCAATGCCAATCGATTTAGCAATAATTTGATTAAGTTCACTAACTAGCAATCGACTAAGATGCTTAGCGCCAGGATGAACACTAAAGAATACGGCATTCCCTGCAGCTAGCATACCGATTGTATTACATATTAACGTTTCTGCCGGATTTGTACTTGGTGTAATAGCACCGATGACACCGTAGGCAGACAATTCGTATAATGTCATGCCGTTATCACCAGTTTCACACTCTGTAACGAGATCTTCTACACCCGGTGTTTTATCGAGTGTAAGATTTAATTTCAATACTTTATCTGCAACGCGACCCATTCCTGTTTCTTCAACAGTTTTTTGAGCCAACTCTTGTACTCGTGGGCGCATAGCAGCACGGATGTCTGCTATTACCTTTTCACGGGTTGCCAAGGTGCAATCTTCAAAGCGCGCTTGCGCTGCTTTTGCTGCTTGAATGGCCTCATCAACAGTATCAAACACACCTGGTTCAACTTGACCTCTAGGCGCTTGTTTAAAAGGTTGTGATGAGGCTGCTTCTTGCTTTTGCCCCTGTAATACATCTATAACCATGGAGCGGATCATTTCTTTCAACTGTGTATTGTTTTCCATCATGAACCTCCATATAGGTTGCATTGCTGATGCAATGACCATGTCAACTAACGGTGTACACAATCAAGGATACATTCATGATGTGACACAATAACTAGGTTTAACTCTGGCACCAGCTATTTCCTATACAATTATTTTTCAAAACTATCAATAATACCCACAATAGCACAATCTACTGCGGTGCCTTTATCATCTTCGAAAATATGCCGTGCCGATGAGCCTCGAGTTAGAAGCACATATTCACCTTCACCAGCACATACTGTATCGACGGCGATTTCTATGCGCCCCGTCAACCCTTGTTCTCCATCGAGAATATCTACCATCATCAGTTTCATTCCCTTTAGAGATTCATGCTTTTGAGTAGATACGATACTACCCACTACTTTACCGACTTGCATACTTCTCGTTCCCTTCAATTATTGTGATACGTAAGCGCTCAATTTCATCTCGAGCAGCCATGGTAAACCGTTGTCCCCTATATATGACGATAATAGACTGACTTTCACAAGATCTTACAAAAGAGGCCGTTATCCATCCTTGATGGCTGGCATATATAGGACGACCAAATTTATCTAGAAAATTGATAGGCCAATCTAGAATAACTGATGGATTCATCAACGAGGTCACAGGGACTGCGAGGCGTATTGTCACCTCACAGTCATAAGCTAATGCACGGTGCAAACAGGCTACCCAAGGCACCAATGTATCGCTCATTAACTCTCGTATATGACCATAATCTATACCAGCAAAAGAAATGAGTTGATTCTGCAACAATATATGTTCATCATAGCTATTGCATTCTGTGACCATAAACGTAGCAGTGGATGTCATGCGCTTTTCTAGGCGTTCTAGCACCCGTTTAACTAATGCATCCATATTAATGCTCACTTCCCATGGCAATCCCTAAGGGCGTTACAAATTCTGGATATAGCGGCTTATCTACGGGTAATCCTATATATTGACTGAAAGTTTTTGTAAACTCCTCAAAATTAGAAGCACCACCTACAACAACAATAGGAGTCCCTTTTTCATAACCACCCTCTTGTAACGCACGCTTAGAAATAGCTGCCATTTTTTCAACAACAGGCCGTATGGTTGCATATACATCGCGTTTATTGGCTTCATTGCGCTTATAAGCCTCCGCTTCAGGGATGGAGATCCCATAGGCCCCACTAATAACAAGGTTCATATGGGTACCCCCTGTCGGCTCATCCACGGTATACACAACGCGTCCATCCTTTAAAATGCTTATGCCCGTAGTACCACCACCGACGTCGATAACAGCGCCATCGGTGATACCTAGCACATTAGCAGCAGCGGTAGGTTCGTCTAAAATACAAGTTACTTCAAAACCGGCGCTTTCCAGAACATGACCTACTACATCTTTATTCTTGCCTATCGTTCCAGGTGGAACAGCTGCTGCGGCATATACAAGTTCTGTACCTAAGGCTGCCTCTGCCTTAGCCTTTAACGCTCGCGTAATCGTAACAGCGCCCACATAGTCAACTACAAGGCCGTCTCGAATAGACTCATTGTATTCAAAAGCGCCATATATAGGTTTACCTTTGTCGTTTACTACGGATAGGACAATAGATGATGTACCAAGGTCGATGCCTACACGCAAATTCTTTTGATTATGAGAGCTCACTTGTTTGGACTCTACGAGATCAGAGAACTCTTGCAAAGTATTATTTGCCTTTTTCAAACCTTTCATCATATCACCTACTTTACTGTACAATTCTCGCCATCACTGTACCTTGTACATTGGCAGCATTAGCCTCATCTGTATCAATATGGAGTTCTAGGACAAAACCAGGTACGGCTCGAACGATGACATCACCAAATACAGTGGTGCGTTCTGGCGTTTGAAGTTCAACCTTAACGCTATCACCGTCGTTTACATGGAACAGTTTTGCATCATCCGGCGACATGTGAATATGTCGCTTTGCAACAATACAAATAGGTTTTGTTATTTCCCCGTTTTCAGTACATAGAGTAATCTCTACGGCTGATTCTAAATGACCAGATAGCACAATAGGAGGCTTTATGCCTAATGTACGAGCATCAGTCAACGATACCTCCACTTGTGACTGTTTTCTAAGAGGACCTAGTACGCGGACATTTTGAATGACCCCTTTAGGCCCCACTAAAGTAACGGTTTGTTCTGAAGCAAACTCTCCAGTTTGTTTTAAGTCACTTTTCTTAGTAATAGCCTGATTGGGGAATAATACCTCCCAGTCCGCCTGACATAGATGGACATGTCTATTGCTCACACCTACGGGAATGGACGATTCGAACATGGCTTCGATCACTTCTCGTACGATAGCACGAATCTGTTCCCGATCCATAAGCTATTATCCCTTCTTAGGTAAAATTAATTCTACGTCGCTATGAGGGCGTGGAATTACATGAGTAGATACTACTTCGCCTACTTTTTGTGCTGCTGCACAACCTGCATCAACAGCCGCTTTTACAGCGCCTACATCACCGCGAACCATTACTGTTACAAGACCGGAACCAATTTTTTCAGTACCTTCTAATGTAACGTTAGCTGCTTTTACCATTGCATCAGCCGCTTCAATTGCGCCTACTAAACCTTTTGTTTCTACCATGCCTAATGCGTTATTCATGATAATCTCCTTTATTATTTACTACTTTATTTCTTTTTAGAGTTTTTCTTTGGTGTTGTTTTCTTTGTACCTGTAGACTTAGAACTTTTCGGTTCTATGATGGTAGATACAATTTCATCTAACACTTCAACAACCTTTTCATCTAATTTGGGTTTCTCTGTTTTAGAAGTTGTAACTTCAGCTTTGACTGGTTCGATTTCTATAATTTCCTCAGTTTCTTGAACACTAGCACTCGCCTTAGTTAACTGTGTATCATCAGATACCTTAGCAGGCTTATCTGTAAAGTCATCATTAAAGGATTCTACTAAGCCTTCTGCAGGCCGTGGAATTACCTTATGAGCTACATACAGGTTCATTCCTTTTGTAAGAGCTACACCAGTCTGAACAGCCGCTTCCACAGCTGCTACATCACCGGCAACCTTTACTGTCATCCAGCCAAGGCCTCTCGCCTTTTCTATGCCTATCAACCGTACATTTGCAGCTTTAACCATTGCATCTGATGCGGTGATAGCCCCCAGTAAACCAGCTACTTCTAGTAACCCTAGTGAATCTTTCACTATGCCACCTCCCGACGTCTATTTCTGTTGATGATTCGCAACAGGATTCATGCATTCCTATAACGTTAGCTACGTTGCATATCTACTAACATTTGACGAATCAAATCTTTTAATTCTGGTTCTTGAGATTCTGTTTTAGGTTCTTCTTTCGGTGTCGCCTGAACAGGCTCATCCTTGAGCATACCTACTTCATCTATTATGTCCATAATGATAGCCCGTAACATTTGTTCATTTAGTTCTGCCATTATGAATCCTCCTATTCACATTGTGAAAGTATCATCTATTGCGACGTGATAATGATATGTAATGAATATTTGACTCTTTGAAATAATATTCATTAAATAATGTAAGCATTACCTTTATTCTTAGGTCTGTCTCCCATAGTTTCTAGTAAAGCTAATCCTACATCACGTGCTGCTTTTACAGCTTGTTTAACAGCGCCAGAATCACCACTGATTTGTAAAATAACTTCATTACTCATAGCTGAACTCGATGGAGAACGATAGCCTACTACATCTACATTCGCTGATTTAACTGCTGTATCTGCCATAACTACACCAATAGCTGCTGGGGCCCCAACGATCAAGCCAAAGGCTTTACCTTCTGGTGTCCCAAAGGCAGTCACTAATGCTTCTCCTGCGCGAGCTGTATATTGAACCTCCACATGACCAGCTTCGTTCATATATACCTCGCCGAAGGTACGTTCTAATTCACGCAATGCTACCTCTACAGAACGTCTTACATCAGATACGTCATCGCCACCAAATATGATAAGGGAACCAGCACCGGCGCCACCTTTCATATCACGGGCAAGTTCAATGCTAACAATCTCAGTATTCGTTGCTTTTACAGCTTCATCAGCGGCCATGATTTGCGGTCCTGCACCTGTACGTGAACCTAAGATACCGATAGATCGATATGACTTAGTGAGCTTCATAGCTTCCAATACTTGACTGTCTACATTGGCAATTACAAGGCCAATTGTATCGCCTGTTGTAGTACTGCCTACATGTTCAGTAATCATTGAAGTTTGTAGTTGATTTGTAGTAGGTGAACTTACAGGTGACGAAGCACATGATGCATTACCTGTTGCGCCTGTAATTTTGCTTAAATCAGCACCATCGATACGCATCAATACACGCTTTAAAATCTCATCTACCATACTTTTAGTATCGGCCATAATTATTCACCCTTTGTTGGTAAAATACCTTCTACATCTTTATGTGGTCTTGGAATTACATGAGTAGAGATAACAATGCCTACGCGTTCTGCAGCGGCTGCACCTGCGTCTACAGCAGCTTTTACAGCACCTACATCACCGCGAACCATAACAGTAACGAGACCAGAGCCAATTTTTTCATTCCCTACGAGTTCTACATTAGCTGCTTTAAGCATTGCATCTGCTGCTTCAATAGCGCCTACTAGGCCCTTAGTTTCCACCATACCTAATGCTTCTTGTGTCATCTGTTTTCTCTCCTTTTACAAAACATAGAGCAAAGATTACAAATTTATTTTTCTAATAGTTCCACCATAGTGCCTATATTCATAAAGGCAAAGTGTGCTGTTTTAAGTAGTTGTACCATTAATACGGCACCAGTTCCTTCACCTAATGCCATTTGCCCATGGATTGGAACTTCATCAAGACGAATATTTGCATAAGCCAATGCTGCGGCCATCCCTACCTCACGAGAATAATGAGATGGAATACCGTATAATGGAGCATCTCCATTCATTTGCGTAGCACAAGCCATAGCAACTGCTGTTATATATCCATCGATAACAAATGGGATATGTAAGTCTGTACAAGCTACCATAGCACCTGTAATAGCGGCTATATCAAAGCCACCTACGCGGCTGATTACCTCTTTTGGACTATTTAAGTGTCCCTTATGATGAGATAGTGCAGTACGTACAAATTCTCGTTTTTGATTCATGTACGCCTCTTCATCAGGACCAGATCCAGGACCTACAGTTATCCGTGGGTCTAGTTTTGTAAGACCACTTAAGACAGCTGCTGAAGTTGTGGTATTACCAACACCCATTTCACCGAAGGAAAATAGATTGATACCAGATTCTGCGTAGTAGACAACGCGGTTATATCCAGCTTGGTACGCTAGGTCAAATTCTTCAGCGTTCATAGCAGCACCGTCTAATATATTCTTTGTGCCTTGAGCAACCTTTCGATTCACCCCAATACCTTGTGGACAAGCAATGCCTACATCTACCACTTCGTAAGGAATATGGTTAAAGATACAGTAATTAGCAACTGCACTTTTACCATCAATCATATTTTGAGACTGTTTACGAGTAATCTCATAGTTATAACCAATCAGACCATCTACGGAAATACCATTATCTGCCGAAAAGATAATATGCTGAGCATGAATCTCAGGTTTCATATCCTGCCAAGCAAGACACATTTTCTTGAAATATCGTTCCCATAGACCCAAGCTTTTTGGAATGATCGCCTTATTTAAAATAAATTGATTAAGTTGTTCTTCAAAACCTTTGTCCATGGAAAAACCTTCTTTCAACTAACCGTATATGTAGTTACACAAATGTTCTAACGACTCTTCGTCGTGAACGGATATTTCAAAAATCTTAGTGGCTCCCGCTAGTTTGAGATTACGTCGTGGCGCTTCCACATCTTTTCCCGTATCTACCTTGGATACAACCCCGATAACCTCGCGGTTTAAGGAGTTACCAAAGCTTGGTGGGAATATGGTTGTTTCATCACCTGCGGGAATCATGAAAATCACTAGATCCGCATCATAGGCGTGCAAGATAATGCCTCGGTAGTAATTAGGATTTTCCATATATTCCCCAGGGGTATCGATGAAGTTTCCCACCCGCGTTATAGCTTGTGTCTTATGATACGTAGCCGAGCCATGGGTAATCGTATCGGCTAATGTAGTCTTCCCACATCCGCTACGGCCTACTAGGAGGATACGCTTTTCTTTCTTTTCGGTACTCATAATTACCCTTTCATTAGGATCTTGTTAAATCCGTTGGGAAAAAGCCTAATATGCGTTGCAGTCCTTCAATTACACTGCGCAATGCAGATTCAACAGCAGATACATCACCAGTTATGAGAAGTGCCCCCGAAAATCTATCGATGAAACCGATTTCGATATCACCGGATTTACTTGCAATATCGGCTGCAATAATGGTCCCTTCGCCAGGTGTTATGGTAAGAATCCCAATGGCATTTCTACCTTTTTCCTCGAGCCCCATTTTTCTAAATAGGTCTGGCTTAGGATTGGCAATAACATGGGCTATCGTAACCTGCTTTCCGGGTACAAATTCTTGTATGATGCGCTGTTTTGCATCAATTACCTCTTGAAAGGCCATATAATCTCCTCCTAATTCAAAATAAATTCTTTGAACTATCCTGATAAACTATGATTCGTTTTTGTTTTATATACTCTAGCTAGAGTTAAGGTGCCACTAATTGGAAGAATAATACGGCTAAGCCCGCCCCGATCAATGGGCCAATAAATGGTACCCACGCATATTGCCAGTTTGCAGTTCCCTTATTAGGAATCGGTAGTAAGAAATACGCTAACCGTGGACCAAAGTCGCGCGCTGGATTTAACGCATATCCAGTAGTTGCACCAAAGGACATACCAATCGATGCTACCAAGATACCAATGACCATAGGTGCTAAACCATCAGCCATTTTACCTAAGCAGAGAATAGCTAGCATAAACATAAACGTAGCTATAATTTCAGATATCAAATTGAAAGGTTTATTATCGATTGCTGGACCTGTTGCAAAAATCCCTACGCAGTTCCCTTCGTCAGGACCTGTTACTTTAAAGTGTGGATAATAGAACAGTGCAGCAATAGCAGCACCAGTAAAACCACCTGCAATTTGCGCTATAGACATTGGAATAACTTGATCCCAAGGAAATATACCTGCCACAGCAAGGGCAAAGGTAACTGCTGGATTCAAGTGGCCAGGCCCACCAAGTGTAATACCTACGTATACACCAAAGGAAACGGCAAAGGCCCATCCAAAGATAATGTGTAACCAGTTAGTTCCAAAAATACTAACGATGGTTTTCTTTAATAAAATTGATGCATTTGTACTGTTACCAAATGCAATTAGAACGGCAGTACCAACAAACTCACTAATATACATTTGCGTTACGTCCATTGTTTTCACCTCATCGAGTTAACAAAGATTGTAATGCATGAGATGCAATGTCCATATCTTCTGCCACAGTGCCACCGCTAATGCCGAAACCACCGACAATTTCTCCGTCGATGATGATCGGATAACCTCCACCAAAGGTACAGATTTTACGATTTACCATGGATTCAATGTTGAATAGATCGCCATCAGGCTGTGCACTTTGATGTACTTCATGAGTTGCCGCTTTGAGAGCCACTGCAGTATACGCCTTTGCCTGTGCGATATCGTTGCTGATGAGCAATGCATCTGACATACGATGGAAATACATTAATACACCCTTTGCATCTACTATAGATACAACGATAGGTACACCTATGGACTGAGCATAGTCCATGGCTGCTTGTGAAAGTTTCGTCATAATTTCTTCTAGCTTTGTTCTAGTTGCCATATAACTAACTCCATTTTCAGTAGTATGCCCCATATGCCATAAGCTCCGATTCGTTTCCGCCAGTACTTCAGCATGACTGTTCTTAACACGTTCTGCTACGCGCTCTACAATTGTTTCTACAAATTGCACATAGTCTTCCATACGAGCCATGATATAAAGAGCATCAGATAATCGATTTATAAATTTTCGAACCTCATCGCGAATTGGTTCTACAGAACCTAAGCTAATAAGTAACCGTTCACCGCGACGACAGATTGTGCGAGCCACATGTAGCTCTGCAGCAGATAAATAATTACCGCTTAATATAAAGCTATGTTGCTGTGGCAATCGCTTTGTATAGTCATCGATTAAACGTTCCAAATCGCTAATATCTTGTTGTGAAATCAAATTGCTGCTTTCACTAAGATTTTCTACATGAGGCGTTGCTACCTCCGCACATAAGCGGAAGAGCTGATGTTGTAATGTGTGAAGCACATGTTTATTGTCTGGTGAGACGACTAATTTCTCACATACACTAACCTGTGCATTTAATTCATCAAAGGTTCCATATGTGTCCACACGAAGTGAATTTTTAGGTACCCGTGTGCCATCAAAAAGAGCTGTTGTACCTGCATCACCGGTTTTCGTATAAATAGCCATATGCACCACCTCTCAAGTTAATTGTATTTAAAAGGCCACTTCCAATCGTTCATCAGAAACAAAAGGATTTCCTTTTACAAGGCGAGCTGCATTGACACCTAAAGTACGTAAGCTATCCGGATATTGACTGTAACCACTGAGTCGGTAGATAAATTGATGCGCTGGTATATTTTTATAGGTCAATACAATAGCCTGTTCATCAACGCCTATACCTACAGATAAAGCGGAATTACGAGATGCTAGATCAGCCAATGCCATATGCGTACCACTGTGGGACTCAATGACAACTGGTAGACCTTCCTCTTCAATACCATGTAGAACGGGTTTTAGTACATCCTCACTGATATGCTGTGTAGCATACAGCAATATGGTTGGCTTGCTGATGATACTTTGGTCCATCATAGGCCTCCCTTCTGTGCATAGGATAATACCAAACCTGTTGCTACCGCATTACGTGCACCTTCAACGCCTCGAATATTGCCTCGACCTGCTACTAATGCATATTGTGAAAGTGCATCGGTGACGAGTTGAGGAATTTCAAAGTCTAATGCAGAACCACCTACGATAACTACGAATGGTATATCTCGCACATTATGAGTAGGACTAACAGATGCCAAAGCACGAAGAGAATTTGTTACAAACACCCGTTTCTTGGCGGTTTGACGAACACGTTTAATCGTTTCTAGTGGGATATCTCGCTCTACAGGAACAAGCCCATCAGGAGTGACAATAACAACGCGGCCAAACAATGCTGCCGGAAGTGGTTCATTAAAGAACTGCACCGTTCCATCTTCGTGACGAATGTGATATACACTGAGTACTTGAGCCAATGGATCTCGTTTAATAGATTCCGCAATATGCATATCCTCTAAACCAAGCTCGGAGTTGATTAACATTGTTACCATATTTCCTGCACCTGCAAGATGAATGGCCTTAATTTTTCCTTCTTGATTGATGATAGATGCATCGGTAGAGCCTGCTCCTAAATCGAGTATGGCCATTGGTTTGGCTGTCCCCGGTGTAGTCAAAGCGCCTAAGATAGCTGATTCAGCCTCTTCGCCACCTATTTCAACAGGAACGCCTAACTCTTTTTCTACCTGCTTCGCAATGATTTCCATTTGTAGATGATCTGACTTAACCATAGAGGCAATGCCTACAGCCTGTTCCATAGAGAACTCACCTGCAAGGCCGCCTTTCACATTAATAGGAACAGCCACATCTACAGCTAGTAAATCTTGAATATATACGTCTTGAGGTGATTTATTCGTTAATTGCGCCATTGTGAGGCGAACCTTTTCAAGCATGCCACCTACATTCGTACCTGCTTCCCCGCTGATATCCTCAATAGGATGAACGGATTCAAGGGTTTCCATGATTCTTTCTGCCCCTGCAGATACATCGACGGATACAGTTCGGTCATTCCCCATAACAATGATAGATCCTGCCGGTATTACCCGTTCTTTAACATCCCCTGCAGGCGTTTTAATAACTACTGCAGAGCGGTTCCCGATGAGGGCCCTAGCAATTGGTACAATATTCTTTGTTTCCTCTGGTGAAAGCTCAAATACAGTGGCAATACCATAAGGATTAGATAATTGTGATACCACTTGCCCCGGTTCTACAACCTCTACAGCAGAAAGCATACCCATTGGGATTTTATCGATATACGCAACCTCGTCTACGATAGGAATTTTATGATCTAATCGATTATTGACTAGTACTCCATCATCGGCTTGAAGAATAGCAGCGCGAATATCATAACCGCGTTGACAGTACGCATTGATAAGCTGTGCTACCAATTCAAAATCGATAATTTTAGGAGCTACCACGATGTATGGCTTATCTTGTGGCTTGTCGATGAGTTGTTCAATAGGAACTGTATAGCCTACACCAAGTCCTAAACCACCTGGTGTTTTAGGATTGTGACCTATCATGGTAGATTCCGTAATAATGGTTTCCGTAATGGTCTCCATAGCTACATCACCGATAACTGGTGTAGCCTCATTAATGCGAATTAAGTCAATGTCTCGTAGTGTAAGATTAGCAGACTTGATTAGCGACTTGAGGGCATCCATGAGGCCTACGATATTTTCGCGCGTTCCTTTAATACCAGTGGTGCTAGCAATAGCAGAAGATAAGAACTTTACCTCTCCATTGCTATGAATTTCGGCCAAGGCCGCTTCTGTTGTAGAGTTTCCGATATCGATGCCAACAATTCGTTTCATAATGACATCTCCTATAGGTTAATTATCACCTTTCAGTTTTTTACGGCGTTCGTAGTTTTCTGCAGCTTCTCGTACAAAGTTTGCACAAATTGGAGCACCTAGACCATCAAGTTCGCTAGCAATATCCAAGAGTTCTTGTTTAGAAGAACGATATGGACGAAGTGCATTATACATTTCAAGTAAGCGTTTATCGCTAACTTTCGTCATTTCTGCGGCGCGGGAGAAGTTGAGTTCAATTTGATCACGGCCCCCAGCCTTAGCAATTTGACCTTGGGCTTTCAAAATGGATGGAGAAATTTTCAAATCATCCATTGTGATGTGACCTGCCATTACGTTATCCATCGTAATATGGCTCAAGTCACGGCCTTGACCAAGATCAATCCATTCTGGATGTTTTTTAGCAATCGGATAATCTTCGATTGTAACCACTCTATCTACTGTATTAGTTGTAGATGGTGTATGAGGCGTAGAGTACTGTGTTGTACTGCCTTTCGCCCCTTCTATTTCAGATACGATCTGCCGAATTAAGGCTTCTAATTCGTTAGCCATAGTAAACCTCCTTATACAGTGACACGAACTTCATCAGCTGGCTTACCTTTTACTACATGCTTAGTTTCCTTGATGTGAAGTAACGCAGACAATGCTTGGTATTTTGGACGAGCCATTTGATCGTTCAATGTTGGTACTGGTGTTGGGGATTCGCCCTTAGCGTATTTAGCAGCATTTTTACCAATAGCACGGTATGTTTCAGCTGTTAATAGCGGTGCTTGAGGGAACAATTCCAAGTTTGAAAGTGGTTGTAAATCTCGTTGGTGAATTAGGGTTGTACCTTTAGATTGAATACCAATACATACACCGGATCCAGAAATAGAATCACCTTCAACGGCTACGGCCGCTACGTCAGAGGAACGGTATACGCGGATTACACGAGCTTTTAAGCCTTCTTCTTCGATACCAGCTACTAATTGACGAATTACCTCTTGATGCGATACACCAACGATGGTTTGTCGTTGACTACGACCAAAGGCAGGACCTACAGCAATCACTACTTCATCTGCGCTAGTGCCAGGTTGTGCAGGGCCACCAGTTTGTAGCCAGCTATCGTCACCAGTTGGGTCTTCATGTCTAGGTGCTGCACTTTCACCAACATTAGCCTTAAATTGTGGTGCCTCATGAACACCACCCATTTCTTGTAAAACGTCTAGGATAATAGAGCGTAATACATCTCTGTTAATTTCAGCCATCATGACACCTCCTTATATATCCCGTGGATCAATGGCGTTTGGAATATCTTTAATACGTTCCCAATCTTCACCTTCCACACGATACCCTGTGCCAACACCTTGATAGTCATTTCTATTGTTAATCGCGGAGATAACGTTGAAATCACGGTCAAAGATGGCCGATGTTTGTAAGTAATCGCCGGAGATTTTTTGTTTTAATAGGTTCAAAATACTTTGTGCTACATCTTGATGACCTTCTTTAGCTAAGCCTTTTACGAAATCAACGCCTGTAACACCACGGTTTAACAAGTCTTGAGCCGCTTTAATGTCTGCAACCTTATCACGAGGAGGCATATCTTTAGAGCCATTCGCATAGGTAGCAGCCTCTACCTCTTGATCTGTAATTGGAGGCAAGCCTAAAGCTTTGAACAACGCTTGTAATGCACGGGCCGCTTTATTACGAACTGCTACAACTTCTTCTTCGCGAGCAGGAATAAGACCGCCATTTACCTTGAGGTCTCGTTGGATAACTGTCCAGTCATCATAGTCCTCTGCATCCCAGTTGGAACCAGCGAACATGTTGTCATAGTTTGGTGTAGAACTATAACCGGAGCAAATAAAGTCAGTACCAGGTGCAAATTGCATCAATGTACGGGCTGTTCTACGTAAGTCAGAGTGACTGAATGTTTGGTCATTACTAGATGCACATTCAAGGTCGAGCATAGCAGCTACAAGGTTTTCTGCTAATACAGCGCGGATACCAGAAGGTACGGCTGCTGGAATGCCGATACAGCTTACAGAACCATTTTGGATACCTTGTACGCCAGCGCCTTTTGTAAGGTATAGACAACGAATTTCAAGATATAACATAGACTTGCCTTCTGCTTGGCCCATTTGTACTTCAGAACCTGTACCAGATGTAAAGCGCATTTTAAGACCTCGAGATGCATAAGCAGATGCGAGGAAGCCTTTAGACCAAGGTGTATCATCACCATCGGTAAATACGTCTTCTGTACCATATACGGAAATAGTTTCTGCATAAGCTGTGAAACCGCGCATACCAAGTTCTAATTCTGTTGCTTCTTCCAAGGAGCATTGAGTCAATACGCCTGGACGACCACATTGAGAGCCTACGAGTAAGCTGATCGCATTAAGTGGTGCATAACGAGCAACCGCTACTGTTGTTTCTTCTTCTGCAAACCCACGAAGTGCACCTTCCGCAGCATCTGCTGCGATTTGTACTGGGTTATCGTTTACGTTCGTTACATGGGCTTGGTTAGCCATGGTACGACGAGCGCGCATTTTTTGCATACATTGCATCATTTCAACAACGTTCATGCAAGAAACAACTTCCAACATTTTTGCTGGAGTAATAGATTTACAAATCTTAACGATTTCTTCGCGAGGTACTGAAGGGGTAAGCATCATATTAGCAATCTCTTTTGAATCTTTTGCCATCGCTTCTTGAGCACCATCGAGAACGATACCATAATTTGCAATAAATGTATCAATAAGGTCAAAATCTTCACGGCGTTTGCCATCAAGTTCAACGATGCGACCGCCTTCAATTTTGAGGCTAGGCTTTGGATCTTGAGGAGATTCCATAGCTATAAAACCTTCCTCTACCCATTCCTTTACATAACCATCCTGATTAACAGGACGTTGACTTAAGACTTCGAAACGTTTTGATTTCATAGGGCATACCATCCTTTCAGATTAGATATAGGAAGGGGCTCCGTTCACTGGTTCGTCACCCATCGTACCAAGCAATTGTTTACCTACTTCACGAGCAGAGATAACTGCTTGTCGTACAGCCCCAGAATCGCCAGAAATCTGTAAAATAACTTCGTTAGAATTACTTGTACCTGCAGAAGGAGATGCATAACCAATTACATCAACGTTCGCAGATTTAACAGCTACATCGGCCATAACTACGCCAATCGCTGCAGGAGCGCCTACGATAAGGCCAAAAGCTTTACCTTCTGGAGCGCCAAATGCTGCATTTACCGCATGACTAGCGCGTGCTGTATATTGAAGTTCAATATGTCCAGCATCGTTTGCGTATACATCGCCAAAGGTGCGTTCCACTTCAGCTAATGCTACTTCAATAGCGCGTTTTACATCGGATACATCATCGCCACCAAATATAATTAGTGAGCCATGGCCTGCGCCACCTTTAGTATCACGAGGCAATTCAATGCTAACGATTTCTGTATTTGTTGCTTTTACTGCTTCGTCAGCTGCCATAATGTGTGGGCCTGCACCAGTACGAGCGCCTAAAATACCGATAGAACGATATTTTTTCTTTAATTTCATCGCATCTAATACTTGTTGATCTACGTTAGCAATTACGAGACCTATAGTATCACCAGTTTTGCTAGTCCCTACAAATTCAGTTAATCCACATGTTGTCGCCATAATACCCTCCATACGTATAATGAAAGTATCTTTGTACAGGAAACTATGCTACGTTATACCATTTTATATTTTTTTACATTTCTTTAACCATTCATATGTATACAACACTATATCCTGTACACCATATATTGCTATAGAGCATGCCTTGCTATTCAGTCACAACCCATTGGACTCAATCCTTTCTAAATATAAGTAATATAAGGCTTTTATCTACCTTTATTATAAAAATTATTAAATACAACTTTTTTATGTATATTCGTAAAATGCGATTTTTCTATTACTAAAATACGACAATCCTGTTATACTTATACATATAAAAGCAAGAAATAACGTAATTTTATAGGTATATGAATTTTAGGTGGTATGTCACTTTTCTCTTTTCTCAGGTTTAGAGCCAACCCTTTAGCTAGAGAGCAAGTAGAGCTATTTTAGCGGTGTGCTTACTAGACCTCTTAACACATTTGTGATTGGAGGTTTTACTATGATTTGTACGAACGAAGATACTAAGCTTATCAATGAAATCATGCGTGATTTCACAAACATAACAAAAATTGCAGCCATTTTTGTTAACAATCGTGGAAAAGTGTTATCTCAGGAATATAACTTTTCCCCATTTTGTAAGGTCGTAAGGCGCAATCCGACCTACGCCAAGCGTTGTAATCAATGCGACTTATATGGCGGCCTAGATGCGACAAAAGAACTATCCTCCTGCCCGTATCGCTGTCATATGGGGCTCATAGATTTCTCCGTGCCTATCATGAAAGATGGAGCCATCTTAGGCTTCATCATGGCAGGACAAACAAAAACAGAGGACACGACCATTAAGCCGATTTTACCTACCCAAACCGATTGGCATGATGACACCAAGCTCCGTGCTTTATATCGGACCTTGCCTGTTTTGACTGCAGAACAAATTTACAGTGCTACAAAGGTGTTGAGGATTTTAGTAGAACATTACTTCCCATTTAACGATGCCATGGCCGAAGAAATGCCCTATGAACAATTGCCGGACTTTGTTGAGTCAGAACGGCCTATTAATCGTCCAGAGATCCGAAAGGCTATGTTATACATAGAAAAAAACCTGAGCAAACGCGTGTCGCTCAGGAGGATTTCGGAACATATTCATTTAAGCGAGTCCTACTTCTCTAAAATTTTTAAAGATGATACAGGACTTTCAGTAGTGCAATATATAACACTATTACGCATACAAGAAGCCAAAAAGCTATTAGTATATTCCCAACTGACGGTTAATCAGATTAGTAAAACATTGGGCTATAACAGAACAAGCTACTTCTGTAAAATATTCAAGCTAGCTACCACCGAAACACCACATTCGTATCGGAAGAAATATGCTAAGCCAATTGATGCGTAATATAATAAAAAAGGCGTAACACCAATGGTGTTACGCCTTTTTTCGTATCTATAGAGTTTGTCATGAGAAGGTATTTCAGATACATATGTGTTATTAACGATCAATCGATTAGAACGCTGGGATAATAGCCCCTTTGTAGTGTTCTTCGATGAACTTCTTAACTTCTGGAGATTGTAATGCTTTAGCTAATTTTTGGATAGCTGGTTTATTTTCATCACCAGGGTTAACGGAAAGAAGATTTGCATATGGAGAGTCAGCTTTTTCTACGAATAAGCCATCTTTTGTAGGATTAAGACCAGCTGGCAATGCATAGTTAGCATTGATTACTGCTGCATCTAAGTCTTGGATGGAACGAGGAATTTGAGCTGCTTCTAACTCAGTAATTTGGATATTTTTAGGATTGCTAGTTATATCAAATACTGTATTAGTCAAACCAGTTGGGTCTTTTAATGTTACAAGACCAGCACTTTGCAACAAGAGAAGTGCACGAGCACTGTTTGTTGGGTCAGATGGAATTGCTACTTTTGCACCATTTGGCAAGTCTTTCAAGTCTTTAATTTTTTGAGAGTAAATAGCCAATGGTTCAATGTGAACTGGTGCAAAGCTTACGAAGTTTGTACCATGGTCTTTGTTATAGTTATTTTGGTAAGGTACGTTTGCAAAGAAGTTTGCATTGACTTCATGGCTAGATAATGCCATGTTTGGTTGGATGTAGTCTGTAAATTCAACGATTTGTAAATCTACACCTTCCTTAGCCAAAATAGGTTTTACTTGTTCTAAGATTTCAGCATGAGGTACAGGATTTGCTGCTACCTTTAGTACCTCTTTAGAGCCACTAGAGCTCGCATTATTTGTGGAAGAGCCACAACCACTAATTAATAAAGACGCGCCCAATACGGCCGTCGCGGCTAATGCCAACCATTTTTTCATGTAATCCTCCTATCTACGATGAACACCTACATCAATGGACGAGGACTCATACGCATACACACACGTAGATATATTAAAAAGCTATATATTCTTATCATGTATCTACATTTAGTCATTTAATAATTTCGATGTAGTTAGTATAGCAATTTAATTCCTACTCGTATAATAGATTTTATACATGTATTAATATAACTTTAATCTATAGCAAGATAAGAGTAATTACATTTAGCTCTACCAAGTACATAAAAACGGTACTAAGATGATTCCCCGTACTACTAGGTAATATACCTAATAGGTACAATCAAACTTAGTACCGTTATAAATATCGCTCTATATAATAAACAATCTAATCAAAAGATTCAATTATAAAGTTGACGTTGTTTGCTCCACAGAAATAGTTACAGGTGCTGATAATTTAGCCTCTAACCAAGCTTTTATTCGTTCCAAATCTGAATCAGATACAGTGGACGTGGTATGGATAATCACCATATAGCGATTCGCTTTAGGCTGTTCTAAATTATCTATCAAAGGCATGCCTTCCACTTTGCTTACAAACGGGAATAACGCCTTTGCTTCAGCTTCTGTCGTTTTCATAGTATTTATAGTTTCACTTACTAATTGATAAGTCGGCTGGTACAGATTACTCAAGTTTTTATATGTTTCAAGACTCTCTGAAGATTTATTCAAGTTCGTCTTATCCACAGCAGATTTTTGCTCATCTACGCTATTAACAAATCGTAATGTATAAGGTTGCAAGTACTCATCTTTCTGTAACTTATCATCCAACTGGGCTCGCTCCTCTGAAGTCACAGGAGCTCCTATAACTACTATGTCTACTAGCTTATTCGTTTGATCCAATGAATAATCAATCACCTGTCGACGTCCCTCTTGATTAATATCATTCTTAATAAACTGCTCCATATGATTTGACTCAGAATACTTGATGGTCATATCATAGCCTGCATAAATACTTGGTATAGCCATAATAAGACCAATCACGAGAAATATTAACTGGTTACGACGATTAACCTCTTCTGCTTGTTTATGGAATGGCAAACTATATACACCCTTTAAAACAATAAAAGCTGCAAAGAAGATGAAGAATGTATTTATAAAGAATAAATAGGCAGCCCCAAAGAAATAGTGCCAATTTCCATTAGCAAGTCCATATCCTGCCGTACATAGTGGTGGCATAAGTGCAGTCGCAATCGCAACACCTGGTATAACATTATCTAAGGTCTTACGCGTTTGCCCAATAATCCCAGCTAACCCACCAAATATAGCAATGAATACATCAAAAATATTCGGTTCTGTACGTGCTAATAGTTCAGATGTAGCCGCCTGAACGGGAGAAATATAAAAATATAAAGCAGATGCCAAAACAGCAATCGTAACCTGTAAGGACAATCTTAAAATACCGCTTTTTACAACTGTAAAATTAAGCGTAGCAAAGCCAAAACCAGTTGCTAAAATAGGTCCCATCAACGGCGATATAAGCATAGCACCAATAACAACTGCCGTACTATTCATATTCAACCCAATAGAGGCGATAAATATGGAGAGAATCAGGGTAACCAACGCAGGTCCCTTAATCTTAGCCCCACCTATCAACCTTTTAGCAATAGTTGCATCATCAGCGCGCTCAAAATGTATATCAAAGTATTTATTTAGTTCCATTCTTTCTCCTTATAATTTCATCAAATCTGAAAAGGTCCCTACGTTTACAAACATATGCTGTGTAGTTTTGAGCATTTGTACCATCAAGATGGCCCCCGTGCCTTCCCCCATCGACATGTGGGCTTGAATAGGAACCATGTCTTGTGTAATATCTAACTCTGCTAAAGCTAGCTCTGTGCCTTTTTCTCGAGAGTTATGAGATGGCAATGCATAATCCTTAACACGATCATTCATATGTACCGCACAAGCTGCCGCTACCGATGTAATAAAACCATCAATGACAAAAGGCTTTTTAAACCCAACACAAGCGAGCATAGCCCCAAGAATAGCAGCAATATCAAATCCCCCTACATGGGCTACAATTTTACGAACTCTTTCAACTTCACTATCAGAAACGATACTAGTCTTATGCTTATCTAATACAGCGCGCACAAAATCAATTTTTCGTTTCATCAAATCTGGTTTATCCGGCCAAGAACCGGGGCCTACTGTTTCACTGGGATCAGCCCCAGTCAAAGCAGACAACACACAAGCAGAAGTCGTCGTATTACCGAGTCCCATTTCACCAAAGGAAAAAAGATTTATCCCTTGCTTTACATAATGTTCAACTCGTCCATAGCCAGATTGAAAGGCACTATTAAATTCATCCTCAGTCATAGCAGGATGGTTCAATATATTCTTTGTTCCCTTTGCGACCTTGCGATCCACTCCGATGCCATCATCTGAGGCAATCCCTACATCCACAACCTCATATGGAATATTGTTAAAGTTACAAAATTGCGTCGCCGACGAGCGACCTAATAACATATTTCGCGACTGTTTTTGCGTTACCTCATAGTTATAACCTACATAGCCTTCCATATTACAACCATTATCGGCAGAAAATATGATATGCTGAGGTCGAATTTCACCACAAATCTCACCCCAAGCAGTACAAATCTTGCGGAAATAATCCTCCCACAAGCCTAGACCACCAGGGATCAGGCATTTTGGTTGAAGAAATCTATTTAATTGTTCCTCAATTGGTAATACTGACTTATCTTTCATTCTAATCTCTAGCCTGCACAGAATACGCCCACTAGCCTTCTATTAATTCGATATTATTCTATATAAAAGTATAACATAAAACTCATATCTAGTAATGTGAGGTTTATTAGCTTTCACGCTAGAAATAAATTTATTGCAAACAAAAAGGTTATCCCTTACAGGATAACCTTTTATTTGAGTTATATATTCAAGTATTGTTCCAAATTTTATATACAAACTCTGCCCAACTCTAATGATACATATCTATATCTACAGTAATCATTCGCGTTCGTTCCGGATTAAACATAAAGTAAATGACTCTAGGCTGGTCTTGATCAAAGTTATGGTAAACAACATATACTACATATTTCTCAGCTGATACTCGAGTACTATAATAAAAATCTTCATTAGAATCATCACCGACACTCTGTGTACCATCAATTAACCAGGGAAATAATTTCCAATTTTGTCGTTGAATAGTGATAATCTCATAATAATTGTCTATGTCACTAACCAATACATTTTTATCTTTTGGATATGTAAACGAATTAAGTACTTCAACTGTAGGATCCTTGTCCCTGCCATTTATAAACGTATACCAAGCATTAGATTTAACAGTTTCCTCATACTGTGAAATCGTTGCTTTATCACCATCTAATACTAAACAGCTTTGATTTCCACCCAATCCTATTATCTCAGCAGAAGAAACCACTTTCAAACTCTCTGGTAAAGACTTAGGCGCTTGCAATTGAAATGGAATATAACCTGCTTTAGATGATGGCCATGTAGAGTGCCACCGTTGTATATCATAATGGGATAATCCTACAGCAGAAAACACTAAGGTAACAGCTAATGTAGGAAGCATACACAGAAAAAAGATAACATAAAAATATGATAAAAATCTTTTACGTACAGTTTTCTCACTATCAATAACTCTACATTTTTCAAGCAATAATACAATCGTGGCGATTAATAAAATCAGATAGTACACCCCAGAATACGAGATATAATCTGAGAAGAAAAATGTTAATACCCAAAGAATTATAAAAAACCATATACTCTTTTTATAAGGATTAGAAAAAAACAATTTCTTCAAGTAAATTAAACACTGTTGCATTTACGATCTCCACAACAATACCTACTCAAATTACTTAGATTGATAAAACACAGCTCGTGTCCCATCATTACGGATCAGAAGTTCCACAAAATGAGGTCTTTTAGTATTCCCATCATCTACAAAAACATATAGTCTATGATTTTCAGTAGAATTATAGGTGTCGTTCACCACTCTTTTCGTTTCTTTTCGAGGAGCAAACCGTAACCACTCTATAAAACTCCGTTTTGGTAAATTTAGAGGTTCCTCCTCAATGCTATCTATGATGTAATAACTATTAGGATGCGATATAAAACGCTTTACTTCGCCACTTTCAAAATCTAGTAACCTATTATATTTATCAATTTGAGCCATATAGGCTGCATTTTGCTTTGCAATTTCCTCATATTGAGCAATTACTTTAGGGTCTCCCTCTAAAACTACATAACGATAAGGATACGCAGTAGCCCAAGCAATATCTGTTCGTACCATAGATACCTTATCAATACCTTCCGGAAGCTGCTCAGGAGACTTAAGTCCGTCTGGTAATTCGCTATTATTAGGCCAGCCCCGTTTCCAATCAGTTGTACTGTACTTAAACTCCTCAAACCGATCGACGCTTGTATTAATATCATACTTAACCCAATCAGCTACGAGCCAAGATATACTAAGGGTTATGACAATAAACAAAGCACAAGCCAATCGGCTATGAGCACTTTCAGATATGGACTGTTTCTTAAAGCGCCTATATTGTAGAAATATACTCGATACTATGGCTATGCCAAAAACAATATATGTAATAGGCGCTATATTAAATAGCACTACCACAATTGCAAACAACACGCATAGCATAACCGTTAATAAGCCATAAAATCCTTCGAACAAAACTCTCTCCTATTATGACAACACTTAAAACATCTTCAGCACTTAAAACATCTTTTTATACAACGCTTCAATATCTTCACGGCTTATTTCAGCTACTGTATTAGCTATATTGCCTGTAGCTACAACGTATACATTATCTACGAGCCATGGAATGTCTTTTTTCGTAAATCCTAATTCTGTAAGGTTTGTAGTAAGGTCTAGGTCATGTACGATTAGGCGTAATGCTTCGCCTAGTTCGGAACCATCTCCGTGGTTAAATATCCGAGCTAAGGCACTAAATTTATCAGGGTTTGCACTCCATGTATATTCCACCGCAACAGGTTCAATAATAGCAAGGCCTACACCATGGGTAATATCTTTAAGGCCACTGGCTGGATGTTCCATACCATGTGCTAATGTTACACCAGCTGTGTTAATAACCATGCCCCCAATTGTGCTAGCTAATGTAACGGACTCCCAAGCTTTTGTAAGTTGAATTTCGTTGAGAACAGCTGGTTTTCCTTTCTCCGTTGCTTTCACATGTTTATATAGTGGTACAAGGTATTGTGCCAGTAAGGTTACAGCATAATGAGCTAACGCATCGGTGAAAGGTTGTGCTGTTTTAGAGGTATAAGCCTCGATGTTGTGGCATAGTGCATCAAAGCCTACAGATGCCAATACATGAGGTGGCATTGTACCCATTACAGCAGGATCTACAATAGAAACCTTTGGCACAATAGCATTGCAGCGTAAGGATTTCTTATCACCTGTTTCAGGATTAGTAAGAACACCAAAACCGTTGCCTTCAGAGCCGGTACCACAAGTCGTTGGAATAACAATAAGAGGCAATGCATTATCACTTGTTTTACGGTTGAAAATATAGTCGTTAATATCGCCTTCATTCACCGCCATAAAGGCAATTCCTTTGGCACAGTCCATGATGGAACCACCGCCGATAGCAATAACCATATCACAGCTTTCAGATTTAGCTAACGCAGCGCCGTCTAAGGCAGTTGTGGTCAATGGATTGGAATCCACTTGATCAAACAATACATGACCGATATGAGCTGCATCAAGCTTTTCTACCACCCGGTCATATAAACCAGATTTTTTGGCACTAGTACGACCAGTTACAATAAGTGCTTTCTTGCCGTACGGTGCAGCAAACTCAGCAACATTATCTACTTTATTCCAACCAAATTGGATATTTACAGGTAAAAAATAAGAGAATTCCATGTGATAACCTCTTTTCTTTGAAAACTAGTTCTTAGTGTTATTGTAAAGGATATTTAAAAGCATGTAAAACCTCATAGGGCTTTCACCAGAAAACAGGTATACTAATAATAAGAGGGGTATTTATATTTATATTTATAGAGGGAGAGAACATCTATGAAATTTGCTATTAAACATTTATGGTCTTCGCTGCGGGACCTAGCAACACAGTCGCCTATATTACTGGCATTAACAGCCATATTTTCATGTACACCGTTGTATATTGAACAAGATTGGTTTGCCGAAATCGACATTAAGCTATACTCACTGTATTTCTTTATCGTTATTTTACAAAGCTATATAACAAGAGCTCGAAAGTTTTCCATATTATATACCTTGGTAAGTATCGGAATCAGCGTTGGCCTTTATATGATTCACGAAAGCTACGGCTATGTGCGAGGTATTGAACTGGCTACGGAAAATATATCGTACCTATGGCTGTACTCCATGATTGCCTTGTATTTCACATCGCCTGGTGAACACTACATCGGTGAAATCATTAACCGCATCAAACGGATTGGCATCACCCTTGTTACGTCTACTCTATATAACATTGTTATCATCATGAGTTTATGGTTCTTCTTCATCATCGTGGACCAACCCTTCAACTTTGAAGAAACCATTTTTAAGGTACTCGCATCCATTAATATGTTCATTTGTCTATCTATGGTATGTTCTTACAAAGAGGATCCCGCAGGTCCTCCAGCACCAAACTCATTTTTTACTGTTGTATTCGGCATTATCTTGCCAAAGGCGTCCATTATTACAGGCATTCTAGCTAACATCTATTTAGTCTTGATCCTGTTAGGGCTTCGAGAGGATACGCGTTTCTTCTACACCTATTATCCGTATGTAGCCATTTTCTACCTATTCTACTTGGCTAGCTTTAGATCTAGTGAAAGTAGCAGAACACAGCAAATCCTATGCTTCTTATTCATTACGCTAACTACACTGTGCTTAGCTCTTATCGGTAAACGTGTGATCAATGAACCAGTTCTCTGGCTCAATACGATTTACGTAAGTGCATTCAATTTAATCTTCTTAGTACACAATGTATACTCTCTTGTGAAGGGGTTAAAACCTTCTGTACACACAACAGTTATGGCTCTTGCCTTAGGTACTGTTCTCTTGACGCCATTCATAGGCTATACAACATATCGTGAATTTGTGACCTATACTAAAGTTGATGGCGAATGGCATGCAAGCCTACCAATAGCTGCTACCTTTGACCCTAACTTCACGGACTATGGCACACCATATGTACCTGTAGATGATTTAAAACTACCAGATACAACCCCAGTGAACGGCAGACGCGTCGAGTATATCAATTTTGATGCTTTGTCTGCACCAAAGGTTATCTCTATTGCAGGCTACGATAAATACATTGAAAACATCGAGTTAATTGTATACGAACAAGACCTTAAGGAATACCAAGTAGAATCGGCTAACTTCGACTCTATTTCCTTCAAATTCCTTAACCATGGTCTTGATCTAGAAGTATCTTTACCAAATGGAGTAACAGAGGTGCATCATATTTATGATAAGTTCCTTACAGTCGATAAAACAGCTATTGATCCTGTCATTATAGAAGGCACTGGATACAAGCTATTGATTACATCGTACTTCATAAACCAATTCGATACACGTAAACTTAAATTTAATGTGCTGTATAATTAAATTGAAAGTATTATAAATACAATATAGACTTAGTACCCTATTGTAATATTACAAAAGCAGTACCCCGTAAGGGGGTACTGCTTTTATTCATTAATTAAGCTTTGTAAGAATATCTTTTGCAAATTCTTGTGCCGCTTTACAATCGTCTTCATTTGGGTGTACTGCAGCTTGTTTGTGTCGTGCATCTCTATCAGCAGATTGGCCATGGCTATGTCCCTTAGGGAACATTTTGTACATCATTTCGATGACCTTAGGGTCTACCTTACCTTGGCAGATGAATGTACCAACCGGCTCTACGCCATCGGGCAAACAGTTCGCCGCATTGATGAGACTTTCCTTGGCATGTGCCATTTGCGGTGGCACACCAGCTGTGGCAAACAAAGCAATGTGAGGATTATGTAATGTAGCGAGTACATCACGAGCTTCTTTATTGGCCGTTCCTTTATCCACCCAAAAGCCTGCAAATACAAGATCATAGGATGCTATATCGGAAGGCAATTCTTTCATAGACACACATGGTGTACCTGCTGGCAATACGCCAGTAATAGCCTCAGCTACTTGTTTCGTATTTCCCGTAAGGGACGAATATATAACAATAGACTTCATGTCTTACCTCCTATTTACTATATATCTATTATAGGACATATATGACATGCTTTTAATAAAATAAATCACAATAGTATATAGAACGAAATTTGATTTACTGACACGTACTATTTTACTATTCTCAAAAGTGATATATCATTCAAAATCATCATATATGCGTCCCATATAGTACTTTCTAGCATTTACAACTATATCGATAAATTTAAGCATACTATATTTATAATTTTCTAAATGTCAATATTGAATGTATAGATTTTTTTCGCTATAATCGTAACATAATGTATAAGCTTAATAAGAAAACTACCATATATTGTAGTTTTCTTATTTTTCTGATTAGACTTAACTTAAAGATATTTTATACTTTTTGGTCTAATCTTATATATGCTTAATTAACAGTTTTATCGATTTTAGTACTCAAGGGGAACAGTAATGGAGATTATGATCAAGAAACGGGATGGCCATTTCGAG
>CABSJL010000016.1 GCA_902478055.1 uncultured Veillonella sp. | reverse complement strand
CAACCGTTCACAAAAGTTCGTATTGAATCTATCCAAGCTTAATTATGGTTTCCATCGGAATCCAGCGGAATAGTGATGGTCAAGTAATTGGTTGTCACATGTCCGGTCATGCGGGATATGATGATCATGGCTTCGATATCGTATGTGCTGCAGTGTCTGCCTTATCGGCTACGGCAATGTTAGGACTCACTCAGATTGCTAAGCAAGAAGGGGAATATACGAATAGCGAAGGTCAATGTGATATGGTTCTCTCTGGTACGATTAACCAGAGTGGACAGGATATTCTGGGGACTATGATCCTAGGTTTAAAGGAAATTAGCCGTCAATATCCAGAGTTTGTCCAAATACACGAAATATAGGAGGTGAACTTAATGTTTACTTTTGATTTGCAATTGTTCGCACATAAAAAAGGTGTGTCCAGTACTCGTAACGGTCGTGACAGTGAATCTAAACGTCTTGGTGTTAAATGCCATGATGGTTCCATCGTAAAGAGCGGTAACATCATCGTTCGTCAACGTGGTACTCACTTCCACCCTGGTACTAACGTAGGTATCGGTAAAGATGACACTTTATTCGCACTTGTGCCTGGTAAAGTAGCATTCGAACGTGCTGGTCGTTATAACCGTAAAGTTAGCGTATACCCTGTAGAAGCTTAATTTTACAATGACTATTAATCCCTAGTGGTTTTCCACTAGGGATTTTTTATCGTTTCTAGGCGAATCTAATTAAGGGAAATACTGATATACATTTTAATCATATTCGATATAGATAATCGATATAAATTAGAAACACTCATAATATAAAGGTTGCTTCCTCTAATGAGGGGGCAACCTTTTGCTATGTATTAAATTCCTATGTTTTTTAGTAGGAATAGTGGTATACTAAGTACAGTATCAGTGAAATACCAGAAGACTGGTTGTCATATACTTTCATAAACCTAAAGAGGGGTGGCATTGCCACTAGAAAGATTTGAGGTAAGTACTATGTATGATGTAAAATCTCCAAAGGCGGAGGAATTTATTTCCCATCAGGAAATCCTTGACACACTTGCCTATGCAGAGGAAAACAAGGAAAATCGGGAGTTGTTAGATGCTATTTTAGCAAAGGCTGCTACATTTAAAGGGTTAAACCATAGAGAGGCAGCTGTTCTATTAGAATGTCCGTTGCCTGAATATAAGGAAAAGCTTTATGCTTTAGCAAAAGAAATCAAGAAAGCCATTTACGGTGATCGTATCGTTTTATTTGCACCATTATATTTGTCTAACTATTGTATTAATGGTTGTGTATATTGTCCTTACCATTCTAAAAACCGCGATATTAAACGTAAAAAGTTGACTCAAGACCAAATTAGAGAAGAGGTTATCGCCTTAGAAGCAATGGGCCACAAGCGTATTGTAATTGAGTCTGGTGAAGATCCACTCAATAATCCGCTTGAGTATATTTTGGAATCCATCAAAACTATTTACAGCATTAAAAATAAAAATGGCGAAATTCGCCGTGTAAACGTAAATATTGCAGCTTGCTCTGTTGAGGATTACAAGAAATTACATGAAGCTGGCATTGGTACATATACATTATTCCAAGAAACGTACAATAAAGAAAATTACGAAGCACTACATCCAACAGGCCCTAAGAGCGATTACGCCTACCATACAGAGGCGATGGACCGCGCTATGCAAGGTGGTATTGATGATGTAGGTATCGGTGTTTTGTATGGTTTGGAACACTACAAATACGATTTTGTGGGCTTGTTAATGCATGCTGAACACTTAGAGGCTGTATATGGTGTAGGTCCACATACAATTTCTGTACCTCGTATTTGTCCAGCTGATGATATCGATGTAGATGATTTCAGCAATGCCGTACCTGACGATATATTTGAGAAAATCGTTGCTCTTATTCGCGTATCCACACCGTATACAGGTATGATTATGTCCACCCGTGAAAGCCAATCTATGCGTGAACGTGGCTTGGCATTAGGTATCTCCCAAATTAGTGGTGGCTCTCGTACTAGCGTAGGTGGCTACAAAGAAGAAGAAAAACCAGAAGATAACTCTGCTCAATTTGATCGCAGTGATACACGTACATTAGATGAAATTGTAGATTGGTTATTAGACCTTGGCTATGTACCAAGCTTCTGTACTGCATGCTATCGTGCAGGTAGAACCGGGGACAGATTCATGGCCCTTGCTAAATCCGGTCAAATCCACAACTGTTGCCAACCAAATGCATTGATGACATTAAACGAATACATCATGGATTATGGTGATGAAAAGACTAAAGCTCATGGCGCCAAGGTTATTGAACAACAGTTAGAAAATATCAAAAACGACTTAGTTAAAGATAAAGCGAAAGCTTATATTGCACAGATGAAAGACGGCGAACGAGACTTCCGCTTCTAAGTAATTCACTGATCTAGAACCTCCTATTGATAATGGGAGGTTCTTTTTTGTTGAGAAAAAGACAAAGCTTAAATGAGAATAAAATATATAAAATAGTTTATTTTATTCGCTTTTTGATGTATAATAAATAAAAATGATAATGATAATACGTTGAATTATTATAATAATATTGATTATAAACTACTGAGGGATATGATGATTAAGAAAAAACGTTGGCGCATTTCTACAAGCGACAAAGAACAAGAAAATATCTTAATCCGTGAACTTGGTGTAAATCCTATTGTGGCAAAATTAATGGTAAATCGCCACATAGATGTTGATGAAGGGCGCAAGTTTTTACAAGGCTCTTTGTCAGATTTGTTAGATCCATTCACATTAAAAGATATGGATGTAGCTGTTTCGCTAGTTCAGGAGACAATTGAAAAACATAAACCAATCGTTATTTATGGCGATTATGATGTAGACGGTATTACTGCAACATCTGTACTATATCGATTTTTAAAGAAACTAGGTGCCGATGTTACCTATTACATACCAGAGCGTCAAAGCGAAGGATATGGCCTAAATCTAGAGGCTTTAGAGCACCTTATAGAAAGGGGAACATCTCTGGTTATTACCGTAGACTGCGGTATTAGCTCTTACGATATCGTAGAGGCCGTGCGTGATCGTATCGATATGATTATTACTGATCATCATACGGCACCAGATATGATTCCGAGGGCTAAGGCTGTTATTAACCACAAGCAAAAGGATTGTCCCTATAAGGATAAAAACTTATCTGGTGTCGGCGTGGCTTTTAAATTATGCCAAGCTTTATGGCTCACAAAGTATGGTGAATGGTATTTAGATGATTTAGATATCGTTGCACTAGGTACTGTAGCAGACGTAGTACCGTTAGTAGGTGAGAACCGCATCATTGTAAAAGCAGGCCTAGAGAAGATGAATAGTCATCCTAATTTGGGCATTAAAAAGCTTATCGATGTAGCGGGTCTCCATGAACGAACTATAACGTCTGGACATATCGGTTTTACTTTAGCCCCTCGCCTTAATGCAGCAGGTCGTGTAACGCATGCAACACGTGCTGTGGAGTTACTTGTTACCGATGATGCTGATACGGCAGAAGCCATTGCTGAGGAATTAAATGAAACTAACCGTGAACGCCAAGAACTAGAGCGGAATATTCATGAATTGGCTCGCATCGATGTGGCTAATCAAGGTCATAAAGCAGACTATGTAACTGTTGTGGCTGGTGAAGACTGGCACCCTGGCGTTATTGGTATTGTGGCCTCCCGTTTAGTTGAGGAGTTTTATAAACCAACCTTAGTTATCAGTATTCATGATGGCGTTGGTAAAGGTTCCTGTCGCAGTATTGATGGCTTTAATATCTACGATGCACTCAAGTCCTGTGAAGATGTGTTGCTACAGTTTGGTGGACATGCTGCAGCAGCAGGCTTTAGTATTGATGCAAGTCGTATAGATGAACTACGAGACCGCTTAACAGCGTATTGTAAAGAGCATGTAACACCGGAAGAATACATTCCTGTCGTTGCTATTGATGCGGAACTACCTGTTGATGATATCGATGTAGATATCATTGACCGCGTATCAGCCCTTGAGCCCTATGGGATGGCTAATAGTACGCCGGTCTTTGCCGTTATGGAAGCAACGGTACAAGATATTATGCTTATGGGGCAATTAAAAAATCACTGTAAGGTGATTTTAGAAACCTCTAGTGGTACCTTAGATGCCATTGCTTGGAATCGGCCTGATTTGTTTAAAACAATATTTGTGGGAACTGTGGTGAAAGTAGCATTTTCACTGCAAAAGAATGAATGGCAAGGGATGGTTTCTCCACAGCTTATGATTCAAGCTATTGAACCGTTGAGTGAAGAGCCTGTTACACTTTCAACAGAAGGGCTTAGACAAATGTATGTCATAGTAAAACAAGCTATGCGTGGTCGTAGTCAATCGGTTTACCATGTGGAACAAGAAATTTTGCGCCGCAAACCGGCAGATCAAAATAATCGTAGTGCCCTTACATCCTTAGATGTTTTTAAGGAGTTGGGCATCATAGAAGAATATACAAGTGATGATGGTCAATTAATGCTAAGATGGAATGCCGTTGAAGGAAAATTAGATCTTGTCACATCCGTAACATTTCTTACCTATAGTGTATAGGAGGTGACACCATGACAACTGTAAATGAAGAAGGCAAAGCTTTGGTTGAACAAGGTACATTTAACAAAGAAAAAGCTTTAGCTGAATTTATGGAATATATCCATACCTATTTAACAGATGATGAGTGTAACCAAGTATTGAAGGCTTTTGAACTTGCTGATAAGGCTCATGAAGGTCAATTGAGAGCTTCTGGTGAGCCATATATCATGCATCCACTAGCAGTAGCTGAAATTTTGGCACACTTACAAATCGACCATATTACGCTTATGGCTGCACTTATGCATGATGTGGTTGAAGATACATCGTATTCAAAGGAAGACTTGGAGAACATGTTTGGCTCTGAGGTGGCTTTTCTCGTTGATGGTGTAACGAAACTAAACCAGTTCCAATATGAAACAAAAGAAGATCGCCAAATGGAAAATTATCGGAAGATGATTTTGGCTATGGCGAAGGATGTGCGCGTCGTTGTTATTAAACTAGGTGACCGCTTACATAATATGCGTACCTTAAAGCATATGCGCAGCGACAAGCAAAAGCGTATTGCAAAGGAAACATTAGAAATCTTTGCGCCTTTAGCACATCGCCTTGGTATCTTCAATGTGAAATGGGAACTAGAAGATTTATCATTTCGCTATTTAGAGCCGGAAAAATATTATGATCTTGTAGATCAAATGAAACAAAAACGCCAAGCTCGTGAGGATATTGTAAATGATACGATGAGCCAACTTACAAAAGCCTTAGGGGAAGCTCATATTAAGGCGGATATTAAAGGTCGTCCAAAACACTTCTACAGTATTTACAAGAAGATGAAAAAGGATAACCGTGATTTATCTCAAATATACGACTTGCTTGCTGTTCGTGTTATCGTTGATACAATTCCAGATTGCTACGCCGTACTAGGTATTGCGCATAGCTTGTGGAAACCATTGCCATATCGTTTCAAGGATTACATTTCCATGCCGAAATCTAATATGTATCAATCTTTGCATACAACGGTTATCGGTACCATGGGGCAACCTGTAGAAATCCAAATTCGTACATGGGAAATGCACCGTGTATCTGAGTATGGTGTTGCTGCTCATTGGCGCTATAAAGAAGGCAATAAAAATGGCGATAAGGATTTCGACCAAAAGGTTGCCTGGTTACGCCAAGTCCTTGAATGGCAAGATACAAGTAATCCAACAGAACTGGTTAATGCGTTAAAACTAGACGTATTCTCCGGTGAGGTATTTGTATTCACACCAAAGGGCGATGTTGTTAAATTACCTATCGGTTCGGTTCCGCTCGATTTTGCGTACCGCGTTCATACCGATGTAGGTCATCGATGTGTAGGGGCTAAGGTAAATGGTAAAATTGTACCGCTAGATTACACCTTACAAAATGGTGATATTGTAGATATTATTACATCTAAAACAGGTCGTCCAAGTCTTGATTGGCTTAATATCGTAGGTTCTTCTGAAAGTAAGAGCAAAATACGCAACTGGTTCAAGCGTGAAAATAAAGCCGAAAATATTGAAAAAGGCCTAGAAGCGCTTGAAAAAGAAGCAAAACGATTGAACTATAGTTGGAAAGAATTGATCGGTGATAATCGTCTCCAACAAGTTACAAAGCAACTTAAAGCAGGTACTGAAGAGGAAATGTTTGCCGCTTGTGGCTATGGTGGTATTCCTGTCAGCACTGTTCTATTACGGTTAATTGAACTCTATAAAAAATCTAAAGAAGCAGAAGAATCTAAGCGCAGCACTGAACAAATCATTGAGAAGTTAAAAGCTCAAGGGCCAAAAACGACCAAGAATGGTACGGGCGTTCTCGTAAAAGGGGAAGCTGGTGTCATGGTACGTATGGCGAAATGCTGTAGCCCAGTTCCTGGTGATGATATCATCGGTTACATCACGCGCGGCCGTGGTGTATCCATCCATCGCTCTGATTGTACGAGCCTAGGCCATACGCCAGAAGATTTAGAGCGTATGATTGAAGTCTCTTGGGATGGTTCCTCTGGTGAATCCTTCCATGTAGGTATCGATATTCAAGCATACGATCGAAATGGTCTGTTGATGGAGGTTATGGCAGTACTTTCAGAATTGAAAATCACCATTACAAACATCAATGCTAAGGTTCAAGAAGATACTAAAACTGTAAGTATCAATGTTGTGGTCGATATCCGTGATATTTCACAACTTGATTTTGTTATGACTAAGTTGCGCCGTATTCGTGAAGTATATACAGTACAGCGTAGTAAAGGAGGGGCTTAATGAGTGAACAACAATTAGTGCTTATGCGCATGCCATTAGGTCCATTAGGGACTAACTGCTATGTTATTGGAGATAAAGCGGTAGGCGAAGCTTTCATTATTGATCCTGCTACTGCTGAAGTATTAGAGTCTCTAAAGAAACATGATTTAAAACCAAAGGCGATTTTATTAACCCATGGTCATGGCGACCATATTGGTGGCGTTCAAGAGATTGTAGATATATATCATGTGCCTGTATATATTCAAAAGGGCGATGTACCGTATTTGTCAGATCCTGAACTCAATCTCAGCGCTTATAGTAATCCAACACCAATCAAGGTAAATGCTGACATTATCGAGGTTAAACAAGGTGACCACATTACCTGTGGTGCTATTAATCTTGAAGTACTTGAAACACCGGGTCATACGCCAGGTGGGGTATGTTATTACATGGAAGGCCTTGTATTTGTAGGGGATACTCTCTTTAGAGATTCCGTAGGTCGTACAGATTTTCCAAATGGCTCTTATGAGACATTAATGGAATCCATTAAAACTCAGCTTTATAAATTGCCTGACAATACAATGGTATATCCTGGTCATGGACCAGAAACAAATATAGGTTATGAAAAACAATACAACCCATTCGTTGGGGCGTAGGTTTTATAAAACTTTTGTAAGAAGTAAAGGGGATAGTTATCATGAACACAACATTAGAAAAATTAAAAGAACGCATTAAAGACAAAAAATACAAATTGACTACACAACGTCAAACAATTTTACAAGCCTTCATCGATGCTGATGAAAATCATTTGAGTGCTGAAGACGTATATGTACTTGTAAAAGAAGTAGCTCCTGATATCGGCTTAGCTACTATTTACAGAACACTTGATCTATTCACTGAACTTGATTTGTTAAAACGTCTTGATTTCGGCGATGGTCGTAACCGTTACGAATTAAATGATGAAGAGTTCGCTCATTTCCATCATCATTTGATTTGTGTAAAATGTGGTAAAGTATCCGAGTTCGAAGACGATATGCTTGAAACATTAGAGTCTATCATCGCTAAGAAATTGAACTTCCGCACTATTGACCATCAATTGAAAGTATATGGTTACTGCAGCGATTGTCAAAATCATATGACTGAAGCAGAACTTGAAAAATTAGAACGTATGGCTCATCACCATGCTTAATGGATATCTATATACGGGGCCATTACCACTTGGCTCCGTAGTAGCCCATAACTGTGGTGCTGCTGGTTTATTCTCTGATAAGGTTAATCCAGACGTTCTTCTAGAAGCGATAGAGGTAGACGGTTTATATCGTTTGACTGTAACCATTGGTGAGACCGTAAAAACTTTTGACGGTGATATTTCATCTATGGGTCGTCGTCAAATTGGCCAAGCCTTATTGCGCTATTTGCGTGAATATCAAGGCTTGCCAGCCGATGCTCCATGGGGGACTATGGTCGGTGTGCGCCCTACAAAGCTATTACATAAATATATAGATACATATGGCTCTGTCCACGCAGCAACTCGTCACATTAGGGACGAGTTTTCTGTGTCTATGGAAAAGCTTACAACATTGGGGGCCATCGGTGAGTATCAACGTCCATTTTTAGCTGATATAGACGATAAAAAGGTAAGTCTCTATTGTGGTATTCCTTTCTGTGATACTCGTTGTGTGTACTGCTCGTTTCCTTATGGTCTTTATCAGGATTACACTGATAAAAGTCAATTCTTAACAGCTTTATGCCACGACATTTCGGATATGAAATCTATAGTTACTTCATATGGCTTAACGGTAGATACTCTCTATATGGGTGGCGGTACTCCGACGGTATTAGGGGATGAGGACTTTCACCAAGTCCTAAAACAGTTATCTATACTAGTGCCAGAAGGACATGAGTTTACTGTAGAAGCGGGGCGTCCGGATTCTGTTAATCCTCGAAAGATACGATCTATGCTCGATTTTGGTGTAAATCGTATCAGTATTAATCCACAAACGATGCAAGATGATATTTTGCGTCGTATAGGGCGTGGGCATAGTGCGCAAGATATTGACGAACTATTACAATATGTAAAAGTTAATACACCATTTGCTGTAAATATGGATTTTATTGCCGGCTTACCGCATCAAACGATGCAAAACATGGTAGAGAATATGGATTACGTATGTCAAAATTTGCCGGAAAATGTTACAATTCATACGTTAGCATTAAAACGTGGTAGCCCATTGTATGATTTAAATATGCAAGATGATATTCCTGAGGAACATCTCGTAGCAGAAATGGTACAATATGGTAAAGAGCGTCTTGAGGCAGCTGGCTATGTGCCATATTATCTATATCGCCAACAATACATGAGAGGGCAGTTAGAGAATATTGGCTATACCTTGCCCGGTAAAGCGTGCGAATATAATATTCAGATCATGGAAGAGCGACAAAGTATTCTATCCATGGGGCCCGGCAGCTCATCTAAGTGGATGCGCGCCCCTGAATATCGTCAATTGAAACAGCACATGCCAAAGGATGTTGATGTTTACCACGCAACAATAGATGCACTATTAGAGAAACGACATAGAATTTGTGAGAAATTTTGGGAGGTTGTGTAATGGCTATTAGAAAACCAAGAGGTACACAAGACTTTTTGCCAGAGCAAATGATAAATTGGCACTATATTGAACAACGTATGCGTGAAATTTGTAAAGTATACGGGTTCAATGAAATTCGCACACCTGCCTTTGAAGATACTAAATTATTCTTGCGCGGTATCGGTGAAACGACAGATGTAGTACAAAAGGAAATGTATACATTTACTACGGGCGATGACGGTGGCTCTAGCTTCACATTGCGTCCTGAAAATACCGCATCTGCTGTACGTGCATACTTAGAAAATAAAGTATATGGTAAAGAAGGCCTTACAAAATGGTATTACATGGGACCTATGTTCCGTCATGATAAACCACAAGCAGGTCGTTACCGTCAATTCCATCAATTTGGTGCAGAGGTACTAGGCTCTCAATCTCCAGTTGTAGATAGTGAAGTTATCTGCATGGTTGTACAATTGTTGAAAGACTTTGGCCTTAAAGACCTCAATGTAGAGGTGAACTCTGTAGGTTGTCCAACATGCCGCCCTGTATATCGTGAAAAATTAATTGAATTTTTTGAACCTAAAAAAGAACAATTATGCAGTGATTGCCAAGAACGTTTATATAAAAATCCGTTGCGTATCTTGGATTGCAAAAATGAAACATGTAAAGCCTTGTCCGTAGGTGCTCCTGAAATTCACGAACATTTATGTGAAGAGTGTCATGATCACTTTGAAGAATTGAAGACATATTTAACGGCTGCAAATGTGCAATATACATTAAATCCTCGCCTTGTACGTGGTCTTGATTATTACACAAAGACAGCATTCGAAGTACAATACACTCCATTAGGCGCGCAAAGTGCCGTTGCAGGTGGTGGTCGTTACGATGGCCTTGTAGAGGAACTTGATGGTCCTCATACGCCAGCCATTGGCTTTGCCATGGGCATGGAGCGTTTGCTATTAGCTCTTGAAAAACAAAACTTGTTGCCTGAACCAACTGTTGAACCATCTGCATTTGTAGTGGCTCTTGGTGATGCGGCTAAGGTAGAGGCTTTCAAAATTTGCCAAGCATTACATGATGCATATATAACCGTTGAAATGGACGGACAGGGCAAGAGTATGAAGGCACAATTAAAATATGCTAACAAAATTAATGCAAAATATGTTATCATATTGGGTGATGATGAATTGGCTCGTGGGGAAGCCATAATCCGATTCATGGAAACTAGTGAACAAGAAACTGTACCACTTGATACAGTTTCTGAACGTATAACTTCTTTGGTGAAAGGATGACAATTAGAATGGAAACAATGCAAGGCTTACACCGTACGCACGGTTGTGGCACCATCTCTGAACAAGAGGTAGGTAAAGAGGTCGTATTATGTGGTTGGGTAGAACGCCGTCGTGACCACGGTGGTTTGATTTTCTTGGATTTACGCGATCGTTCTGGCGTAGTACAAGTAGTAGCGTCTCCAGACCATAACGTAGAATCTTTCCACAAAGCAGAAGATGTTCGTAATGAATATGTACTTTGCGTACGTGGTAAAATTACAAAACGTGATGAAGCAGCTATTAATCCAAACCTTCCTACAGGTGCATACGAAATGTACTGTGAAGAGTTGCGCGTATTAAACTCCGCTAAAACTCCTCCATTCTATATCCAAGATGATATCGATGTAGATGAAAATATTCGTTTGAAATATCGTTACCTTGACTTGCGTCGTCCAGAAATGCAACGCAACTTGATTTTGCGTCACAAAGTAACGAAAGCAATGCGCGACTTCTTCGATAGCCGCGATTTCTTGGAAATTGAAACGCCAATGCTTACTAAATCTACACCAGAAGGCGCTCGTGACTATCTAGTGCCGTCCCGTGTAAATGCTGGTACATTCTATGCGTTGCCACAATCTCCACAAATTTTCAAACAAATCTTGATGGTTGCTGGTTATGAAAAATATTTCCAAATCGTTCGTTGCTTCCGCGATGAAGATTTGCGCGCAGACCGTCAACCTGAGTTCACTCAGCTCGACTTAGAAATGTCCTTCGTTGATGAAGAAGATATTTATGCATTGCTTGAAGAGATGATTGCTCATGTATTTAAAACTGCATTAGGTAAAGAAATTTCTTTGCCTATGCCTCGTATTACATGGGACGAAGCAATGGATAAATACGGCTCTGATAAGCCGGATCTTCGTTTTGATATGGCGTTTACTGATGTAACTGATCTTGTAAAAGATACAGAATTCAAAGTATTCCGCTCTGTAATCGACAATGGTGGTGTAGTTAAAGGTATCGTTGTACCTGGCGATGCTGGTATTCCACGTCGTGAACTTGATGACCTTGTTGAATATGTAAACCGTTACGGTGCAAAAGGCCTTGCATGGGCTTGCTTCAATGAAGATGGTTCCATCAAGTCTCAAATCATGAAGTTCTTAGGTGAAGATACAATCCGCAATATCGGTGAAAAAATGGGCGCTAAAGGTGGCGACCTTGTATTGATGATTGCTGATAAACCTGCCACTGTGGCACGTGCATTAGGTGAATTGCGCCTTGAAATGGCACGCCGCATGAACATGATTGACCAAGATAAATTAGCATTCACATGGGTAACTGATTTCCCTATGTTCGAATATAACGAAGATGAAAAACGTTATGTTGCAATGCACCATCCGTTCACAATGCCTCGTCATGAAGATCTTGATAAATTGGAATCTGATCCTGGCAGCGTAAAAGCGATTGCTTACGATATGGTATTGAACGGTGTTGAAATCGGTGGCGGTTCCTTGCGTATTTACCAATCCGATGTACAAGAAAAAGTATTCAAAGCTATTGGTTTATCTGAAGAAGAAGCTAAATCTAAATTCGGCTTCATGCTTGATGCATTCCAATACGGTGCACCTCCTCATGCTGGTTGTGCATTCGGCCTTGATCGTCTTGTTATGTTGATGGCAAAACGTCAATCTATCCGCGACGTAATCGCATTCCCTAAAACTCAATCTGCTTCTGATGTAATGAGCCAAGCTCCATCTGAAGTAGAACCTAAGCAATTAAAAGAGTTGCATATTAAACCAGATATCGAGGAAGAAGAAGAGCAATCTTTGGTGTAAAAACATAGGCAAGAATTGATTAAATTTGAAATGTCAAGACTTGTTAATTACGAATCTTTCTGATACTATTTATGTATAAGATATCCCTGCCATGTGCGTGTGATATCGCAGTTTTGAGCCAACACATTTACTTCGGGAGTCCGAACTCTCGTCTGAACGTTACGCCCTTACGGGACAACTGAAGGATGAGGAGGACACCCACCTGCCCTAAGCAGGATCAAAACGCGGTACATTACGGCATGGTGGGGCTTTTTTGCGTGTAAAAATGGCATGTAATGTCATATACTATATATAGAAAAGACCAGTCAATATCGTTATTAGGGGCTATTGATATATAAATTCTATTCTTAATGAATGCAATTTGCTGGACTGTACGATTAATAGAACTTTAGAGTTAATAGATAAGATGTTATGGATTGAGGTGATAGAATGGATAGTTTATTTGATATGACGCCCACCAATACGTATGAACCGTTACCGGTGCGTATGCGTCCTACCACATTAGACCATTTATATGGTCAAGAAAAAGCGGTAGGGAAGGGGACTTTCTTGCGTGCCATGGTTGAAAAGGATACAATTCCATCCATGCTTTTTTATGGACCCTGTGGAACGGGTAAAACTACACTAGCAGGTATTATTGCTAAGGTTAGCAATAGTCATTTTGTAAATTTAAATGCTACTAATGCGGGCATAGGTGAGCTGCGTAATATCATAGAGGATGCTCGTAAGCGGGTGCGATCTTTACAACAACGAACCATTTTATTCCTCGATGAAATTCACCGCTTTAATAAAAGCCAACAAGATGTGTTATTACCTTGTGTAGAGGATGGCACAATCATCCTCATTGGCGCTACCACAGAAAATCCATTTTTTGAGGTAAATAGACCTCTTTTATCTCGTCTGAGATTAATTACCCTAGAAGCGCTTACACCAAAGGCTATAGGCCAAATTTTGCGCCGTGCTATTACAGATGAAGAGGTGGGCCTTGGTAAACGTCATCTACAGGTGACAGATGAGGTTCTTGAAGATGTAGGTATTTTCGTCAATGGTGATGGGCGTATGGCTTTAAATATTTTAGAGCAGGCGGCAGCTATGGTACCCGATGAAGGGACTATTACTATAGAGGTCCTTGAAAAGGTCGTAGGCCGCCGTATTTATACATACGACAAAAAAGGCGATAGTCACTACGATACGATTTCTGCGTTTATTAAAAGTATGCGTGGTTCTGATGTGCAAGCGACGATGCACTACTTGGCACGTATGATTGAAGCTGGCGAAGATCCTAACTTTATCGCTCGTCGTATCGTAATTTGTGCTGCTGAAGATGTTGGTCTTGCAGATCCACAAGCGTTGATTTTGGCAAACGCTGCCGCCCAAGCGGCCCATATGGTAGGTTTCCCAGAGGCGCGTATCATATTGTCCGAGGCTGCATGTTATGTGGCGTTAGCACCAAAGAGTAATTCTGCTTATATGGCGATTGATGCAGCTATTGCTGATGTGCGCCACAAGGATTGTGGCCAGGTGCCAGATCATTTAAAAGATAGTCATTATAGTGGTGCTAGCAAACTAGGCCATGGGAACACCTATAAGTATGTTCATAACTATCCAAATGGCTATGTAAAACAACAATATTTACCAACACCTCTTGTAGATGCTACATACTACAATGGTATTAAGCGAGGGAAAGAAGAACAGTTACTTCGTGACTGGGAGGAACGGCGTAAAAGCTAACTAAATACTTCGATATATGCTATAATATAATGATAAGTTAATTTACAGTAGTGTTATATAGTAAGGGGTTTGTATAGATTTATGGCAGAAGAAAAAACTTCCACCAAAAAACGCAATACACGACGAAAGCGAACAAGTACAAAACAACAAACTAAATCTCAAGGGTTTTCCTTGCGTAGCGAAGTTAAAGGTTTAATTGTAATTGCCTTTGCAGTTATTTCCTTGCTCGGGTTCTTTGGCTTTGAACTCGGTCTTGTAGGACAGATTTTAACAGGTATATTCCGTTATGGCTTTGGCCTAGGCGGTATTATTCCATGTCTTGGCGTTTTCTGGGTAGGCTGGCGATTATTATATAAGGGAACATTTATTTCCATTACTAAACGAGGCGTTGTAATGACCTTGTTCTTCCTATTTTTGCTAGCTCTCGTTCCATTGTGGCGCGTTCCTGAGGGGCAGGAACTTATAACAACGCAATTGGCTAATCAAGGTGGTGTTGTAGGTGGCGCCATCGCTACATTCCTTCGCACATTATTAGGTGAACTAGGGGCTATCATTTTAGATGTGTTCTTATTACTTGCCTTTGGTATTCTAATTACCCGTTTATCCTTGCGCAGTGGCTTGCAAAAAGCGGCGGATAAAACTCAAGTAGGATTAGATGTAGCTAAAGAAGTGGCTGCTGAAAAGGTGGCTGTAGCTAAAGAAGTCTTTGAAGACTGGAACGAACAACGTAAAGAAGCAGCAGAGCAACGTAAAGCGTATAACAGGGAAAAGGATACACGCTTTGCTGATGCTGCCGATCAAGCGCTAGATGCATTGGAAAAACGCGGTATAACTGCTGATAGAGATAATTTTGAAACTAGTACACTTGTAGAGAATGAACCTATGGTAGACACAGTGACAACTGTGGAAACACCAAAGGCTCCTACATCTTGGAAAGAATTAGCCGAGATAGAGGCCCGCAATCGAGCAGCGGAACAATTGGCGAATATTTCTGAAGCTTCTGGTGATGCTAAGTCTTATGATGCAGATGATTTCGATCAATTCTCTGATGCTAGTAGATCTACAGGTGATGATTATGTATATGTTCCAGATGAGGATTATACATATACTCCAGATGAAGGGTATACAGATGATTCTGAATCAGTAGACAATACTCATGTGGAACAGCCGGAGTTCACATATCAAAATACAACGATTGGTCCGTTGGAAACTAATCACGCTGCTATAGCTTCTGCTGTACCTGGAACAGGTGCTGCTGCAAGTTCTGTAAGTGCTGGTGCAGGTATGAATGGCATGAGCTTGCAAGTACCGTCTACCATTAGTACTACAGAAGATACAGCACAAGTGGCAGTGTCTAAAGAGGGTCAAATTCACCGTACCTATGATAGACCTTACCATTTCCCAAGCCTTGATATTTTGGCGAAAGGGAAGGGGAGTCAAAGCAATGGTGAAGAAGTAGCACAAAATGCAATGATGCTTGAAAATGTATTGAGTAACTTTGGCATTACTGCTAAGGTCGTTAATGCAACGCAAGGCCCAACTGTTACACGTTATGAAATTGAACCTGCACCAGGTGTGAAGGTTAGCCGAATCGTTAATTTAACAGATGATATTGCCCTTAATTTAGCGGCTCAACATATTCGTATGGAGGCGCCAATTCCTGGTAAATCCGCTATTGGTATTGAGGTTCCTAATAAGACAACAGAGGCTGTACATTTGCGCGATGTTCTTGATTGCAGTGACTTCAAGGATGCTCGTGGTGGCATTCCAGTTGGTCTTGGTAAGGATATTGCAGGTAAACCTGTTATTACTGACCTTGCGAAGATGCCTCACTTGCTCGTAGCAGGTACTACGGGTTCTGGTAAGTCTGTATGTGTTAACACATTGATTTCCAGTATTCTATTTAGTCGTAAACCAGAAGAGGTCAAGTTATTATTAATCGACCCTAAGATGGTTGAATTGTCTATTTATAACGGCATTCCTCATTTGATGGCGCCAGTTGTAACAGACATGAAAAAAGCAGCTGCTGTATTGCGCTGGGCCGTTCGTGAAATGGAGGCCCGTTATAAAGCCTTTGCAGCGTCTGGTAAACGCGATATTAAGAGCTATAACGAAGCGCATCCTAAAGCGGCTATGCCGTTGATTGTATTAATCATCGATGAGTTAGCTGACCTTATGATGACAGCTCCTGATGATATTGAAGAATCTATTAGCCGCTTAGCACAAATGGCGCGTGCTGCGGGTATTCATATGGTACTTGCTACACAACGTCCATCTGTTAACGTTATTACTGGTTCTATTAAGGCTAATGTACCAAGCCGTATTTCCTTTGCCGTAGGTTCTCAAATTGACTCCCGTACCATCCTCGATATGGCAGGGGCAGAAAAATTACTTGGTAAAGGTGATATGCTGTTTGCTCCAATCGGGGCGAATAAACCAATTCGTGTACAAGGTGCATTCATCTCTGATGATGAAGTGGAACATCTTGTGGAATTTGTAAAAGCTCAACGAGAACCAGAATATGATGATACTGTTACGCAAGAGGCTGAAAAGGAAACAGAGAAAGAATCATCTGAAGAAAATGATATTTACCGCGATGAATTATTAGAGCGTGCTGTTAATCTTGTAATGGAATCTGGTCAAGCTTCTGTATCTATGTTGCAACGTCGATTCCGCATAGGTTACACTCGCGCGGCTCGCCTTGTAGATACGATGGAAGATCTTAAAATCGTTGGCCCTAGCATGGGCAGTAAGGCTCGAGAAATTTTAATGAGTCCTGAACAAGCAAAGGCACGATATTTCTCAGACTCCAATGATGAACAATAATTAAATGATTACGATTGAGTAGTATGTAGAGTTAGAAAGGAACGAAAATGGCTGAATTAGGCGAAGAATTACGACGTGAACGGGTAAGACGTAATCTAACCTTTAAAGATGTGGAGCAAGTGCTTCACATTAAGACAACCTATTTGGAAGCTATCGAAGATGGTAAATATGACATCATTCCTGGTCAGGTCTACGTAAAAGGCTTTATTCGTAATTACGGTAATTATTTAGACCTTGATGGTGATCGCTTGGTGAAAGCTTATCAAAGTCAGGTAGGTGATATAGATACGTTTTCTTTGCGTTCTGTTACACGGCAGAAAGCGCAAGCGACACCAAATTTGGTGCAAAGTGAATTCGTTGAATATCAAACATCTAAAAAGCGTATGTCCTTAGAAACGCGTCAACGTAAACGTCAACGTTCTATCGTTCAAGAACGTATTATTTTAGGCATAATTTTATTCTGTATGGCATTATTTTTACTTTGGTTATTCCTTTTCTGATAAAAGGAAAGAAAGGCATTTACTCAATCGATGGATAGATTTTTAGTAACAGAACCTTCGGATATGAAGGAACGTGGCTGGGCCGAATTAGACTTTGTCCTCATCAGTGGGGACGCCTATGTAGACCATCCGTCCTTTGCTCCTGCCGTTATCGGTAGGTACCTAGAGTCCAAAGGCTATCGTGTAGGCATTATAGATCAACCAGATTGGAATGATGTAGAGGCTTTCAAAAAACTAGGTAAACCGCGTCTAGCGTCCCTTGTTACAGCAGGGAATTTAGACTCAATGCTCAATAAATTTACGGCGGCAAAGAAGATTCGCCGTCAAGATGATTATTCTCCCGGTGGTGAATCTGGTCATCGTCCGGATCGTGCTACCTTGGTATATGCGAACCGCATGAAAGAGGCATATAGTGATGTGCCGCTTATTATCGGTGGTATAGAGGCATCCTTGCGCCGCTTTGGTCATTATGATTATTGGTCAGATACGGTACGTCGCTCTATCTTAGTTGATTCTAAGGCCGATGTACTTGTTTATGGTATGGGTGAACTTCAAATTGTGGAATTAGCAGATGCGTTAGATCAAGGTCGCTTCAAAGAGTCTTTGCCATCTATTCGCGGTATTTGTTACATGGCAAAGGAAATTCCTACTATAGACTATGTTGAATGCCCGTCTTTTGAGGAAATTAAAGCCGATAAAATGGCCTTTGCTGATGCATTCCGTATTCAATATGATGAACAAGACCCGTTTTATGGTCGTATGGTAGTCCAAAAGCATGGGGATAGATATCTTATTCAAAATACGCCTGCGTTGCCTTTGACCCAGGAGGAGATGGATGGCGTATATAATTTGCCATATACTCGAAAGTGGCATCCTAAATATGATGATAAGGGTGGCGTACCAGCGTTAAGTGAAGTACAATTTAGCCTTGTTAGTCAACGCGGATGCTTTGGTAGCTGTTCATTCTGTGCCATTACCAATCATCAAGGTCGTATCATCCAAAATCGTAGTCATGAGTCTTTAATTGACGAAGCTCAAACTATGATTAATATGGACAATTTCAAGGGCTATATTCACGATGTTGGAGGCCCTACGGCAAACTTCCGTCATTTAGCATGTGATAAACAAGCTTTATATGGCGCTTGTAAAGGCCGTACATGTGCGGCTCCAGAGCCTTGTGAAAACCTTAATACAAATCACGATGATTATATTGCTTTACTCCGTAAATTACGTAAGCTAAAAGGAGTAAAAAAGGTATTTGTTCGTTCTGGCTTGCGTTATGACTATGTTCTTGCAGATAACAATAAAGACTTCGTACGAGAGCTGTGTGAGTTTCACGTTAGTGGCCAATTGAAGGTAGCGCCAGAACACGTATCTAAACGCGTTACAAATATGATGGGGAAAGCTGGTAAGGAAGAATTCCTTACCTTCAAATCTTGGTTTGAAGAGGCTAATAAAAAGCTTAGTAAGAAGCAATATTTAGTACCATACTTTATGAGTTCTCATCCTGGTTGTGCCTTGGAGGATGCTATTGAATTAGCAGAATTTTTGCGTGATCAACATATGTATCCGGAACAAGTTCAGGATTTTATTCCTACACCAGGTAGCCTGTCTACTTGTATGTACTATACTGGCATTAATCCACTAGATGGAAAGCCTGTATATGTAGCCAAAAAAGGTAGAGATAAAGCTAAGCAACGCGCTTTAATGCAATATAAAAATATTGAAAATTATGATCTTGTAAAAGAAGCGCTCATTGAAGCTAATCGGCGTGATTTAATTGGATTTGGACCAGAATGTTTGATTCCACCACGCCCAATTGGTCGCAATAGTAATCGTACTGGTGCTGGCAGTGGAAACCGCAATAGTGTACAAGTCAATAATCGTCGCAGCGGACGTCAGTCAGGTGAGCAGCGTAGTAAGGGAAGATCATCTCGCAGTGGTATGACTAAAGGTCGTCCATCTAACAAAAGCCGTGGTGGTCGTTAATTATAGAGATTAGTTTTACTAATCTCATTTGGGGATGCTTTATGTCTTATAGGAGGCATATATGAAACGATGGATTGCTCCGGGCATTTTAGCCCTTTTTGTGGTAGGGATGTTGACCTATGGCGTAAACTTTTACCATCAAGAACAATTGGAACATGAAAAAGAGCCTGTTCGTGGTGAGATTACAGTTTATACAGACTTACCAAATAATATAACTACATTGCTTGCCGATCGTTATGAAGATGAGAAGAATGTAAAAGTTACAGTTATGCCTCTTACAGAAGAGCAAATGGCGCAACGTTCGGCCTCTAATGTAGCTGATACATCTGGTGATATTGTACTTACCTCTGAGGATAACCTTGTTGTAGGTGCTAATACTGGAAAATATGCACCTATCGTTAATGAGAAAATTGACGAGGTTCGTGACAATCTAAAGGATACAAATGGATATTGGGTAGGTCTTTGGTATGATCCTATCGTATTTGTTCAAAATGATACCTTCTACAATGGGGTTGGTAAATATATTACTACATGGGATACATTGGCAAAACAAGGGGATTGGACCATTGTAATGACCGATTTTGTAGCCTCTCAGAATGCGGCGAACTTGTTATATAACATGGTGGAATATAGAGGGGAGCCTGAAGCATTAAACTATCTATATAGCTTAAAACCTCATGTAATACAACATGCTAAGTTCTTGTCTACCCCAGTTCGTTTAACAGCGCTTGGGGAGTCTAATATCGGCATTGGTAATTTATCTGATGCGGCCCAATATACGCGTCATGGATATCCAATTAAGGTCATTTATCCAACAGATGGGACCTCTTATTATGTAACTGGGGCGGCCGTATTAAAAAATTCAAAACATAAAGCAGATAGTGTCGAATTTATTAATTGGTTGTTGTCTACAAAGACTGCAAAGTATATGGTTGAAAATAACTTCACCTATATATTTACAAACCCAGAAATGGATGAGCCAAAAGACTCATTGGGACATGAGCTTATTTTATGGCCTGTAAATGGCGGTTACACCATTGATGGTAAAAAATTATTACTAAATCACTGGGTTAGCCAAGTGCGTTTCCGTAAGGAATAACTCAGTTATATAGATCCTATTAAGGTAGTAAATTGAACATAATCTTGTTAAGAAAGGATATAGAATGGGTAAGAAATTAGGATATGTTAGCCTAGGTTGTGCTAAAAACTTAGTAGATACAGAGGTAATGTTAGGCTTATTGAAAGATAATGGCTATACGATTACAGAGAACCTAAGCGAAGCAGATCTTATCGTCGTAAATACCTGTACTTTTATTGAGAAAGCCAAAGCGGAGTCTATCAATACCATTCTTGAGGTAGCTCAATATAAAGAAGATGGTGTTTGTAAGGGGCTTATTGTAGCAGGTTGCTTAAGCCAACAATATCAGGATGAGCTATTCAAAGAAATTCCTGAAATTGATGCTTTGATTGGTACAGGTGCATGGGACCAAATCATGGTAGCTGTTGATGCTATTGAGCATGGCAATCGTAGTTGTATCATGGAAAATATTACAAATATCTATGATGAACGCATGCCTCGTATTCAAACAACACCTCGTTACAGTGCATATGTAAAAATTGCGGAAGGCTGTAACAATGGTTGTACCTTCTGCATTATTCCAAAGGTGCGTGGTGCATTCCGCAGTCGTACTATCGAGTCTATTAAGGCTGAAGTGGAACGATTAGCTGCAGCAGGTGTTAAGGAAGTTGTTCTGATTGCTCAAGATACAACTAGTTATGGTATTGACCTTAATGATGGCAAGCCATTGTTGACTACATTACTTAAGGAGTTAACTACGGTAGAAGGCATCGAATGGATTCGCATGTTATACCTATATCCAACATTCTTCTCCGATGAACTGTTAGATCTTATCGTTAATGAGCCAAAACTTTGTAAATATGTAGATATTCCATTACAACATGTTAATAACGATATTTTAAAACAAATGAATCGTCGAGATGATCGTAATGATATTGAACGGTTGCTTAAGAAAATTAGAAATGCTCCTACACATATTACATTGCGTACATCTATTATCGTTGGCTTCCCTGGTGAAACAGATGAGCAATTTGAGGAACTTTGCGATTTTGTAAAAGAAATCAAATTTGATAATATGGGTGTATTTACTTACTCTCAAGAGGAAGGTACACCAGCTGGTGCGCGTGAAGACCAAGTGCCAGAAGAGGTCAAAGAAGAGCGTTATCATATTCTCATGTCCATTCAAGCCGCTATTTCTGAAGAAAATAACCGCGATTTAGAAGGTACTATTGACTATGCAATGGTAGAAGAAATCGAGGAAGGTGAGAATGGTACATTACTCGCTAAAGGACGCTTAAAATCTCAAGCACCTGATGTAGACGGTAATATGTACATTGAAGACTGCGGAGAAGAGATTCAACCTGGAGATATTCTTAAGGTACAAGTAGAGCAAGGCTTTGCTTACGACGTAGTAGCTACGGTTGTAGAATAAAACACAGCTCGATACATTCGATTGTGGAGGTGATCTGATGATTGTAGAACTCATTTCTACAGGTTCAGAGTTATTGCTAGGTGATACAGTTAACACTAATGTATCTTGGTTAGCACAAGAATTAAATAAATTAGGATATACTATTGCTCATCAATCGGTAGTAGGGGATAACCCAAAGCGTATGGCTGAAGTTTTTCAGTTAGCTAGCTCTCGGGCAGACATTGTTATTAGTACTGGTGGGCTTGGCCCGACACAGGGCGATATTACACGGAATGTATTGGCCGATTCTGTGGGCCGGAAGATTATATTTAATCAAGAGGCGATGGATGAGGTTGAAAAATTTTTCCAACGTGTAAAACGTACTGTGCCCGATGCAAGTCGTCGAGAAGCACAATTGCCAGAAGATGCAAAGGTACTACATAATCCAGTAGGTGTAGCGCCAGGTGTTGTCGTTGAAGATGGAGATACTACCTATATTCTTTTGCCAGGACCTCCTGGTGAAATGAAGGGCATGTTCCAAGATAGTGTAGTTCCATATTTGTATGAGCGCTTTGGTTCACAAGGTGTGGTTACCTCTTATCGATATGGTGTATATGATATTCGCGAAATCGATTTGGAAAATACCTTAATGGATCTCATTAAGAATCAATCAAATCCGACTATAGCGTTATTAATCAAAAAAGGCTATATTGAGGTGCGCATTACGGCTAAGGCTGATACCTTAGAGGCCGCACATGAGCTTCTCAATCCTTGGGATGCTATCATTCGAGATCGTTTAGGTTCTCGGGTGGGGCGTGATTTAAGTGTTTCTATGGAGGAAACACTTGGTCGTGCTTTACTAGAGGAACATAGTACGATTAGTACTGCTGAATCTTGTACTTCTGGCTTAGTCGGTAAGTTATTGACTAATGTCAGTGGTAGCAGTGAATACTACATGGGCGGTGTTATCTCCTATAGCAATGATGTCAAACATCGTGTATTAGGTGTACCGCAAGATATGTTAGATACCTATGGGGCCGTTAGTGAGCAAGTTGCTAAGGCTATGGCTGAGGGGGCACGAACTGTTGGTCAAACAACATATGCCGTTTCTACGACTGGTATAGCTGGTCCTGGCGGTGGTAGTCCTGAAAAGCCAGTTGGTCTTGTATGGTTTGGGGTTACTGGACCTTATGGGACTGTGGCTCATAAGGCTAATTTAATTGGTAATCGTGAAGATATTAGACAAAGTGCAGCAGAACTAGCACTTTACTATGTTTATACTTATATAACAGAAAAGGGGAAATAAAAGAATGGCTGTAGATGGCAGACAAGCAGCGTTGGATAACGCGTTAAAACAAATTGAAAAAGACTTTGGTAAAGGCGCTATTATGCGTCTTGGTGAAGCAGCAGATCGCATGAACGTAGAGGTTATCTCCTCTGGTTCTCTTGCAATCGATATCGCTGTTGGCGTAGGTGGGTTCCCTCGTGGCCGTGTAATTGAAATCTACGGTCCAGAATCCTCTGGTAAAACAACAGTAGCTCTTCACGCTGTAGCAGAAGCGCAAAAACAAGGTGGCATTGCAGCGTTCATTGATGCAGAGCATGCGATGGATCCTGTATATGCTCGTAATTTGGGCGTAGATATCAATAACTTGTTGATTTCTCAACCAGATAATGGTGAACAAGCTCTTGAAATTACAGAAGCCCTTGTTCGCAGTGGCGCTGTAGATATCGTCGTAGTTGACTCCGTTGCAGCATTGGTTCCTAAAGCCGAAATCGACGGCGAGATGGGCGATGCTCACGTAGGTCTACAAGCTCGTTTGATGAGTAAAGCATTGCGTAAATTGACTGGTATTATCAGCAAATCTAAAACTGTTGTTATCTTTATCAACCAATTGCGTGAAAAAGTAGGCGTAATGTTTGGTAATCCTGAAACTACAACAGGTGGTCGTGCGTTGAAATTCTATTCCTCCGTACGTCTTGATGTTCGTAAGGGTGAATTGATTAAAGCTAATAACGAAAATGTTGGTGCTCGAACTAAAGTTAAAGTTGTTAAAAATAAAGTAGCACCTCCATTCAAAACAGCTGAGTTTGATTTGATGTACGGTGAAGGTATCTCCAAAGCTGGTACACTTATCGATATCGGCACAAATATGGAAATCATCAATAAATCTGGTGCATGGTATTCCTATAACGGTGAACGCATGGGCCAAGGTAAAGAAGCAGCTAAACAATATTTGTTAGATAATCCACAAATCGCTGATGAAATCGATCGTATTATTCGCGATACATTAGCTGTTGGTACAGAAGAAATTGATGTAATCGGTGAAGAAGTAACTGAAGAAGTATAATCATGAGTGACGAAACGATGCAAGCTGCTATGGATCAAGCGTATCGCTTCCTAGCTCAACGATTTCTTAGTTCCTATGAACTGACACAAAAAATGAGACGTAAACAATTCGAGGACCCAATCATTGAGCGGGTCCTTGAACGCCTTAGAGACTATGATTACATCAATGATGAGCGCTTATCTGAGCAAGTATTGGCGTACTTGATGAAAGAACAAAAATACGGTGCGTATATGATTAAGCAAAAGATGAAGCTGCGAGGTCTTACAGTGCCTCAGGAAATCTCTAATTATGATGAAGTGAAAGCTGCTTATCGCGTAGTGGAGAAAAAGTTTGGTTCCATTCTCAATGAAGAACGTACTCCTCGTGTAAAAGTATTTAATTTTCTCAAATATAGAGGATTCTCAACGAGCACTATCCAAGTTGTGTGCAATGATTTTTATGAATAGATAGTGCTTTTTAAGAGGCCTTACTAGGCTTGTAAAATCTTGACAGAAAGGGCTTTCAAGTCTAAAATTAATAATAGCCTTATTTATTTATATGATGATATGGCTAAATGATAATTTAATGCATGAAGGGCATAAAAAGGAGCATGAAAGCTCAATTTTGAGAATTTAAGAGGAGGTGAGACTGATTTTAGAGTATAGTCTAATTGCAGTGGTAATGGTACTGATTGGACTAGGGGTAGGCTATTTTTTAAGAAAAAATATTGCTGAAGGAAAACTGAATCAAGCTGAGCAAGAGGCTGCACGTATCATCGCTAATGGTGAACGCACAGCTGAGTCTAAAAAGAAAGAAGCTTTATTAGAAGCGAAAGAAGAAATTCATAAGCTCCGTTCTGATGTAGAACGAGAAAATAAAGATCGCCGTTCTGAACTTCAACGTATGGAACGTCGTATTCTTCAAAAAGAAGAATCTTTGGATAAAAAATTAGACAATATTGAGCACAAAGAGGAAGCTTTACATCGCAAAGAAGCTGACTTAGCCCAAAGCCGTGAAAAGGTAGAAGCTTTGTATGAAAAACAAATGGCAGAATTGGAACGTATTTCTGGCATGACGTTCGAAGAAGCAAAAAATATCTTGTTAACGAATGTGGAACAAGAAATTCGTCATGAAACGGCGATTATGGTTAAGGAAATGGAGCAGCAAGCTAAGGATGACGCGGAGAAAAAAGCAAAAGAAATTATCTCCTCTGCTATCCAACGTTGCGCAGCTGACCATGTAGCGGAGACTACCGTATCCGTAGTGGCATTGCCTAATGATGAAATGAAGGGTCGCATTATCGGTCGTGAAGGCCGTAATATTCGTGCACTCGAAACATTAACAGGTATTGACTTGATTATCGATGACACACCAGAAGCAGTTATTCTTTCCGGCTTCGATCCAATTCGTCGTGAAGTGGCTCGTATTGCTTTGGAAAAATTGATTGTAGACGGTCGTATCCATCCAGCTCGTATTGAAGAAATGGTTGGTAAAGCTCGTAAAGAGGTAGACCAAACTATTAAAGAAGCTGGTGAACAAGCAACATTTGAAGCTGATGTTCATGGCTTACATCCTGAAATTGTAAAGATTTTAGGTCGTTTGAAATATCGTACTAGTTACGGTCAAAACGTTTTGAAACATTCTATTGAAGTATCTCATTTAGCAGGTTTGATGGCAGCTGAACTAGGCTGTGATGTAACATTGGCTAAACGAGGTGGTTTAATCCATGATATTGGTAAAGCATTGGACCGTGAACTTGAGGGTTCTCATGTTCAAATCGGTGTTGATGTGGCTCGTAAATATCGTGAAAGCGCAGCAGTGATTAACTGCATTGGCGCTCATCATGGTGATGAAGAGTTCCAATCTGTAGAAGCTGTATTAGTTGCAGCTGCTGATGCTATCTCTGCGGCTCGTCCTGGAGCACGTCGAGAAACATTAGAAAACTACTTGAAACGTTTATCTAAATTGGAAGAAATCGCTGAATCCTTCGAAGGCGTTGAAAAATGCTTTGCTATTCAAGCAGGTCGTGAGATTCGCGTTGTAGTAAAACCGGATAAGATTGATGAAGCTGAGTCTACATTACTTGTTCGGAATATCGTAAAACGCATCGAGTCTGAACTCGAATATCCAGGCCAAATTAAGGTCGTAATTATTCGTGAAACTCGCGTTGTGGATTACGCAAAATAATATGCTATAAGCGATAAGTATAGGCTGCAATGATTTCATTGCAGCCTATTATTATCAAATTTTATTCGCAGCCTATTAAAGAATACGGCGTATAGGAATCACCATGTATTGATCCAAAATAGATGGTGATTCCTATGATTCGTATCAGTTACTAAATCGGTCGACTTGATAATTGATTAAATTACTTTACAAATAGAGGATTTTTTATTTGTATATCGAATTAATATATATAAGGGAAGGAGGCGTTGGCTATGAGCCGATATTTTGAAAATGAATTGATTGAACAAATCAAAGATGCAAATGATATTGTATCGGTAATATCTGAGCATGTAGCCTTAAAGAAACGGGGCAAGAACTATTGGGGTTGTTGTCCATTTCATAATGAAAAGACGCCGTCCTTTAGTGTTGCCCCTGAAAAGGGCTTTTATTATTGTTTTGGCTGTCATGCATCGGGAAATGTCATTAAATTCCTTATGGAACTTGAGCATTTAAGCTTTGTTGAGGTCTTAGAGCGCCTTGCTAATCGCGCTAATATTCCATTGCCAGAGGCTAAGCTTTCACCAGAACAACGAGCTCGAGATGAACGACGGAAAAAACTATATGAAGCGTCAGAACTAGCGGCTACATTTTTCCATAACTGCCTTACTCAAACATCGATTGGTAAGGTTGGCCTTGATTACTTAAAAAAACGGGGCCTTACAAAAGAGACGATTGAAAAATTTAAATTAGGCTTTGCTCCAGATGGTTGGGATAAGTTGTATCGTGCCTTTCACGAACGCGGCATTGATGATTCCATTCTCTTGGAGCTAAATCTAGTTCGTAAAAATCAAAAAGGGCAGTTTTACGATTTCTTTAGAAACCGTATTATGTTTCCCATTATGGATGGTAAAGGTCGTGTAGTTGCCTTTGGTGGACGTGTCATGGATGACAGTACGCCAAAATATTTGAACTCACCAGAATCAGCCATCTTTGAAAAGGGGAAACTATTATTTGCCTTTGATAAGGCTTATAAGTCCATTCGTCAAGAACGACAGGCTATCCTTGTGGAAGGGTACATGGACGTTATCTCTGCCCATAACCATGGTGTTACTAATGTGGTAGCATCTTTGGGAACGGCTTATACACGAGACCATGGGCATATCTTGATGCGGCAGGCTGATGAAATTGTATTGGCCTATGATATGGATGGAGCGGGTCGTCAAGCGGCGGCTAGAGCTATAGAATTATTGCAAAATACAGACTTCAAGGTGCGTGTCCTCGCTATGCCAGATGGCAAAGATCCAGATGATTATGTACGCAATCATGGGGGACAAGCATTTAAAGATTTAGTGGCTAAAGCGGTTAAGCCTCTTGATTATTTATTGAGTGAGTCCCTAATTAAACACGACACAAATGATACGGAAGGGAAGCAAGCTGTATTGGCTGATGTATTCCCGTATATTGCTAATATAGATAGTCAAACACAACGGGATGATGCATTAAAAACATTGGCATTACCTTTGTGGCTTGATAATAGTAGTATCTTTAGATATTTCAGAGACTATGTAAAAAAAGGACAAATTGAATTAGTGGATACTGCATCTGCACCTTTGCCAACACAGGATTTACCTAAAGGTGATGCAGAGAAATTATTGTCCTTAGCCTTTACAGATGGTGAAGTGTTACAACATATGATGAGCTACTTGCCATTAGAGGACTTTGAAAAAATTGAATATCGCGGTATAATAGAAAAGATATTCACCTTATTTAAACAAGAAGGTCGTCTAGATGATACTACCATTCAGTCTGTTTTATCCCCATCGGAGTATGATATTTACTCTAGATTGGTTGTTATGAGTGACGATGAATATAAGGTGCAAGTGCCTGGATTAATCCGCAAGATAAGGCTTCATTCATTGCGTGAACAGTATAAAGCGCATTCAATTATGGCGGATCAACTAAAACGGGCAGGAGATTCGACATTTATTAGCGAATTACATAAGTGTCAGGAAATACAGAACTTAATTAGAGAATGGTCTAAGTAATATAATGTAAAAAGGAGAGCGCTGTGGCTAAGAAAGTACAAAAAAGTCAAATAGAGGAGATTGTTGAACAACTTCTTGAAAAAGGCCGGAAAACCGGTGTGTTGACACAATCAGAGATTTCAGATGCTCTTCATGAGCAGACTGATCTTACTGCAGAACAATTAGATGATATTTATACTACATTTGGTAAGTTAAATATTGAAGTAGTGGCTGATATCGACGGTGAGGACGCTGATGCTAATCCAATAGAGCCAGAAGAAGAGGATGAAGAGGATACTTCTAGTGAAAAGAATATCTCCATCGATTTAAGCGTAGACTCTGGCGTTAACATTGATGATCCAGTGCGTATGTACCTCAAAGAAATCGGTCGTGTTCCATTGCTTTCCGCTGATGAGGAAATTGTTTTAGCTAAGCAAATTGAAGCTGGCGCAGCAGAAGATGCTACATATAAAGACGTTCAACTTGCCAAAAAGGCTAAGAAAAAATTGGTAGATGCTAACTTGCGCCTAGTAGTAAGTATTGCAAAACGCTATGTAGGTCGTGGTATGTTATTCTTGGACTTGATTCAAGAAGGTAACTTGGGCCTTATTAAAGCTGTAGATAAGTTCGACTATACAAAGGGTTATAAATTCTCCACATATGCTACATGGTGGATTCGTCAAGCCATTACTCGTGCTATTGCGGACCAAGCTCGTACAATTCGTATTCCAGTACATATGGTAGAAACAATCAATAAATTGATTCGTATTTCCCGACAATTGTTGCAAGATAAAGGTCGTGAACCATTACCAGAGGAAATTGCAGAAGGTATGGGGATTACGGTAGAGCGTGTGCGTGAAATTCAAAAAATCGCACAAGAACCAGTATCATTGGAAACTCCAATTGGTGAAGAGGAAGACTCTCACTTGGGAGACTTCATTGAAGACCAAGATGCTATTGCTCCAGATGATGCAGCTAGCTATATCTTATTACAAGAACAAATTGAAGATGTATTTACATGCTTAACTGACCGTGAGCAACAAGTATTGATCTTGCGTTTTGGTTTGAAAGATGGTAAACCACGTACATTGGAAGAAGTAGGTCAACATTTCAATGTAACTCGTGAACGTATCCGTCAAATCGAAGGTAAAGCGCTTACTAAATTGCGCAATCGTGGTAAACGCGATAAAATTAAAGACTTCTTATAAGAGGTTGAATCTCTTAAGGGTTGTAATACAGTGCTATTGTGCTGTGTTGCAACCCTTTTGTGATATAATTAAAGATAGTAAACGTAAGTAATAAGAGTACGTTAAAGCCTTTTAATGTAATACATAGCAAATATTAAAGTGCATATAATATATTAAAGTTCATATAATATTTAGGAGATATAATGTTTACAGTTACAAAACGATTAGAGGTGAGTGCGTCTCACCAATTGAAATTAGATTATCCAAGCAAATGTCAAAATCTACATGGACATAATTGGATTATTACGGTTCATGCTCGTTCTGAAGAGTTAGACCATAATGGCATGGTCATCGACTTTACCATTATTAAAGAAAAAATACATGGCCGCTTAGATCATCGTCATATCAATGATGTATTAGGCGATATTAATCCTACTGCTGAAAACATGGCAAAATGGATTGCTGATGAGTTGGGGCCTAAATGTTTCAAAGTAGAGGTTCAAGAGTCTGAAGGGAACACAGCTATTTATGAACGTGATTGAAATCTTCGCTTCTATTGATGGTGAAGGAAGTCGTCAAGGGCTATTAACCACATTCTTACGCCTTCATGATTGCAATATACGCTGTTCATATTGCGATACTACCTATAGTTATGGCATTGATAGTACTTTCACAGACATGACCGTCCGAGAGGTGGCTGATGTTATTGAAAGTTTAGGCAATCATCGAATTACCATTACGGGTGGTGAGCCACTATTACAAGAAGCTGCTGTGGTGGAGCTAATCGATGAATTAAATCGTCGTAAATCTGCTAAATTAGAGGATAAACCGTGTGCTGATAAAAAATCGACTACGGAAAATAATGTATCTGAAGATGCTCAAGACGTATTAGATAGTGAAAGTCTTTACGATTTCAATATTGAAACAAATGGTACGATTATACCGAGCTTTCACCGAGAAAATGTGTGGTTTACCTACGATTATAAAACACCGTCCTCTTTAGCTGAGAAATCTATGAATTTAGATATATTCAAAGTTTCTAGGGAACAGGATTTAATTAAATTTGTAGTAGGTTCCGTAGAGGATTTAGACTGTATGCGTCATATGATTAATCAATATCCTACAAAGGCTCAAATCTATGTATCACCAGTGTGGGGAAAAATAGAGGCAGCTGCCATTATTGATTATATGAAAGAACATAATCTACAAAATGTACGATTCCAATTACAGATTCATAAATTTGTATGGGATCCTGATGCGAAAGGTGTATAGTATAGTTAGGGTGTAGGTAGAGTATCGAGTGTTTTTTTATGCAGTATGATACATTATGATATGATGACACCTTGATATAAAGGGGAACATATGGATACAGAAAAAATAGAATCACTTGTATATCAATTGCTAGAAGCCTTGGGGGAGGACCCTAATCGTGAAGGTTTAGTAGAAACGCCTAAGCGTGTAGCTCAAATGATGGCAGAGGTATACGAAGGGATTCAGTATACGAATGCTGAGATTGCAGAGATGTATGGTAAGACCTTTGAAGTTGATACAAATCAAATGGTTGTAGTAAAGGATATTACGTGTTTTTCTCATTGCGAACACCATATGGCTTTGATGTATGATATGAGTATTAGCATTGGCTATATTCCTAAAGGTCGTGTTATTGGCTTATCTAAAATACCTCGCATTGCTGAAATGTGTTGCAAACGATTGCAATTACAAGAAAAAATTGGAGAAGATATAGCTGAAGTGATTTCACTAGCTACGGGGTCAGAGGATGTTATTGTTCATATTACATCTTCTCATAGTTGTATGAGTGCGAGAGGGATTAAATCTACAGATAGCCAGACTACTACATTAGCTACAAAGGGTGTATTTAACGAAGATAATATGATTCACCGTTTTATGTTGATGAAACAGTCGTAGACTAGATATCTTGACTAATAGTTAGGCTATTCGGTATAATTAATAAGCTAGAAACTAACTGTGGGCCTATAGCTCAGGGGTAGAGCAACCGGCTCATAACCGGTCGGTCCCTGGTT